>DATECU010000062.1:0-18446 GCA_035286745.1 Vicinamibacteria bacterium | reverse complement strand
CGTCAGCGCCATGACCCGGAACCCGCGGAAGTCAGCCTGGGCCCCGCCCTCGCGGCATCGGCGTTGCTCGGATTCGATCGCGGTGATCAGTTCTTGGAACGCAGGCTCCAGGTGGGCCTCGTCGTGGACCAGCAGCGTGTCCTGGCCGAGGAAGCCGGCATGTAGCGGGCGGGACTTGAAGCCGCAGGCGTACCCGGCGAACAGTAGCCGGCTGCCGATCATGTCCACAGTGCCGACGATCACGGCCGGACGCGCCGGGTCGTTTCGCCACTCGGCGTTGTCTGCGAACTGGCCGCGCAGCGTGCTGATCGCCAACGGGGTGTCGGAGGATGGAAGGGCGAGCGATTGCAAGTCGTCGGCCACCGACCTGAGCCCCGGCTTGGCGGCGAGTGCTTCCCGCATCTGCCCTGCTTCGCGGGTCGCCTGATCTACGACCGTTCTGCGGTTGACCACATGGGCCAGTCGGCGCGGAAAGCCGTCCGCCGTGCAGGCGCGGGCATGATGGGCCAACGCCAGGAGCCAAATCGCCATGATCGAGGTCTTGCCGAGACCAGTCGGAATGTCGCAGGTCGCCGGGAATCGCGTGTGCAGGAGTTCGCCGAACAACGCCCGCTGCCAGGGGAACGGTCCATGGCCAGTCAGGAGCTGGAAGTTCGAGTCGAAGTCATCGAATGTCATGCTGGGCCCCGAATCGAACGCGAACGCCGCCAGGACGATGAACTCGCAACAGCTCCCCAGTGCGGCTGCTTGGGGCGCGAGCGCTCATGAACACGCCTCCCCCCAGGGCCGGCAGAGGCCCAGGCCGAAGTAGCGGCCCACGCCCAGCAGGACAGGGCCACAGACGGGCTGATCGAAGCGCAGGTCGACGTGGACGCACACGCGCTTGAAGGCCCGGCCGGTGCGGGGGAACGGCATGAAGCGGGCCGCTGGCGGTACGCCGTCGATCGGCGAGCGCGGCATGACCTCGACCGAGGCCGGGCGCGGGAGGCCGATCTGCTCGCAGGCCAGCGCGACCGTCTGCTGAGCGCGCCGAACGGCTTGAGCGGCGGTCGCCGGATCGCGGGCGAAGAGGTCGCCGGGGTTGCGGTCGAGGGCGACGGGGGTGACCGAGGCCCAACGGGACGAAGGGCCGGTCCAGGTGGACGGATCGAGCGCGCCGCTGCCGTCGCCTCTGGCGATCCGCGCGAGCCGGGCTGCGCCAGCGCGACCGAGGAGGAGACGCAGGCCGCTGCGCTCCCATCCGCCAAGGGCACGCAGGACGGCTTGGCGGCTGGCGGCATCGACGTCGCGGGGCAGGAGGATGGCCACGCCAAGCGGAGCCGCGCGGGACTGGCCGGGGTCCACGTCGGGCAGGGCCAGGCAGGCGATGTGTGGGCCCTCCAGGGGGCGCCCATCCGGCTGGTGGCCGGAGAGCGCGGCGGGCGGAGGGTCGGCGGCGTGGTGCAGAAGCGCGCCGCGCACCGCCCGTGTGATGTCCTCGGTTTGCGTCGAGTCCAGGCTCAGGCGCCCGCCCAGCCCTTGGGCCAGGCGCAGGAGCAGCCACTCGCCGAACACCGACCGGGGCCATGGCTCGCGCGGAGCCGACCGCCACCCCGCACCCGGGGACTGGCCGCCAGACACAGGGCGGAGCGCGTCAGGCATCTCCGGTGTGTCGAGGATCCGCATCAGCCGCTCCATCCGGGCGCCTCCACTGGGATCAGCCTGTCACAGGCACACTGACACCTGCTGTCATAGAGAACGTCGGCCGAACTTTTTCCGAACGCGTTCCTCGGCCGGTCGGGCCGGTGGTGCTAGCCTTGGCCGATGGGCTCGCCTGTGAGGCGCCGTGCCACCTACGACGACCTCCTGCGAGTCCCCGACCATCGCGTGGCCGAGATCGTCGACGGCGACCTGCACGTGTCCCCACGTCCGGCGTCTCGGCAGGCGCTGGCCAAGTCGGTTCTCGGCTGGGAGTTGGGCGCGCCCTTCGATCGTGGCCGCGGCGGGCCCGGCGGCTGGTGGATCCTGTTCGAACCGGAGCTTCACCTGGGCCAGGACGTGCTGGTGCCAGACGTGGCCGGGTGGCGGCGGGAGCGGATGCCGGAGTTCCCGGACACGCCCGCCTTCACGCTGGCTCCGGATTGGGTGTGCGAGGTGCTTTCGGCGGGCACGGAGCGGCTGGACCGTGCCAAGAAGATGCCGGTGTATGCCCGCGAAGGCGTCTCGCACCTCTGGCTGTTGGGCCCAGTGGCACGAACCCTCGAGGCGTATCGGCTGACCGAGGGGAAGTGGCTGCTGCTCGCCACACATGAAGGCGCCACCCAGGTGCGCGCCGAGCCGTTCGATGCGGTCGAGCTGGACCTCGCGCCGCTCTGGGCCGAGGGCGGGTAGCCCACACCAGCGGCGCCCCTTCCTTTTGGATGGGGACCGCGCCCGCAACGCCAACCTCATACCTCCCTCGCTCGAACCGGCCCCCCCCGCCTGCCCCCGCGGGTGCGCGGGCCGGAAACGGTGAGGCCCGCCGAGTCGGTGGCGTAGGACCGCAGCGAGGCACGCAGCTCGGCGGCGACCTCGCGCCGGAGGGATGCGGGCTGCAAGACCTCGGCTTCGGCGCCGAACTGCATGACCCAACGCCTGACCTCGCCGAGACCGGTGACTTCCATCTTCAGGACGCAGCCGCCGTCCTTGCGGTCCTGGATCCGGGCGGAGGGGTGCCACTTGCGCTCGCGGATCCAGCGGGCTTGCCTCGGCGCAAAACGCACGGCCACGGTGACCGGCCGGGTCCCCTTCTCGATGCTGAAGGCGCCGGCCGAGTAGTCCTCGAACCGGAAGTCGGGGTCGATCTCGTAGCGTTCATCGATCACGCTCGCCGAACGGATGCGGTGAAGTGCAAAGTCGCGGACCTGACCGTGCCGGGGGTCGAAAGCGGCCAGGTACCAGTCGCCACGCAGGTTGTAGACGCGGTAGGGATCGACGGTGCGGTCGGCGGTGCGGTCCTGGCTGAGGCTGGTGTACCGAATACGCAGCCGGCGGCGCTCGCCGAGAGCCCGAACCACGCAGCGGAAGGCCTCGACGTCGGGCGCAATCAGCGGTCCCAGGTCGAGGCTCAGGAAGCCGTCCAGAGTGCTGAGGTCGACCTGGACCTGCTCGGGCAGCTCGGCGGTGATCCGCCGGATGCCGTCGAGCAGGTCGGCCTCGTAAGGCGTGCCGCGATACTGGCGCGCCACCTTCTCCGCGAAGAAGAGGGCCAGCAGCTCCCCTTGCGTGAAGCTGATGAGGGGGAGGGTGAAGGAGGTGTCGGTCAGGAAGTAGCTCAGCCGCTGGCGATCGAACTCGATAGGGGCATGAAGCTGGTCGCGGAGGAAGGCGAGGTCGCGGTGAGCGGTGCGGACCGTAACCCCGCCCTCGCGGGCCAGGTCCGCGGCAATGAGCGGGAGGCCGGCCTTGAGCCGAGACATGACCCAATGGAAGCGACGAACGGGCGGCCGGGTGTCCGGCATTCGGCGGACGGCGGCGGGGCGGCGAGCCGGCGTAGCCATGGGTTGGGGACGACCGCCCGGAGGATACCACAGTGGATAGGAAGCCCACGCAATCGGGCCTCGGCGTTCACGGGGAACGTGACGCAGGAAGGCGCAAGCGAGGGGCAAACAGCGACCAGCGGTCAGTCGCCAGGCCCTCCCCCGCCCCTGCGCCCCTGCGGCGGTGGCGGTCAGGACCGGAGACGAGAAGGCACGCTGGCTCATTGAGGACCCGTGGGCTTGCCTCGCTCGGCCCGCCTGAGAGGGAGTATCCCGCGCTCCAGCCTGCTTGCCTGCTCGCGCGGCCGTCACGAAGGGACCGCAACGAGCCACGGGAGAAGGGCGGGCAGCTACCCCAACAGATCGAGGAATCTCGCTGGAGTCAGCCGGGCCTGCTTCAGGATGTGCGCCAGCGTGGACCGCTTCACCGGCTTGTGAGCAGGCACGGTCAGCTTGAGGAGTCCGGTGGGCAGTCTCTTCTCAAGACGAATGTGGCTTCCTTTCTGCCTCACCGCACTCCATCCGTCCCTTTCAAGAGCGGACAGGATTTCCGCGTAGTTGAGGGACGGGACCTTGCTCACACCGTCAGCTCGAGGATCTCCACACCCTCCCTGCCAACCGGGTCCGCGTCCTGAGGCTCAAGGTAGAGCTCGATGGCCTCCCGGATGTTGGCGACGGCCTCCTCCATTGTGTCCCCCTCGCTGATGCACCCGGGGAGGGCAGGCACAGAGGCGGTGTACCCCCCCTCCTCACTGGGTTCCAGCACCACCTTGAGCTTCAAGAGCCACCTCCAGGGAGGTATCGTAGCGCCATCCGACGGTCGCTGGCGAATGATGCCGCTGCCCTGGTGTCCCGGTGGTGGCCGTGGCCGTTCTCAGCCAAGGTCGGGCTTGACGATCACGCCCTGGTTGGCCTTGCCGTTCATCTTGATCATCACCGGGCGCGGGAAACGCAGGTGCCTGACGCATGCGGACTCGCCGGCCGCGGGCTGGCCAGCCAGGAAGTCCCAGTCCACGAAGCCGTCGCCGGCGTCGGGGTTGACGGTGAAGTAGCCGACGTTGAACGAGGTCAGGTTCTGGAAGAAGTGGCTGCCCTGCGAGGGAGTGACCTTGAAGTCCTTGAAGCCGGCTTCCACGATGACCCGCGCGCCCGAGATCTGGTCCCAGGCCACCGGAATGCCTAACCACGGGTCCCGGGACCCCCAGCGGCCCACGCCGACCAGGACGTAAGGGGTGCCGGAGGCCAGCAGCTCGGCGTTGAAGCGGGCCACGGCCTGCGCGGTCTCCGGGCTCTGGGCTCGGTCGAAGCGATGGAAGTCCACCACCACCAGGTCGTGGACCTCGGTCTTCCCGTTTCCGAGGACGTGCGCGCTGCGGCAGATGAGGTTCTCGGGCGCCACCTCGCCCAGCTCCAGTTCCTCGGTCTCGCGAGAGAGGGCGAGCGGTCGCATCTGCAAGAAGCCGAACTCCTTGGGCGCGCCCGGCGGCACCGAGAGGTTGACGGCGAACTCCAGCTCCACCGGAGCGTTGACGCCCCAGCGCCCCATCTCCATCAGGTGCTCCAGGATCTCGGCCAGGGGAAAGGCGCCATGCTTGAGGACGGAGGCGAAGCTGACGACCCGGAGGCCGGCCCGCGAAATGCCGTCGTAGATGGCGTCGTTCTCGGCGGAGTAGGTGGAGCCCAGGGCCGCCAGCGTGCCGTCGGCTTCGGCGTCTTCCAGGCTGTACCGGGTCTCGCTCATCAGCACCCCGTCGGGGCCGTCTCCGCCCAGGTCAAGAGCCCAGAAGTCGCGTTGGGTGTTTCTCAGGATGTCGGCCACCGACGAGAACTGGATAAGATGGCGCGGATAACGAGGGCTGAAGCGCAGGCAGTTGCCGCCCTCCACCACGGTGCGGCCCAGGCCCAGGCTGACCGCGGCGATGCCGTCGTCGGCCTTGAGCGGGGCCGCCGGGTAGAAGTTATGCGAGCGCACCACACCGGCGAAGTCGGGATAGAAGCGGCTGCCGTGGGCCGCGCCCACGATCTTCTGCAGCAGAACCGCCATCTTCTCCTCCTCCAGCCGGTAGGGGGTGGCCCGGAGGTAGGCCTTGGCGTGGCGGGAGAAGGTGGAAGCGTAGACGCGTTTGACGGCCAGGACGAGCTGGTCGAGGCGCACGTCGAGGAAGGGGTGGTTGTTGGCCAGCATGTAGGTCTCGTACACGCCGGTGAAGGGCTGGTACTGCGAGTCTTCCAGGATGCTCGAGGAGCGCACGGCCAGGGGATAGCGGACCCGCTCCAGGTAGGCGGCGAGGTCGCGCCGGGTCTCCCCGGGGAAGGGGGCCTCGGCGAAGCGGCGGAGGATGACGGCGTCGTCCTCCTCGGCGATGGCGAAATCGCGGAGGTCGTTGTCGTCCAGGAAGCGGTCGAAGACGTCGGTGCCCACCACCGCCGAGGGCGGTACCGCCACCTGCACCTTGTCCCGCCCCTGGTTGATCCGCCACTCGGCCAGGAGGCGGCGCGCGAAGGTGAGACCACGGGCCTTGCCGCCCAGACTGCCGCCGCCGATGCGGTAGAAGTCGCCGCTGGCGTCAAACGTATGCCGATCGAAGTCGGCGACCACCACGTGGCCGCGCTCCCGGCGATAGTCGGCGATGGAGCCGATCAGGTTTTGCCGCAGATCCTCCACCGTCTTGAAGTCCGAGACCTTGCGAGGCCGGAGGTCGTGGGCCAGCGCGAACTCGGTGCGAGCCTTCAGCCACTTCGAGAAGTGGTTTCGTTGGGCGTGGTAGGCAACGCTGGCCGCCGGCACCGCGCGAAGGGCCTCTTCCAGCCCCCTGAGGTCCGACGCGCGTCCCACCTCGGTCCGATCGGGCAGGCGGAACACGAAGTCGCCGAAGCCGAAGTTGGTGGTCATGAAGCGCCGCAGGTCGTGCAGCAAGAGGGGCGAGCCCTTGAGCAGGAAGTCGGCGCCCGCCTCCCGCGCCAGAGCCTCGTTCTGCGGCCGTGAGGACTGGAGCAGGACCGGCACGTCGGGCCAGGGGCCGCGGATCGAGCGGGCCAGCTCGATCCCCGCGTCACGGCAGTTCCGGCCGTCCCGGGGGAACTCGATGTCGGAGATCACGCCCAGCAGCACCTCACGATAGGCTTCGAAAGCGGCCCAGGCCTCCTCGAAGGTGCCGCAGAGTAGGATCTTGGGCCGGGCCCGCATGCGCAGGATCTTGTCGGCCAGGTTCATGCCCTCGGAGATCAAGCGCTGGGACTGGGTGAGCAGCTCGGCATAGATGGTGGGCAGGAAGGAAGAGTAGAAGCGGACGTTGTCCTCGACCAGCAGGATCACCTGGACGCCGCCGGTGGCGGTGTCGTGGGCCGCGTTCAGCTTGTCCTCGACGTACTTGACGATGGCGAGCAGGATGCGGGCGTCGCCCTGCCAGAGGAAGGAGCGGTCGAGCGCGGACACGTCGCGCCGGGCCACGAAGTCCTTGAGCTCGCGGTTGTCGTAGGCGAGCAGCACCACCGGCGTGTCCAGCCCTTCCTGGCGCACCCGGCGCGCCAGCTCGGCGGCGTTCATGTCGCCCACGTGGACGGTGGTGAGGATGAGGTTGAAGCGGCGCTGCTGCTTGACCACCGCCAGCGCCTCGGCCCCGGTCGAGACGCGGGTGAGGCCCGGGCCGTAGTGGAGGTCGAGGTTCCGGAACTCCCCCAGCATCCGCTCGGAGAGCTCGCCGGCCTCTTCCAGCAGAAAGGAGTCGTAGGGGCTGGCGACCAGCAGCACGTCCATGACCCGGTGCTGCATCAGGTCGTGGAAGTCGTGGACCCTCCCCGGACGAAACCGCCCCCTGGCCCCAGCGCTGGTCATGATGGTCTACGGGAAGGATACGCCCGGCGCCCCGCGTTCGGGGGCGCCGGGTCGGAAAGGGGGAAGCTACACCAGACCCTGGTCGAGCATGGCGTCGGCGACCTTCAGGAAGCCGGCGATGTTGGCGCCGTTCACGTAGTTGCCGGGGCAACCGAAGCGGTCGGCGGTCTCCACGCAGGCCTTGTGGATGCTCTTCATGATGAGGTGCAGCCGGTTGTCGACCTCTTCCCGGGTCCACGAATAACGCATGCTGTTCTGGGACATCTCGAGGCCGGAGGTGGCCACGCCGCCGGCGTTGGCGGCCTTGCCGGGGCCGTACAGGATCTTGGCGTCCAGGAACTTGTTGACGCCCTCGATGGTGGTCGGCATGTTGGCGCCCTCGCCGATCACGTACACGCCGTTCTTCAGCAGGTTGGCCGCGTCCTTGCCGCCAATCTCGTTCTGGGTCGCGCTGGGGAAGGCGCAGTCGGCCTTGTGGTTCCAGAGCGGGTTGTAGTCGAGCTTGGCGTCGACCGGCGTGTAGACCGCGCTCTTGTACTTGTCGGCGTACTCCTTGATGCGGCCGCGCTTCACGTTCTTGAGGTCCATCATGAAGGCCAGCTTGTCCTTGTCGATGCCCGCCTCGTCGTAGATGTAGCCCGCGGAGTCGGAAACGGTGAGCGGCTTGGCCCCCAGGGCGAGCAGCTTCTCGATGGTGTACTGGGACACGTTGCCGCTCCCGGAGACCAGGCACTTCTTGCCCTCCAGGGTCTGCTTGCGAGTGGCCAGCATCTCGGCGGCGAAGTAGACGCAGCCGTAGCCGGTGGCCTCGGGCCGGATCAGCGAACCGCCCCAGTTCAGGCCCTTGCCGGTCAGCACCCCGGTGAACTCGTTCCGGAGCCTCTTGTACTGGCCGAACAGGAAGCCGATTTCGCGACCGCCCACGCCGATGTCCCCCGCCGGCACGTCGGTGTTGGGGCCGATGTGGCGCGCCAACTCGCTCATGAAGCTCTGGCAGAACTTCATGACCTCGTTGTCGCTCTTGCCCTTGGGGTCGAAGTCGCTGCCGCCCTTGCCGCCGCCCATGGGCAGCGTGGTCAGCGAGTTCTTGAAGACCTGCTCGAAGGCCAGGAACTTCAGGATGCCCAGGTTGACCGAGGGGTGAAAGCGCAGCCCGCCCTTGTAGGGACCGATGGCGCTGTTCATCTCGATGCGGAAACCGCGGTTGATCTGCACCCGGCCCTGATCGTCGAGCCAGGGTACCCGGAACATCATGACTCGCTCCGGCTCGATGATCCGCTCCAGCACCCGGGCGTGCCGGTACTCCGGGTGGCGCTCCAGGACCAGGGCCAACGACTCGGCCACCTCCTGGACGGCCTGGTGAAACTCGGGTTCGGCAGGGTTCTTGGCTTTCACCTCGGCCATCAGCGAGGCGACGTATTCCTTCATGACTGGTTCCCTCCAGTTAGGCTAGAACGAACAGCCTTGCAGCAGAAAAAGTGCGGACCCGGTCGGGTCAGGCGTTCTGGACCGCATGCTCCAGCAGCGCCGCCGGCTCGGGCGCTCCCGTCCAATCCTCGTCTTCGAGGTACTGATGTATGGCCTGGGCGGCACGACGCCCCTCGCCCATGGCAAGGATCACCGTGGCCGCTCCCAACACGACATCGCCCCCGGCGAAAACGCCCTTCAGGGACGTGCGCTGGGTCGTAGGGTCGACGACGATCCCGCCCCAGCGCGTGGTGCGGATCGCGGGGGTCGTCTTGGCGATGAGGGGGTTGGGCTGGTTGCCGACGGCGATGATCACGGTGTCCACCGCCAGCACCCGCTCGCTGCCCGCGATCGGCACCGGCCGGCGCCGGCCGCTGGCGTCGGGCTCGCCCAGCTCCATCCGCTGCACTTCCATGCCCGTCACCCACCCTCGCTCATCGCCCAGGATGCGGGTGGGGTTTTGCAGAAGCTCGAAGACGATGCCCTCTTCCTTGGCGTGGTGGACCTCTTCGAGCCGAGCCGGCATCTCCTTCTCGGAGCGCCGGTAGACGATGGTGACCGACTCCGCGCCCACCCGACGGGCCATGCGGGCTCCGTCCATGGCCACGTTGCCGCCGCCCACCACCGCGACGTGGCGGCTCTGGGCCAGCGGGGTATCGGCGATCCCGTAGTCGAAGGCGCGCATCAGGTTGGTGCGCGTCAGGTACTCGTTAGCCGAGTAGACGCCGCACAGGTTCTCGCCGGGGACGTCCAGGAAGTTGGGAAGGCCGGCGCCGGTCCCCAGGAAGATGGCGTCGTAGCCGTCGTCCAGGAGGCAAGCGAGCCCCACCGTCTTCCCCACCACCCAGTTGTAGCGGAACTCCACTCCCAGGCGCTCCAGGTAGTCGACCTCTTTCTGGACGATCTCCTTGGGCAGCCGGAACTCGGGAATGCCGTAGATCAGCACCCCTCCGGCCCGGTGCAGGGCCTCGAACACGGTGACCGCGTGGCCCAGCCGGATCAGGTCTCCAGCCACCGTCAGGCCGGCGGGCCCGGAGCCCACCACCGCTACCCGTCTACCGGTAGGCGGCGGCAGAGCCGGGATCTCGATGGCTCCCCGCTCCCGCTCCCAGTCGGCGACGAAGCGCTCCAGCCGGCCGATGGAGACCGACTTCTCCACCGACTTCAGGGCCTTGGTGACCGCGCACACCACCTGGCACTGGTCCTCCTGCGGGCACACCCGCCCGCAGATGGCCGGCAGCAGGTTCTTCTCCCGCACCGCCGCGGCGGCAGCTCCGAAATCCCCATCCGCGATCGCAGCGATGAAGCGTGGAATGTCGATGCCTACCGGGCAGCCGGCAATGCACTTGGCCTTGTCGCACTGGAGACAGCGCTGGGCCTCGGCGATCGCCTGTTCGGGGGTGAGCCCGAGCGCCACCTCACCCTGGTTCTTGACCCGGGCTTCCGGGAGCTGCTCGGGCATGGGCTGCGGCGGGAGCTTGAGCCGTTCCTTGAGCTTGCGCTCGCGCCAGTCGCTCATGAGCGTGCCGCCTCCAGCCGGGCATCCAGCCGGCAGCGGTGGGTCCGCTGGTATTCCTCGTAGGCCCGCCGCTCGTGCTCGCTGTACATGGCCTGGCGCCGCATCATCAGATCGAAGTCCACCTGGTGGCCGTCGAACTCGGGGCCGTCGACGCACACGAACCTGGTCTTGTTCCCCACGGTGACCCGGCAGCCGCCGCACATACCGGTGCCGTCGATCATGATGGTGTTGAGACTGACCAGGGTGGGAATGCCGTAGTCACGCGTGAGTTGCGAGACCATCTTCATCATGATGGCGGGACCGATGGCCACCACCTCGGCGATCTGGCGCCCGTCGTCGATCAGCCGCTTGAGGGCCGTGGTCACGAAGCCCTTTTCGCCGTAGCTCCCGTCGTCGGTCATGATCACGGTTTCGTGGGAGGCTCGCTGCATCTCCTCTTCCATGATGAGGAGGTCGCGGCTTCGGGCGCCCAAGATGGCGATCACGTGGTTGCCGGCGGCCTTGTGGGCCTGGGCGATGGGATGGGCGGGGGCGATGCCGATGCCTCCACCCACCACCACCACGGTTCCCACTTGGTGGATGCGGGTGGGCTCCCCCAAGGGACCGCACACGTCGGCCAGCGACTCGCCGGCCTCCATGTCGGCCATCACCGCCGTGGTCTTGCCCACTTCCTGCACCACCAGAGTGACGGTCTCGGCGTCGCCATCGGCGATGGTGAGGGGGATGCGTTCGGAATCGTCCCGCGGCCTGACGATGACGAACTGACCCGCCCGCCGCGCCCGCGCCACCTCCGGGGCGAGGACCCGGTAGCGGGTCACACGAGGGGCCAGGAGGTCCTTTTGCAGGATCTCGTGCACGATTCCTCTCAGCTAGAGACGCTAGGCGCCGACGTGCAGCCGCTGGTACTTGGCGTTCAGCTCCTCGGGGGTCTCCGCGAACTCTGGGTCATGGATGATGCAGTTGTCGACCGGGCACACCTCGATGCACTGGGGCTTGTCGAAGGCGCCGACGCACTCGGTGCACTTGTGGGCGTCGATCAAGTAGATCGAGTCTCCGGCGGTGATGGCCTGGTTCGGG
The DNA here is from genome assembly GCA_035286745.1 of Vicinamibacteria bacterium. Classification (GTDB taxonomy): domain Bacteria; phylum Acidobacteriota; class Vicinamibacteria; order Fen-336; family Fen-336; genus DATECU01. The sequence goes on along the minus strand of DATECU010000062.1, from coordinate 7,051 downwards.
CAAGCCGGCTCACAGGCGCCGCAACTGATGCACTCCTCAACGATCTTCATGGCCATGGGCGTTCTCTTCTCCGTTCTAAGGTCTGGCGTCCACGGGGGCTAAGCCTAAGGCCCCGCGGGCAAACGTGCAAGACACGAGCCACCAGTTCCTGGCGCCCGAGCGGGGCCAAACCGCCGGTCGGTGGGCCCCACCCGCACTTCCTGCGCCAGCGGCCCCCCCACGCGCGCAAGGGGGAAGCGGGGGGAAGAGCGGTCAGCGATCAGCGATTGGCGATCAGCTACGGCCGGGGGTGAGGCTGGAGCAGCCTGCAAGCTTGGGCTCGCGGGGGGGATAGGCGGTCAGCGTTCAGCGATCAGCAGTCGGCCACGGCCAGGGCCGTGAGGCTGGAGGGGGTGACCCGCAAGCTCGGGCTCGCGGGGGTTAAGTTAAGCTGTCGGCAAGTCGGCGATCAGATACAAGCCCTCAGTTGGGCATGAGGCTGGAGAGGCGGAGGGGTGATGAGATCACGGGCGATGCTGGCGATCGGACTCGGGGGCGCGCTCGGCGGCGCGGTGAACGCCTGGCTGTGCTATGCCGGCCTTCCCGTCCCCGTCAAGGAGAACCCGACGTTCACCTGGCAGGTGATCCCCGCCGGTGCCATCCACGGAGGCGTGCTGGCCGTGGTCGCCCTGGGACTGGGCACGCTCTTGTCCAAGCGCACGCTGGGCCTTCGTCTGCTGGCGGCCTTGCCAGTGGCCTGGGCCGCAGGCTACCTCTCGTGGATTCCGCTCGGCCACGTCGTGTTCGAGTGGCCCTGGTCGAAGAGCCTGACCTGGCCGCTCAACGACGGGTGGGGGTCCACCTTGCTCGATCCACTTCGGTACTTCGGCTTCGTCACTCTCCTGTACTTCGCCGCGGTGGCCTTCTGGCTGGCGCGAGGGAGCCGGCCCGTTGCTCACGCGGCCCTGGCGGTGATCTCCGGTTGTCTGGGCTCCCTCTGGTGGTGGATCGATGTCCAGCCCTGGTACTTCAGCGTCCTCCACGGCGCGATCTGGGGCGGCCTGGTCGGCCTCGGCGCCTGGGTCAGCCACCGCAACTGCATGCACCTGGGCTGACGGCCATTGCAAGGGTGAATGGGAACACGATCAGCGCTGCGGATTGGACTCAGGGGTGCTCGGTGGCGCGGGTTCGAGCTAGAATCCAGAGCGGAGACGGAAGGCGGTGAGTGTGGTTGCAACGGTGGACGCGGTCTATCAGGGCGGGGTGTTCAAACCGGTCGACCGCCCCGACATTCCGGAGGGCGAACACGTGCGCCTTACGATCGAGCGTGTGGGGCGCAGCGACCCGGACGACATACTTCGCCTGGCTACCCGCGTGTACGAAGGCCTATCGGCTGTCGACGTCGACGAAGTCGAAGAGATGGCGCGCCGCAGGACGTTCTTCGCTGACACGCATCATTGATGGCCGAGCCCAGGGCGTTGCTGGACACCGACACCCTCTTGCACCGGCTGTGATCGCCAGGGCCCGGGACTATCTGCGTGAGCACGGCAGATTCTCGATCTCCATCATCACGCGCTACGAGGTACTCCGCGGTCTGAAGGCAAAGAACGCGAACGCACAGATCGAAGGGGGAGGTCGCGCGGAAAGCGGCAACCGCCGTCGTGAGGGATCCCATGAACCATCGGGCCTATCGCTTCTTCCCGCCATCTGAGGCACCTTTGAGCCAGGTTGCCCGAGGCGCGCGATCCGGCGGCTAGTCTCGTCCTGTCGTCCCCGCGACCCCTGGGCCTTCCGCGAGAGGAGCACGCCCTTGGAACGCTTCCGCGAGAGCATTCAGAAGCTGATCGTCGAGACCTCGACCAACCTGCCGTCCGACGTCAGGCGGGCGCTGGGAAACGCCATCGCCAGCGAGAAGGCGGGCTCCCAGTCGGCGCTGGCGCTTCAGACCATCGCCCAGAACATCGACATGGCCAAGACCCAGTGCGGCCCCATCTGCCAGGACACCGGCATGCCCTTCTTCGAGGTGATGGCCCCCCAGGGCGCCGACCAGATGAGCATGTCCGAAGAGATCGGCGAGGCGGTGGCGCAAGCCACCAAGGAGGGCGCCCTTCGCCCCAACTCGGTCGATCCGCTGACCGGAAAGAACACCGGCACCAACGTCGGCCCCGGCACACCCATCGTGCACTTCGAGCAGTGGCTCTCCGACGACATCGAGGTGCGCCTCATGCTCAAGGGCGGGGGCAGCGAGAACATGAGCGCTCAGTACTCCCTGCCCTGCACGCTGCCGGTCTTGGGTCCAGCCGACCGCACGCTCGCCGGGGTTCGCAGGTGCGTCCTCCACGCCGTGCACCAGGCCCAAGGCCAGGGCTGCAGCGTAGGATCATTAGGCGTATGCATCGGCGGCGACCGGGCCTCCGGCCTGGCGGGAGCCAAGGAGCAGTTCTTCCGGGCGCTGGACGACCGCAACCCGGATCCGGTGCTGGCCAAGTTCGAAAGCGAGATCGTGGAGGAAGCCAACACCCTGGGCATCGGCACCATGGGCTTCGGGGGCAAGGTGACCCTTCTGGGCTGCAAGGTCGGCACGCTGAACCGGCTGCCCGCCAGCTTCTTCGTGAGCGTCGCCTACGGGTGCTGGGCTGTGCGCCGGATGGGAGTGGTGCTGGACTCCGGCAGCGGGGCCATCAAGAGCTGGTTGTACCGCGACGAGACCGAGGCGATGAAGATGGCGCGGACGGAGGGCCTTCCCGTCTCGGGCCGGGAGCTGCGGCTGACGACCCCCCTCAGCGAGGCCCAGGTCCGGGGGCTCGAGGTTGGCGACGTGGTTCTGCTCTCAGGCTTGATCCACACCGGCCGTGACGTCCTTCACCACCACCTGATGAGCCACGACTCGCCGGTCGATCTGGGCGGGGGCGTCATCTACCACTGCGGTCCGGTCGCCCTGCAGGACGGCGAGCGCTGGCGGATGACCGCCGCCGGCCCCACCACCAGCAGCCGCGAGGAACCCTACCAGGCCGAGGTGATCCGGCGCTTCGGCCTGCGCGCGGTCATCGGCAAGGGCGGCATGGGCGCCAAGACGCTCGCGGGCCTCCAGGAGAGCGGTGCCGTCTACCTCTCGGCCATCGGTGGAGCGGCCCAGTACTACGCCCGCTGCATCGAGGCGGTGGAGGGCGTCGACCTGCTGGCGTTTGGCGTTCCCGAGGCCATGTGGCACCTCCGGGTCAAGGACTTCCCGGCCATCGTGACCATGGACTCGCACGGCAAGAGCCTGCACGCAGCCGTGGAGGAGGCCTCGCGCCAGGCACTGGCGCGGCTGGCGGAGCCGCAGTTGAGTGCTGGACGGTAGCATTCAGCGGACAGCACTCAGCCGTCAGCTACGGCGAGGTACGAGGCTGGGAGAGGAGGAGCAGCGGCCGGACGTTGACGCGCAGCCTCTTGCGACCTGCCGTAGCTGAGCGCTGATCGCCGTTCGCTGACGGCTCCCGTTCGGCCCGCGGGATGAGCATCGAGGTGCCAAGGGACGCGACTGGCGAGGGCCGGGACGCGGCAGTCAGCCCTCATCAGCAGTCAGCTTCGGCAGGGTACGCCGCGCTCCAACCCCTCGCCGCCGGCCGTAGCTGAGCGCCGATCGCTGTTCGCTGACAGCTGCCGTGCCGTGCCGCGATCAGCCTCAGTGCCGGCAGAACTCGGTGACGAACGGCTTGACCGCCCACTGGAAATCCGGGTAGGCGATCTTCACCACCTCGTGGTGGTTCCCGGCCTGGAAGGCGATCGGCTTGTTGCGCGGGAAACAGGCGTCCACGTACACCTCGAGGCCATACAGGTTGCCGAAGGGCGGCATGGCGCCCATCTCGCAGTCCGGGAAGAGCGAGACCGTCTCCTCCTCGGTGGCCAGCTCCAGGTGAGGCCGGCCGGTCACCCGGCGCAGCGTGCCCACGTCCACTCGACAGGAGGCGGGGAGGACGATCATCAGGTAGCGCTTGTTCTCGTCCCGCGCGATCAGCGTCTTGGCCATCTGCCATCCCGAGACGTGGGTGGCCGCCGCTACCCCCTGGGCGGTGAACGCCTCCCGGTGCGGCACCGTCTCGTACTCGATCCAGTTCTGCTCCAGAACACGCCGAACCCTCTCGTTCAGCATGGCTCCCTCCTCTCGGAGAGCCCTGGCTCTCAGTTCCATTCTGGGCTCCGCCGCGCGTCCGGCAATGAACCCCATGTCTCATACCAGCGCTTGATCGTGGGCCCCGAACCGTGAGCTCGATCGCCTTCGAGGGGGGTATGATGTCGTCACCGATCGCTGTTGGAGATCCGCGAGCCGACGTTCTTGGGGGTGGAGTCTATGGCAAGCGCGCGCGCCGCCCGCACGACCTTCGTTAGCCTGGCCCTGGCGCTGTCGGTGTCGCCTGCCCTTGCCGAGCAACGCGACCGAGCGCGAATGCTGGGGGAGATCAAGGGCCTGTCGGAACAACTCGACCGGAAGATGCGGGAGTTTGTCGAACCCGACGCGAGCGATCGAGCTGCCCACGCGGCGTTTCTGGCGCAACCGCAGACGGGCATTGTCCGCTTGCTCCCCAGGGAGGCGCTCGATGGCCATCCGGCGCTGCGAGACGGCGGCGCCTACTACTCGTTCTCGAACCTGACGCACGAGTACGGCTCCGGCTCCGATCTCGAGCTGTCCCGGGGGACCTTCAGTGTCGGCTTTGGAGGCGCGGACTACGGCGTTCTCACCGTGCTCCCCGACGTGCGACTCGAATCGGCGACCGTCGATCACCCCGCCGTTCGATACCTTGACTCTCTGGAGACACCTAACGTCGAGGCGGAGGCGCGCGCAACCGCCCGGAAGTTCCGACGTGACGCGGTGGAGGACAAGCACACCTTCGCCAGAACAGCAGCCGCTCGGGTCGGCTCAACGTACGCCTTGCGGTCGGTCAACTACGGGAGATCGGACGTCCTCGTCGTGTTCCAGGTGACCCGTGAAGACACCGACGGCAGCATGGTGATCCTCTGGAAGCGCCTGCAGACCTATCCCGTGCCGCGGCTGGTTCGCGAGCCCCCACCGGAGGACGTGGAATAGCCGGTCGGGTCCCGGTCGGAGCGCACCCGACCGCCTGAACCCCATGTCTCATGCGGGGAGCCGGCGGTTCCGGGCTAGACTTGGGCCCAAAACCGCGGCGTGCAGGCTCGCCGCCATTCCCGAGAAGCCGATCGACGCGCCGGACGAAACCTCAGGAGGATCAATGGACGCTCCCCAGACGACGTCGCTGGCACCCAACGCCTACAAGCCCCTGGCGCCGGGCGAGACCTACAAGCCCATCGTGCCGGCCGCCGCCGTCCTTCCCGAGGTCACCGGCCGCTCCATCGGCTGGGGTCTCTTCCTCTGCGCCATCTTCACCGTGGCCTCGGCCTACTCGGGGCTCAAGGTCGGCCAGGTGATGGAAGCGGCGATTCCCATCTCCATCCTGGCCATCGGCTTGGCCCGCATGTACCCGCGGCGATCGAGCGTGCTCGAAAACGTCATCATCACCGGCATCGGCGGGGTCTCGGGGTCGGTAGTGGCCGGAGCCATCTTCACCCTGCCCGCGCTCTACATCCTGAAGCTCGACCCGCACCCGGTGCAAACCACCTTCATCTGCCTGGCTGGCGGCTGCCTGGGCGTCCTCTTCCTCATCCCCCTGCGCCGCTATTTCGTACGCGACATGCACGGCCAGTACCCCTACCCCGAGGCCACCGCCATCACCGAGGTGCTGGTGACCGGGGAGAAGGGCGGCCAGCAGGCCCGCCTGCTCTTGGAGGCCACCGCCATCTCCGGCGTCTACGACTTTTTCGTCACCACCTTCCAGGTGTGGAGGGAGACCGTCAACTTCCAGTTCCTGGCCCCGGTCAAGGCCCTGGCCGAGCGCGCCAAGGTAGTCCTGAGCTTCGACGCCATCGCCTTCATCCTGGGTCTGGGTTATGTGATGGGGCTGCGCTCGTCGCTGATCCTGTGCGCCGGCGGCTTCCTCGCCAACTTCGTGCTGGTGCCGCTCATCTGGTTCGTGGGCCGGCATCTGCCCGAGGTGGTGTATCCGGCCACCAAGGCGATTGCCGACATGTCGGCCAACGAGATCTTTCGAGGTTACGTCCAACGTTATGTGGGTGTCGGCGCCATCGCCACCGCCGGCATCTTCGGGATCCTCAAGTCCTTGAAGATCGTGGCCGGCTCCTTCTCCATCGCCCTGCGGGCCTTCCGCCACGGCGAGGAGGGCGCGATCGAGCGCACGGATCGAGACATCTCGGTCATGACCATCCTGATCGGTGTGGTCCTGAGCGCGCTGGGAGCGGGCGTCTTCTTCGCCAGCCTGGGCAGCGGTCTGCTGGTGGCCACGCTTGGTCTGCTGCTGACCCTGCTCTTCTCCTTCTTCTTCGCTTCGGTGGCCGCCAACGCCATCGCCACCACCGCCAGGAACCCGGTTTCGGGCATGACCATGCTCACCATCATCGTCTCCTCGGTGGTGCTGCTGCGCTTCGGTCTCTCCGGCACCACCGGCATGTTCTTCGTGATGGCGATGGCGGGCATGGTCTGCACCGCGCTTTCGGTCTCCGGCCAGACCATCACCGACCTCAAGACCGGCTACTGGCTGGGTTCGACCCCGGCGGCGCAGGAGAAGGTCAAGTTCTGGGGCGTCATCGTGTCCGCCGTCGCGGCAGCGGTGACCATCGCTCTCTTGGCCAGGGCCTTCCAGTTCGCCGAGGCGGCACCTGGCGACGCGCGGGCGGTGCTGGATGCTCCCCAGGCCGCCATCATGAAGTCGCTGGTGGAGGGCTTCATGAGCCACCAGCCCATCGCCTACATCCTGTTCGGGGCCGGGGCCATGATTACGCTGGTCATGGAGATGCTGGGCGTGCCCGCCCTCATCTTCGCCCTGGGCCTGTCCCTGCCGCTCTACCTGAACACCCCGGCCCTGGTCGGCGGTTTCCTGGCCCACTTCCTGAACGAGCGGTCGGAGACCATTGGGGGCGAGCGCGGCGGCGCCGTCCGCGAGCGCGGGATCGTGATCGCCTCCGGCCTGATGGCCGGGGGTGCCCTGGGCGGGGTCTT
>DATECU010000061.1:0-2678 GCA_035286745.1 Vicinamibacteria bacterium | reverse complement strand
CGAGCTCCCCCTCCACCACGAACACCAGGCTCGACGATGGCGCGCCCTTGAAGAAGATCACGTCACCGGGCTCGGCGCGGATGGGCATGGTGTCGTCCAGGAGGCGCACGTACTCCTCTTCCGTCAGGTACCCCACAAGCTCGCCGCTGCGGGCGATCGGCCACCAGTTGCCAGCCACCGCTTCCTCCCTTGCTACTGAACCGTGGCGGATGATAGCACCTGGTTCCCCGCTCCGGGCACCACGGATCAGAGCCGATGCGCGCCGAGCCAGGCAACGATCGCCCCCGCGATCTCGCTCTCCACCTGCCCCTCGGTCCTGCCCGCCCGCTTGGGCACCGCAAAGGAGTGATCACCCCCCTCGACCGCGTGCAGGGTGGCCCCCAACCGCCTCGCCAGCGGTTCCATGAGATCGAAGCGCGCCAGGGCATCACGGGTCCCCTGAACGAAGAGCAGCGGGCAGCGGAGCGAGGGCAGATGGGCATCCCGCAGCTTCTCGGACCGCCCCGCCGGGTGAAGGGGATAGCCCAGCAGCAGCAGGCCGTCCGCCGGCTCTCCCTGGGCCACCACCTGAGATGCCATCCGCCCGCCCATGGACTTGCCGCCGAGCACCAGGCGCCTGGCCCCCAGGGCCCCCCGCGCATGGGCGCAAGCCGCGCGCACGGCAGCTTCGAGCGCCGGGGGGCGATCCGGCGCTCGGCGCCCGGCATCGGCGTAGGGGAAGTTGAAGAGCACCACGGCCCTCCCCGACGCCGCCACCGCTTCCGCGAGTCGGACCAGAAACGGCGTCTTCCGCGTCCCGCCCGCCCCGTGACCCAGCAGCAGGACGGTCTCGCCGCTGCCGTGGACTGAGGCCGACAGCTCTCCGGCCCCGACCGGCACCCTGATCTCCATCATCGACCCTTCCCCCGCCCCCAATGCTAAACTGCGCCGTTAGTCCTTTGGTCGAGGCGAGCAACGGTGTATGAATCGCACTACGGCTTCTCCGAGAAGCCCTTCAACCTGACCCCGGACCCCAAGTACCTCTACCTCTCCGAGCGCCATACCGAGGCCCTGGCCCATCTCGAGTATGGCCGCCGCGAGCGGGGCGGGTTCATCCTCATCACCGGCGAGGTGGGAACCGGGAAGACCACGTTGGCCCGCTGCTTCCTGTCGCGCCTCGACACCACCACCGCCACCGCCTTCGTCATCTACCCCGCCCTCACGGCGGAGGAGTTGCTGCGCTCGACGCTGGAAGACCTCCACGTGCCGGTGACCGGCTCCTCCCTCAAGGACCATGTCGACGCCCTCCATCGCTTCTTGCTTCAGGCTCGCCGCGAGGGCCGCGAGGTGGTGCTGCTGATCGACGAGGCCCAGGATCTCTCCGCCGAGGTGCTGGAGCAGGTGCGCCTGATCTCGAACCTGGAGACCGACACCGAGAAGCTGATCCAGATCGTGCTGATGGGCCAGTCGGAGCTGAACGAGATGCTGGCCCGCCGGGAGCTGCGCCAGCTCGCCCAACGCATCACCGCCCGGGCCCACCTGGGCTCCCTCTCCCGGCGCGAGGCCGAGGACTACATCCGGCACCGGATGGTGGTGGCGGGCGGCGAGGGCAAGGCCAGCTTCACGCCCGAGGCCCTGACTGCCGTCCATGCGGCCTCGGGAGGCGTACCGCGCCTCATCAACGTGTTGTGCGATCGCGCACTGCTGGCTGGTTATGTCCAGGGTGTGCGTGTGGTCACCGCCGCCATGGTGCGTCAAGCGACTCGCGAGGTGCGGGGCGCCGGAACCGGCCGCCCTCAGCTCGCCCGCCTGGGCCTGGCCGCGGCGGCGCTCCTGGCGCTGGGCGCGCTGCCCGTCGGCCTCTGGTGGCAGACCTCGCGAGCCGCGCCACCTCCCCCCGCGGCTTCGATTTCGCAGCCAACCGCCGCCCCAGCCGTGGCCTCTCGGCGCTCGGATCCGGAGTCGCTGGTCCTGGCCCTGGACCGCGAGGCTTCCCTTCGCGGTGCCTCCGCGGCGGTCCAGGCGCTCTGGAGCGGCGAACCCCTGGAACGCACGTGGTTGCGCACCAACCTCGATCAGGTGCGGCTCCTGAACCTGCCGGCGGTGCTCGAGATGTTCCACCCCACCCGCCGGGACACCTGCTTCCTGGCCCTGCTTCGCCTCGAGGACTCGGAGGCCCTGGTCTCGGCGGAACCCGGAGCGCCGCTCCGGGTTCCGGTGGCCGACCTCGATCGCCTGTGGACGCGTCAGGCGATCTTCCTATGGCGTGATTTTGACTCTCTGGCGGCGGCTCGAGATCCCGCGAGGACCGAGGCCTGGACTCGCGAGCACCTGGGCCGCCTGGGCTATCTGGGCCAGGCTCCCGACCTGGCCGGGGCGGTGGCCCGCTTTCAGCGCGACGCCCAACTCCTCCCCGACGGTGTGGTCGGCGCCCGCACCCTGATGAGCCTCTACAGTCGTGGCACCCACCCGCAGCCGCGGCTCACCACCGGCGGCGCGTCATGAGCCTGATCCTGGAGGCGCTGCGCAAGCTGGAGCGGGAGAAGCAGGCCCCCGACCGCGGCTTCCTGGTGATGGCGCACACGCCCTGGGGGGCCGGCCGCCGGTGGTCGAGCCTGGGGCTCGCCGGTCTGGTGGTGCTGGTGGCGATGGCGGCGTCGATCCTGACTGCATTCGTTTTGCGCGGGGGGCGAGCGCCC
>DATECU010000060.1:0-24014 GCA_035286745.1 Vicinamibacteria bacterium | reverse complement strand
AGAAAGGCAAGAAGAAAGAAGGGTGCTGATCGAACGGCCGTACCTCCTCTTCCTCGGCGACGCCCACGATCAATTGGCGGCCAAGACCGCTGCGGGCATCGCCCAGTGGCGGCGGGACTGGTGCCTGGGCCAACTCCGGGTCGACGGCTGTCGCGCCGACGTGGGGCTGCCCGACCTCGACCTGGAGCAGGCCAGAGAGCGCGGTGCCCGTACGCTGGTCATTGGCGTTGCCAACCGCGGCGGCAAGATCGGCGCGAGCTGGCAGAGCACGCTCCTCCGCGCCCTCGACCTGGGCTTCGACATCGCTTCCGGCCTGCATCAGCGGGTGGCCGACCTGCCCGGCATGGCCGAGCGGGCGCGCGCCCTTGGCCGTCGCATCGCCGACGTCCGTCATCCCCAGCAAGCGTTTGAGGTGGGCACCGGCAGCAAGCGGCCGGGCAAGCGCCTGCTCACCGTGGGCACCGACTGCTCGGTGGGCAAGATGTACGCCTCCCTCGCGCTCGAAGCCGAGATGCGGCGGCGCGGGATGAAGGCGGACTTCCGGGCCACCGGCCAGACCGGCATCCTGATCGCGGGTGACGGCGTGTCCGTGGACGGCGTCATTTCCGACTTCGTGGCCGGCGCCGCCGAGGGGCTGAGCCCCGCCAACGACCCCGACCACTGGGACCTGGTGGAAGGCCAGGGGTCGCTGTTCCACGCCTCGTTTGCCGGCGTGAGTCTGGGCCTGCTCCACGGCTCGCAGCCCGACGCCATGGTGCTCTGCACCGAACCCGGCCGGCCCCACATGCGCGGCTTGCCGGGGGTCCCACTTCCCGAGATCGACGACTGCATCTCCTTGAACGAGCGCTGCGCCCGGCTCACCAACCCCGCGGCCCGGGTCATCGGCCTGGCCTGCAACACCTCGGCCCTGCTGCCGGCCGAGGCCGCCAGGGTTATGCGCGAGCTGGAGGATCGCCACCGCCTGCCCTGCGTCGATCCGGTGAGGACCGGCGTGGCAGCGATCGTCGACCGCCTGGACCATACGCGGCGCCCGAAGTGAATTCGGTCGCCGCTATGAGGCGGGGGGCTCCCGCCCCCCGAACCCCCGGACACGAAACGCGGCGCCCGAAGTGAATTCGGTCGCCGCTATGAGGCGGGGGGCTCCCGCCCCCCGAACCCCCGGACCCGAAACGCCATGACTTCCGACGCTACGTACAAGGACCTCGACCGCCCGAGTGGCCGTGTGCCCGGCGTCACAGCGGGGCGGAGCGGGATGGGGCATACTCGACCGCCATGCTCAGGATCATCGCCCCCTTCGCCTTTGCCCTTTCGCTCGCCCCCAGCGTTCACGCGGCCACCTACTACGTCTCCTTTTCCAGCGGTCTCGATACCAATGACGGCCTAACCCCGGCCACTCCGTTCAAGACCGTCACCCGGGTCAACGGGTTGGCGCTGGTGGCCACCGACGAGGTCCTCTTCAAGTGCGGGGACGTCTGGCGGGCCGACGTCCTGCGCATCACCCGTTCGGGCAGCGCGGCGAGCCCCATCGTCTATGGCTCCTACCCGGACCGGGCTTGCCCGAACCGGCCGGTGCTTTCGGGGACCGAGACCATCACCGGCTGGACCCCCTGGTCGGGCAGCATCTGGGTGGCCGACCTGACCGCGGGGGCCAACGCCGGCAAGTTCCCGAACGGCATCAACCAGCTCTTCCGGAACGGCAGCCGCTTGCGTCTGGGCCGCTGGCCTAACCTGGGTGTCGGCGACGGCTACTCGACGATCGACGCGCAGCCTTCGGGAACCCAGATCAGCGACAACGAGCTGCCGGCCGTCGATTGGACCGGCGCCACCGTCCACATCCGCGGCATGCGCTGGTACATCCTGAACCGCGACGTCACCGCCGACAGCGGCAACACGCTGACCCTCAACTCGGCCGCCGGCTGCTGGGGAGGCAGTTGCACAGGCTGGGGCTTCTTCCTGAACAGCCACCTGTCGACTCTGGACCAGGAAGGGGAGTGGTACTACGACGCTGCCAGCCGTCGCGCCTACCTGGTGAGCGCGGCCGATCCCGACACCGCCACCCTGGAGGGCTCAGTCGTGATGGCGGGCGAGTCGGCGTACATAGGTGGGGTGATTCTGGGCCGCCACCTCCAGGAGCACATCCACCACGTGACCCTCGACAACTTCGAGATCCGAGGCTGGTTCGACAACGGCATCACCACCCCGGTCAACCTGGAGAAGGACGAGAACTACAACCTGCTGATCAGCAACAACCTGATCAAGGACGTGGACGGGACCAGCATCAACCTGGCCACCTGGGTGTGGAACGCGGCGGCCAACGGCAACGGCTACAACGGTTGGCGCGGCGGCCACGACCTGCAAGTCGTCTCCAACATCATAGATGCACCTAATGAGTATGGGATCAACTCGTATGCCCGCAGCTCGACCATCCAGTCGAACCTGATCCGGAACGTGGCCGTCGTCGGCAACCTGGGCCGGGCCGGGATCGGATGCAGCAACACCGACGGGGAGGGGCAGTGCACCGAACCGGGGGCCGGCATCAGGCTCAAGGTCGACAACGACGGCGCCTACTCCAGCAACCTGGTGACGGTGAGCTTGAACCGACTGGAGACCGTCGGCCACAACGGCATCGACGCCTTCGGATACTCCAACACCCTGACCCGCAACCTGATCCGCGGGGCCTGTTCCACCAAGGGCGACTGCGGGGCGGTGCGTCTATTCGGCAACGGCACCCTGGCCACCACCACCTCCCACGATGTCTCGCTGAGCGAGAACATCCTGCTCGACACCCTCGGCAACACCGACGGCTGTCATGCCACCTACCGCGCCCTCTTCGGCTTCGGCCTGTACGTCGACCACTACTCGCGCGCCATCCTGTCCACCGGGAACACGGTGGGCCGGGCTACCGCGGCCGGCATCCTGTACCAGGACTCGACCGGCGACATCACGGACAACGTCCTCTTCGCCAACTCCGCGGGCAGCGGGTGGAGCCAGCAGATCGTGCTGACCAGCGGGGCCTCGACGGCCGTCACCTCGCTCACCGGGAACGTGATGGTGGGGTTGCTGCCGAACGCCGGCACGCTCCGCATCAAGAACGGAACCCAGGCCACGACCTCGGACCGCAACGGCTTCTACCACCAGAGTCGCGCCGCCCACGTCACCGTGTCGGACCTGGGCCTGGACCGGACGCTGGCCCAGTGGCGGACCTACTCGGGCCAGGATCCGGCTTCGACCGAACGAGTGGTCTCCGACCTCGGGCGGGCGGAGCTTCTCTACAACGACCAGGACTCGACGCAGATCCTGTCCCTGGCCAAGGTCTACCAGGACCTCGACGGCAATCCGGTAGGCGCCACGCTCACCCTGGGCCCCTTCGCCTCTCAGGTCCTGGTCCCCAGCGACCTCATCTTCGAGGACGGGTTCCAGTAACCGATCGCCGGTGTTCGATCCCGCCTAACGGTGGAAACGGCCGCCACCGGGGCCGCTGTAGCCGACCACGTAGAGGCCGCCCTCGATGTCGCTTACCACGATGACATCGGAGCCGGGGAAGATGTAGGCGCCCCAGGCGCCGTGGAAGCCCTCCTCGGTGCCCAGGTAGGTGTCGTAGCTGCCGAGCAGCACCGGCTGCTCGGGGTTGCGGATGTCGAGCAGGTGGACGCCCTCGACGTAGTGGGCCACCAGTAGGCGATCCCCATCCACCATCACGTTGTGAGGAATGGTGCCGGCCCGGCCCAGGTACTCACTCACCTTGCGCGGAGCCAGGGGGTCGAGGAGGTCCCAGCCCTCGAGCGGGCGGCCCGAGCGCTCGTCGGTGGTGAACAGGTATCGTCCGTCACGGGTGAGCCAGGAGTTGTGAGTGAAGCGCCCGCCGGTGAAGAAGCGGGTGATCTCTCGCAGGCGCCGGGGGTCGGAGGTGTCGAGCAGCGACTCGAAGCCGTCGTAGATGGCCGAGGCGTAGTAGACGGTGCCGCGCAGGTGGCCGTCGTGGACATAGAAGTCGTAGAGCGCGCCCACTTCCTCGGGGTCTTCCGGGTCGGTCCCGATGTCGAGAACCCGCATGCCGCCGCGCCGGCCATTGGCCCCATTGGCGAAGAGCAGGCCGCGTTCGGTGTCGACGGTGACGGTATGGGCGGAGGTGAAGGTCTTGCTCCAGGTCTGGACCTTGCGCGGGTGATCGGGATCGGCCATGTCCACGATGTCCAGACCCGTCTTGGCCTCGGTGGAGATGTAGAGGTAGTGGCCGTAGGTCCTGACCTCGCGCCATTGGCTGGTGGCGCCGGGGACCAGGCCGATGGCCCGGGGCTTGCGGGGGTCGCTGACCTCGACGATGGAGAGCCCGGCCGAGGTGCCGGTGAGCGCAAAACGCCGTCCATCGGGCGAGGTGTAGCCCCAGTTGCCGGAGCCGGCACCGTTGGGGCCGATGACGGCCGGTTCGTCGTGCTGGGCGTGAGCCACCCCGTTGTGGAGCGCGGTCAGGTCGAGGTGGGCCAGCAGCGTCATGTTGCGGGCGTTGGGGTCGGGAGTGGCCGACGCGGTGGGCGCCGCGGACGAGAGCGGCCCCTCAGCCCCACAGGCCCAGGCCAGGATTCCCAGGGACAAGACGCTGGCTCTTTGGATCAGCATGGGAGATTGTCGCACTTGTCGGGCAAGTTCTCAGGCCCCTCCCAAGGGGACTGGAGCCGTCGCCGTCAGAAGTCGCGGTGGAGGTGGACGGTGTCGATCTCCTTCGCCACCAAACGCTTGAAGAGAGCGGGGCCCAACCAGGTGTAGGCGACGAAGGCGAGCCAGGCGACCTGGAGGATGGAGGCCAAACCAGAGTGGCCCCGGCCCCCCAGGACGATGGCCGCGGTTCGGTAGGCGGCGTAGAGCACCACCAGCACCAGGATCGAGCGCCCCTCGCCCAATTCGGCAAGCCAGTTGTTGAAGCGCCACCAGAAACCCAGGAACGGGTTGCCGCGGGCCTTGATCGCCGCCATCAGGTGGAGCGCGTTGTGGCTTCCTGGGTCGTCGCCCAGTACCAGCACGGCGTGATCTCGCGCCAACTCCAGCTCTCCTCGGCGAAGGTGGATCTCGCCCATCAGCAGCAGGCCGTCGGCGTGGCCAGGATTGAGAGCCAGAGCTTCTCGGGCCGCTCGCTCCGCCTCGGCCACGGCGCCCTGGTCGAGGGCCATCTGGCCGCGTTCCGCCCAGGTGTCCGGGTCCTCCGGGTCCAGCTGCAGGGCCTGCTCCAGCAGCACCTTGGCCTCTGCCTCTCGTTTGGTGAGGCGAGCCAGGCGGGCCAGCGAGCGAAGGGTGAAGGCGTCCTCGGGGTCGAGTTCACGAGCCGCCTCGAGCGGCTGCCTGGCGGCCGCCAGCTTGCGTTGTGCGATGAGGACCAGGCCCAAGGCGTGATGGGGCAAGGGGGAGTCTGGACCCAGGGCGAGCGCCTGCCGTGCCTCGTGCTCGGCCGCGTACACTCGGCGGAGATCGAGCAGGCAGAAGGCCAGCAGGGCGTGCGCCTGGGCGTCGTCGGGGTCGCGGCCCAGGGCTTGCTTGAGCGATTCCGCCGCCGCCGCCGCGTTGCCCTGGCGCATCTGGTCCCGGGCGCGGGAGAGCCAGCCCTCGATCTCGCGGGTTTCCATCCGGCTAGCCGAGGACCAGGAGGACGAACAGGTTCTTGACGGGAGCCAAGAGCTTGGGCTCGGCCAGGGCCACCGCGATCACCACCAGGGCGCCGTTTCTGACCGGGCCGCCGTAGTACTCGTAGAGCCCGAAGCTGCGGGATTGCGTAAGGTACAGGTAGTAGGAGATGGCGATCTTCCAGAGGGTCACTAGCAGCAGCGCCAGTTGGGCGGTGGTGGTGGAGAAGACGCCCCGGCGGTCCAGGGTCAGGATGGTGGAGACCAGCGCGACCGTTCCCAGAAACCCCAAGAGGAGGGCCAGTCCCTCCCGGAGGCGGGTGGGGCTGCCCAGAGCGTGGCCGTTCAGGAGGAACCAGGGCCAGGCGGCCCAGGGGCCGCCCACCATCAGACCCAGGAGCGGCCAGAGCGGGTTCACGGCGAGCCGGGAGAGGGCGCCCGGCAGGGGTTCGTCAGGAATTCGGTAGCTGCCCATCTCAGCTCTTGCCGAACCGCTGCAGGAACTCCAAGACCGCGTCGTACTGGCCGGCCTCGTTGGCATAACGGGCGTAGTTCCTGGCCGTGGTGAGCCACTCCACGGTGGTGGGCTTGATCTCTCGGAGCGCGGCCTTCAGGTGATCGTCCTCTATGGGAACCTCGGCGCCTTGGGCCAGAGTTGCTTCGATGGCGTGGTCGGCGGCGGTCTCCACCAGGTGCCGGAGGTCGGCACCGGAGAAACCCGCGCTGTTCTTGGCCAGATAGGAGATGTCGACCGAGTCCTGGCTCGGCCGGCCCTCCAGGTGCAGGCGCAGGATGGTCTCCCGCGCGGATCGATCTGGGGGCGGCACGAACAGGAAGCGGTCGAAGCGGCCTGGCCGCAGGAAAGCGGAGTCGACGCTCCAGGGGACGTTGGTGGCGCCCAGAATCAGCACGCCCTGGTTGTTGCGAGAGAAGCCGTCCATCTCGGATAGGAACTGGCTCACCAGCTTGGAGGTGAGGCTCTCCCGCGAGTACTGTCGCTTGCCGCCCAGGGCCTCGATCTCGTCGAAGAAGACCACGGCGGGAGGCGCGGCCCGAGCCTTCTCGAAGATGGCGTGGAGCTTGGACTCGGACTCGCCGACGTACATATCGAGCACGTCGGAGATGGCCACGTTGAAAAAGTGCGCCTGGCACTCGCCGGCGGTGGCGCGGGCCAGGAGCGTCTTGCCGCAGCCGGGCGGACCGAACATGAGAATGCCGCCGCCCACCCGCTTCTTGAACTTCTGGAACAGGGACGGCTTCTGGAAGGGAAGGATGATGCGCTTGCGGATCTGGTCCTTGATCTCATCGAGCCCGCCCACGTCGGCGAAGGTCACCGGTTCCACCTCGGGGACCAGGAGCTGACCGAGGTCGCTCCCATCCCGGGGCCCGCGCTCGATCACCTTCAGAGTGGGGCGATCCTCGGTGCCCGGAAAGGCGCGGACCCTGGCGGCGAGCCGCTGGCGCAGACCGGGATCCTCGAGTGCCGAGTTCTGGGCGACCGCGCGGTCGTAGGCGTCGCGCCCTTCCGGCAGCCTGTCGAGAGCCAGTAGAGCGCGGGCGCGGAGCAGAAGCGCCTGTCCACTCTCGGCGCCGGCGAAGACCAGGGCCCGCGAGGGCTCTCCGGCTTGGAGGCAGACCTTGGCCGCCAGCAGCCGCGTGTCCTCGGTGGCCACGTCGTCGGGAGTTCGAGCGCCGAGGACGGCGAGGGCCTCGACCGCCGAACCCCGCTCCAGGAGCGCGGTCAGCACGATGGTCAGCAGCTTGTCGTTCTCGGGAGAGGCGGCGAGGGCGGCCTTCAGGCCTTCGAGCGTCGTGGGGTCCATGGTTTGGCACCGGCGGAGAACGAGCGCCGATTCTACACCACCCGCGCCGGGGGCCAGGTGGACCAGGACCCCGCGCGCCGCTACTCTCCGGGCTCGTCGCCGAAAGCGCCGTCGGGCGTCTGCTTGCGGTCCCGGCCTCGGCCGCTCGCGCCCCGGAAGCGCGCCTCCTCCTCGATGATCCCTTGGGCGTCCTTGCGTTCGGCGCGTTCGACGCCTTCGACCTCGGCCAGCAAGGCCCGCCCATCGCGGTGCTGGGGGTTGGCTTGGAGCAGCTTCAAGAGCGCCTCCCGGGCGGCCGGCAGGCGGCCGTGGCGCCGGTAGTGGTGGCCGATCTGGAAGAAGGTCTCGTGCTCCTCGGCTTCCAGCGGTCCGGTCTTGATGAAGTGGGCCAGGAAGTGATCGAGGACGATGGTGAGCACGCTCAAGTCCGTCGCCAACACCACGGCCCGCCGGCAGGCCTCACGGTAGCGCCGCTCGGCGGGCAGCACCCGCAAGAAGGCGTCGAGCGCCCGACTCCGGTCTCCGGAGCGAAGGTGGGCTTGGGCCGCGTCGTAGTGAAGCGCCGCCCGGCCGAAGAGCTCGGCCGCCTCGTCGAAACGGTTGCGTTCGGCGAGCAGGCGTGCAGCGGCCTCGAAGGAGCCGCGAGCCACCAGGCTCCTGAGCGCCGCATCCAGATCCTGGTGGGCGCGGGGGACGCCGACCGCCGGGCCCTTTGCCGGCGGCCGCGGGGCTCGACCGCCCCGCCTCATCAGGCATCCTCGGGCAGGCTGGCCACCTGCCGCTTGAGCTGGTCGGGATAGTCGGCGACGGTGAGGGCCTCGGCCACGGTGACTCGCCCCTCCGCCACCAGACGGAGCAAGCAGGCGTCGAGGCTCTGGGAGCCGTCGCTGGCCGTCTGCAAGTAGGCCTCGATCTGGTGGACCTTGTTCTCGCGGATCAGGTTCGCCACCGCGTGGCTGACCAGCAGGATCTCGGGGGCCACCACCCGCCCATCGCCGGATGCGCGCCTCAGCAGGTGCTGCGCGATCACCGCCCTGAGCAGCACCGACAGCCCACCGCGGGTCTGCTCGCGTACCTCCGCCGGCACCGCGTCGATGATGCGGTCGATGGCCTTGGCCGCCGAGTTGGTGTGCAGCGTGCCTAACACAAGGACGCCGGTCTCCGCGGCCGAGAGTGCGAGCTGCACCGTCTCCTGGTCGCGCATCTCGCCGATCACCAGAACGTCGGGAGCCTCGCGCAGCGCCGAACGCAGCCCGGCGGCGAAGCTCTCGGTGTGCCGGCCCACCTCCCGCTGGGTGATGGCGCTCTTGACGGGCTCGTGCACGAACTCGATCGGATCCTCGATGGTGATGATGTGTCGTTCGCTCCGGAGGTTGATCTCGTGGACCATGGCCGCCAGCGTCGTAGTCTTGCCGGAGCCGGTGGGGCCGGTGACGATGACCAGACCGTTGCCGAGATCGCTCAGCCGCTTGACCACCGGTGGCATGCCGATCTCGTCCAGCGTGGGCCGGTGGTCGGGGATGATGCGAAACACCGCCCCCAGGCCCCCGTTCTTGCGGAACAGGTTGGCCCGGAAGCGGCCCAGCTCGGGGATCACATACATGAGGTCGAGTTGGCGCTCGGCTTCCAGTTGCGCTCGCTGCTCGGCGCTCAGGATCTCGTGGAGAAAGCGCTCGGTCTCCAGCGCGGAGAGCACCCGAAAGGGGAGGTTGATGAGTTCGCCGTCGTGGCGAATCACCGGCACGTTGCCGGCATGGAGGTGGAGATCGCTGGCCCGCTGGTCGGACACGATGCGCAGGAAGGAGTCGAGGCGGGCCATGGGCGCTGGCTCAGGCCACCCCGCTGGACCGGGCCGGGGGCTTGGCCTCGGCGCCCACCAGGGGCTCGAACTCCTTCTTGCCAACCGCCTTCAGGTAGGCTTCTTCCGGGTGGATCTTGCCCTCCTGCACCAAACGAAGAAGCTCCTGGTCCATGAGCTGCATGCCCTGGCTGCGCGAGGTGGTGATCACCGACGGGATCTGATGGGTCTTGCCCTTGCGGATCAGGTTGGCGATGGCCTCGGTGGCGAGCATCACCTCCACCGCCAGGCAGCGGCCCGCCGCGTCGCGCCGCTTGAAGAGGTGCTGGCAGACCACGGCCCGCAGGCTGCCCGCCAGCAGCGACCGAACGTGCTCGTGCTGTTCCGGGGGGCAGGCATTGATCAGGCGGTCGACGCTGGCGGCGGCGGAAACGGTGTGGACGGTACCGAAGACCAGGTGGCCGGTCTCGGCGGCGGTGATGCCGAAGCTGATGGTCTCCGGATCGCGCATCTCTCCCACCAGGATCACGTCGGGATCCTGGCGCAGGGTGGCCCGCAGGGCGCCGCTCAGAGCGCCGGTGTGGGTTCCCAGCTCCCGCTGGTTGATGAGGCACTGCTTGCGGTGGTGCACGGTCTCGATGGGGTCCTCGATGGTCACGATGTGGCGGGTCGAGGTGGCGTTGATGAGGTCGACCAGCGCCGCCAAGGTGGTCGACTTGCCGGAGCCGGTGGGCCCGCCCACCAGCACCAGACCGTTCTTAAGCTCACCCAGCGAGCTGACCACGGCGGGGAGGCCCAGTTGTCCGAGGTCGGGAAGCCCTCCGCGGACGATGCGGAACACCGCCGACAGCCCTCGCAGGTCGTGGAACATGTTGACCCGGAAGCGCAAGCCCTCGGCCGGGATCACGTAGGAGAGATCGACCTCGCGCCGGGCGGCGAGGTCGTCGCGCTGGGTGCGGGACAACAGGGGCATCAACAGGGCCTGCACCTGTTCGGCGGTGAGAGCGTTCTGCGCCAGCCGTAAGGTGCGCCCCATCTGCTTGATGTACGGCTTGCGTTCGGCACCGAGCAGCAGGTCGTCGGCCTGGCGCTCCGCCATGGCGATGAGCATGCGGTCTAGAACCGAGGTGGTGCCGGCGGTCTTGAGCGGCTGGGGTCCGAGCTGGGCTTCCCCCTGCGCCAACAGGTCGAGAGCCAGCGCTCGCATCTCGGGGCTGGGGTCCTTCAGGCACTGACGCACCGCCGGGGCCTGACCGCGATCGCCGAGGCTTTGGAGGCAGCGCAGCACGGCCAATCTCTCGTCCTCACCTATTCCCTGCGCGGAAAGCACGAGCGCCACGTGGGGCGCCGCCGAGGTCGCCTTGAGATCGGCCAGGGCCTGGATGCAGGCGAGGCGCATCTCCGGCCGCTGCATCAGCAGGTTGGCCAGGAAAGGAACCGCGCGCTCGTCGCCCAGGGCGGCGATGGCCTCGATGGCCCGCTCCCGCACCAGCCAGTCGGGATCGCCGCTGGCGGTGTTGGTGAGCGGCCCCAGGGAGTTGGGCGAGCGCAGGCGGCGCAGGATCTCGACCGCGAAGTAGCGCTTCACCACGTCGGAGTCGTCGCGCAGGTGGCGGAACAGGTGGGGGACCAGGTCGTCTCCCGCGATCTCCACCACCGCGTCGATGACCCGCTCCCGCACCCACCAGTCCTCGTCGTAGAGGTACTCCAGGAGCTTGGGCCACAGCTCGCCGGAGGGATCGGGCACCGACTGGGCGATCTCCACCGCCATGCGCCGAACGTTGACGTCGCGGCTGCCCAGGAGCCAGACCACGGTGCGCGCGATCTCGATCTTGCCGGCCCGACCCAGGCGGGCCAGCACCTCCGCCGCCCGGGAGCGCACCGCCACCTGTCGATGAGCCAGCGCCTCCACGATGGGGGGGAGGGCCTCGGGGGTGGCCAGCGCCTCCAGGACCTCCAGCGCGGTCAGCCGAACCAGATTGGGTCCCCGCCGCAGGGCTTGCTGGAGCGCCTCCAGGGATCGGGCCGACGGATAGCGGCGGAGCCCCATCACCGCGGCGCGAACCACCAGGGGACTGGGATCGCTCAGGGCGGGCCCGGCGCGGGCGAAGTAGTCGGCCTCCGAAGCCACCCCGGCGAAGGCCGCGAGAGCCTCGCAGCGCACCGGCTCGCTGGGGTCGTCGATGGCGGACGCCAGGGCGGCCACCACGCGGCTTGGGTCCTTGGCGGTTCGCGCCAGCGAAACCAGGTGGCCGAGGGCCTGAGTGCGCTCGACGACAGAGCCTACCTTGAGGATGGCTTCGAGCGGCGGCACCGCGTGCTGGCCGCCAATGCTGGTCAGCACCTCCATGGCCTCGGCTCGCCCGGGGAAGGCCGGCATGGTGGCCCGCTCGGCCGTCATCTCGAAGGCACCACGGCCGCCCACCTGGATCAAGAGCTGGCCGGCCAGATCGCGCAGCTCGGCCTCCGGAGAACCCAGAAGCTGCACCAGCTCTCCGTGGTCGGCCACGCTGTTGACCGCCGGGATGAGCTGAGTGAGGGTGGCGCGGACTGCCGGCTGCGCGGTCTTGAGCGCCCTGACGAAGGGAACAAACAGCTCCTTGTCGGGAGCATCCGCCGCGAACTTGGCGAAGGCGATACAGCGGATCTGCTGGCGAGGGTCGCCCGCCAGCCACTTGCTGGTCAGGATCTCCAGCACCCGAAGCACGTCGCTGGAGGTCAGCGGCTCCAGGTCGAGGAGGAGCGCTTCGATCTCCTCCTCGCTCTCCCACGGCGCGTCGCGGAAGAGAGAGAGGAATTCCTTGCTATTCATCGCCCGGTCTCAGCTCTCCGCCCTTGAGGGGCGGCGCTCTACTCCCCGTGTGATATCCCAGTTGATGATACAGGCTCAGATTATCCGTTTTCAGGCCGGTGTCAAGCGTTTTTTTACGGCGGCGTCCGGAACGCCTACACGCCGCCGGCTCCCGACCTGAACCCGGCGGGTCGGCAGGCTAGCGTGTCGGTAGCCGTCAGCGATCGGCGATCAGCTTTCAGCTACCACAGGCCGCGAGGGGTTGGGGCGCGCTGCAACCTGCCGTAGCTGACTTCACGGTCGAGGCCCGGGCGGCCTTCCGTCTCGCCGCCGACTACCGACCGCTACCCTCCGTGTCGTTCGGCCGTTCTCTGCGCCTCTGTGCTTCTGTGGTTTCCGTTCGTCTGGGTGCGGCCCTGGCCGCGCTAGTAGGTCCTTGGTCTCTTGGTGGTGAATGTCCGTTATGCGTTGAGGGCGGCGTAGAACCCGATCCGCTCCAGGTCGGCCTCCATCATTCTCGTGGCCTGGCGGATGCGGACCTTGCCCGCCTTCTCGGCCAGGGCACCGGCCTCGGTCAGGAAGGAAGCGACCCACTCGGCCACCGCCGGGACCGCCGGACCGGGCAGGGCGGCCTGCTCGTGGTTCACCAGCACCCGGCCGTCGGCGACCACGCGCAGGGAGCGGAGACTCTCGTGCTTTCGGGCCAGGCGGGTCCAGGTTCGGCGCAGCAGGGCCGTGGTCATGACCGAACCCAGGAGGTCCCGCGTCTGCTCGGCTATGAAGGAGACGGCCCAGGCGAGCAGCGCTCCGTCGGTCGTGGCCGGGCCCCCGGCCGGGGCCGGGGGCTCAGAGGCCAGTTCGCCCACGGTGGCGGCTACTCGCTCGTGCTGCCGCCGCACCTGGGCCTCGGCGGCGGCCTGGTCGGCCCGCCGCTGCAGGGGATGCGGCCAGGAGCTCTCGATCTTCCGGATCACCTGACCGGAGCGGGCGACCAGCGTGGTGACCATGAAGTCGGGGCGGTTTTCGGCCTCGGTCTGAATAGTCACCGGGGCTCCCCGAACCGCGAGCTTGCTGAGCAGGCCGCCGGGGAGGTGAGCCGGCCCTTCGGGCGACGGTAGGCCGACGGCAGGGTCCTCCGCCAGGCCCGAGCCCCCGCCCTCGAAGTTGGGGAGCGCGCCGGGGTCGAGACGGCGCTGCTCGATGCGATAGCCGCCGGCGGTCATCGAGAGCAGACCCTCGATGGCGTCGTCGCCTTCGGTTCCGGGCTGGCTTCCCGCCGCTAGCAGCTCGCCGCCCAGGAAATCGGCCCAGCGCTCGACGCCGGGAGCGGTGACGGTCAGCCGTCCCGACAGCCTGACGCTTTCGCAAAACTTGACTAGCGGCAAGGTGCCCTTGGCCCCCAGGTTCCCGGTCAGCTCGTGGTGGCGCCGATCCTCGGCGTAGGCGGCGGTGCGTCCGGCCAGGCGCAGGATGGCGCGCACCTTGGCCAGCAGGCGAATAGGGGAGAAGGGCTTGTTCACGAAGTCGTCGGCTCCGGCCTCCATGGTGGCCACGATCTGGTCGCTGGCGTGGATGGCGGACAGGAAGATGAAGGGCACGTGGCGCAGCTCCTGCGAGCGCTTCACCACCTGGAAGAAGGTCCGCCCGTCCATCTCCGGCATCATGATGTCGGCGACGATGAGATCGGGGACGATCTCGTGAAGACGCATCAGCGCATCGCGGCCGTCGCCGAAGCCCAGCACCTGGAATTCGGGCGCCGGAAGGCTCTGCTCGATGAGCCTGCGGATGTGGGGGTCGTCGTCGACCAGGACGATCTTCTTGGGCGCGCTCATGGGCGGCTCCCGGAGGGTTTGGCGGATGATCCCCCGGGGCCGCCCCGCTGTCAAACGCGCTGGGTCCGCGCGTCCGCGCGGCCCCGGGCTTCGGGTTGCGGCCCGACGGCGCGCGGCGCCCGCGGTTCGCCGGTTCGCCAGACGTGCCCCTTGACGGTCCGGGGCAACCGGCGTACGGTGCCAGCATCCCAGGATCCAACGATGAGCAACCAGGATCCCCCAACCGGTGCCCACCGCCGAGGCTTCGACGCCAGCGAGGTCGAACGACTGCGCCAGATGATAACGCATTACGAGCGCCTGCTGGCGGCGATTCCGGACTTCGTCTCGGTGGTGGGCCGCGACTTCGTGTACCGCGACGTCAACCGCGCCTACCTCGAAGCCTACCTGAAGCGGCGCGAGGGGATCGTGGGCCACACGGTGGCGGAGCTTCTGGGGCAGGAGCGCTTCGAGACCCTGTCTCGGCCCCGTCTGGAGCGGTGCTTCCGCGGGGAGCACACCCTCTACCAGGCCTGGTTCGAGCTGCCCAACGGCGGCCGGCGCTTCATGAACGTGAGCTACACCCCCTACCTCGAACCCGATGGCTCGATCTCGGGCGCGGTGGTCAGCGCCCGTGACATCACCGAGCTGCACCAGGTGCAGGAGGCCCTGCGGCAGAGCGAGGAGCGCTATCGCACCCTGGCCGAGGCCTCGCTGGACGACATCTTCGTGCTCGACCGAGAGCGGAGGATCAGTTACGTCAATGCGTCGGCGGCGCGGCGCTTCGGACGCCCGGCGGAGGAGGTGGTGGGCCAGCATCTGGAGGGGTTATTCCCGCCGCCGGTGGCAGCGCGCCTGCTGAGCTCGGTTGGGGAGGCCTTCGCGACCGAGAGCCCGCTCTACCGAGAGAGCCCGGTGGTTTTCCCCGGCCGGGCTTTCTGGCTCGGAACCTGGCTCATCCCTTTCCTGCGCAACCCGCAGGGCCGTTTGGAGAGCGTGCTGGGGATCTCCCGCGACATTACCGAGCGCAGGACCATGGAGGAGGCGCTGCGCAAGAGCGAGGAGAGGTTCCGCAGCCTGGTGGAGAACACCAGCGACTGGGTGTGGGAGGTGGACGCGGCCGGCGTCTTCACCTACTGCAGCCCCGCCTCCCAGCACCTCCTGGGACGCGCCCCCGAGGAACTCCTGGGGCACACCTGCTTCGAGCTGATGCCGGAGCCCGACGCCCAACGCGTGCGCGAAGCGCTTCGGCCGATGGTGCGGGTCAGGATGCCGTTTGCCGGACTGGAGCACCCAGTTCTGGGGCCCGGCGGAAGGCTGTTGACCATGGAGACCGGGGGAGTCCCGGTCCTGGATGCGCAGGGGGCGCTCCTGGGCTACCGCGGTATCAGCCGCGACGTCAGCGAACGGAAGCTGATCGAGGCTGAGCTTCGGCAGGCCCAGAAGATGGAGGCCTTGGGGCGACTGGCCGGCGGCGTGGCCCACGACTTCAACAATCTGCTCAACGTCATCGTCGGCTACAGCGACCTGTTGCTGCGCCGGCTACCGCGAGCCGGCGAGGCGTGGGGTCAACTGGAGCAGATCCAGAAGGCGGCGGAGCAGGCCACCGGTCTCACCCGGCAGCTCCTGGCCTTCAGTCGCCGCCGCTCGCAGTCAGCCGAAGACCTGAACCTGAACGCCGTGGTGGCCGAGCTGGAGCGCATGCTGCGCCGGCTGATCGGCGAGGATGTGGAGCTCGAGCTCTCGCTGGGCGCCGACTTGGCCCGGGTCCACGCGGACCGGAGCCAACTGGAGCAGGTGATCCTGAACCTGGCGGTCAACGCCCGGGATGCCATGCCGGCCGGGGGGCGGCTGGGAATCGAGACCAAGGACGGCGGGGCGGACACTCTGGGGGTACCCGCGGTGGTGCTGACCGTCACCGACACCGGGCACGGGATGGACGCCGAGACCCAGGCGCGCGTCTTCGAGCCCTTCTTCACCACCAAGGAGGAGGGCACCGGCCTGGGTCTGTCCACCGCTTTCGGAATCGTCAGGCGCGCCGGTGGAGAGCTCCGGGTGAGCAGCCAACCCGGTCGCGGCACCCACTTCGAAGTCTTCTTGCCCGCGGCTTCTGAGAAGGCTGCCCCCCGACCCGCGCCCGAGAGCAGCCGCTCCGTGCTCACCGGCCAGGAGACGGTGCTGGTGGTCGAGGACCAGGAAATGGCCAGGAACCTGGTGCGCGAGATGCTCAGCCTTCTCGGCTATCAGGTGCTCACGGCCGCAAACGGGCGCCAGGCTCTCGATCTGGCCTCGGCCCACTCCGGGCCCATCCACCTGCTGCTCACCGACGTGGTGATGCCGGGGCTCTCCGGGCCCGAGACCGCCGAGCACCTGCGAGTCGTGCGCCCCGACACCCGGGTGCTCTTCATGTCGGGGTACAGCGACGATCGCATCGCCGGCTACGGGGTGCTGGAGAGCGGGGCGCCGCTTCTCGACAAGCCGTTCACCTCCGATACCCTGGCTCGTGCGGTGCGCCAGGTCCTGAGCGCGCCGCCGCGGCCTCTGGGCTGATCCCCCAGGGCCGCAAGGGTCCGAAGCCGCCGAGTGCGGAGCCACCGCTGGTCAAACTGGCTACTGGAAGCCGTCCCTGAAGATGAGGTCGCTCGAGACCCAGATGGAGTGGGAGTCCACCGAGCCGCCCTCTTCGGCCACCAGGAAGCCGCGGTAGGTGGTCGTCGCGTTCAAGGCGACGGTTGATCCCCCTGAGACCGCCGGGGTGATCACCGTGCCCTGGTCTATGTCGTTGGTGAGCCAGCTTCCGCTGACCGTGGTCCAGGAGAGGACCGAGGTGCCGGGGCCCGCCAGCACGCCGGGGTTGGCCGAGAGGTAGAGGAAAGGCGCGGCCGGGGCCGTCACCGTGTCGGTGAAGCTGGACGCGCCCACTTGCAGCGTCTGGGTCCCGGAGAAGGTGGCCGCCTGCAGGCCGGCGTTGCCGGCTACGGCGCCTCCGTTGACGGTCGCCGAACCGCCGGTCCAGGCGTAGCCGAGGTAGGACACGGTAGGCGGCGCGGGATCGCCCGCCGCGTTCGTCGAGAGGATGCTGGGCGGGGCCGCCACCAGGGCGCCCGCCACCGGCGCCGAGACCAGGCCGACGTTGGACACCCCCTTGGCCTGGCTGTGCAGCACCAGGCTGTTGAGCTGGGAGACGTTCTGGTCGCCGCCGGCCAGGGGGTTCCAGTAGACGTTGGTCGAGGGGAAGATCTGATTGCTCGCGTACTGGACGGTGTTGAAGGGAGCGCTCGACTGGTCCATCTCGTAGAGGAAGCGGCTCCCGCTGTTGTTGCTGACGACCGAGGTCTGGATGAGGCCGCTCATGCCGATGGCCGGACGCCCGCCTCCGCCGGGATCGTAGCTGGTGTTGATGGCCGAGCCCAGGTTGCCGGAGATGAGGCTGTTCTCGTAGACCCCGCACTGGGCGAGGTTGAGGGTCCCGCCAAACGACCATATGGCCCCGCCCGAGAGGGCCGAGTTCTTGGCCAGCGTGGTCTGGGTCAAGGTGGCCGCGGAGTTGTTGGTGAGCGCCATCCCGCCGCCCGCAGGGAAGATGGGATTGCCGCCGGTGGCATTGGAGTTGGCGATCAAGGTGTTGACGGCGGTGAGTGCCAAGAGCGAACCGAAGAGACCTCCCCCCGCCCCGGGCAGGCTGCCGTCACCCGCCACGTCGCAATCGTTGATGATGACGCTCTCCAGGCTCACGGTAGCCCGGTTGCTGGCGGCGTCTCCCATCTGAGGCAGGCCGTTCAGGCCCCAGGCGCGGTTGGTGTCGCCGCCCAGAAAGAGGCAGCCCCCCTGCCGCCCGGTGGTGGTCACCGCGCCATAGCGGCCCTGGAACAGGGTGTCGCGCACCGTCAGCTCCGAGGGGCGCCGGTTGATGGTCCCGTTGCCGGTGGACGCGTCGTTGTTGTCGTCGGACAGAAGCAGAATGGCCCCGCCCAGACCCTCGGCCCCCCCGCTGCCGGTCGCCTGGTTCCCCTGGAAGGTGCCTCCCACCACCTCGAGTTTGGCGCGGTAGTTGCTGAGGGCGCCTCCCTCCCGTGCGGTGTTGGTGATGAAGCGGGAGTTCACGAAGCGGGCGGTGGTCTGATCCTCCACGTGCACGGCTCCGCCCTGGGTGGGGAACGGGAAGCTCACCGAGGGGTCGCGGGAGGCGACGTTGTTGATGAAGGTGCAGTTGGTGCATAGGAGGTCGACTTTGGGGGTCGACTCGGGAGCGGTCCAGAACCCCAGCGCCTGAATGGCGCCGGACACATAACCCGCCTGGTTCCCTTCGAAGCGCGTGTTAGTTATTCGCAGGACGACCGGCGGTGCGCCGGCGGCGCCGTCGGTGGCGAAGATGGCGCCTCCGGAGGAGTAGGGGAGGTGGTTCGGCAGGTTCACGCGGTTGTTGGAGAAGCGGGAGTTGTGAACGAAGGCGGTGGAGCCGAAGCTGGGTGTGGAGACCACCGCCAGCCCGGCCCCCCAGTTCTTGGAGGTGTTGTCGGAGAACAGGGCATCCACGAAGTGGGCCCGGGAGCCGCTCAGGTAGACGCCGGCACCACCCTGGTTGGGCGGGTTGGCAACGTTGTTGCGAAAGGTGCAAGAAACGAAGGTGGCCTCGGCATGGCTCATCAGGATGGCCCCCGCCAGCCCGTCGGTCGAGGAGAAGCCGTTTTCGAAGATCAGCCGCTCGAAGACCACCGGGCGGCCCGAGGCCGGCGTGCCGTTCAGAAAGCGCAGGATGTCGTGGCTGCCACCTCCGCTCAGGCGTACGGTGGCCCCGGTCGCCGCGCGGACGGTGAAACGGTAGGGCTTGTTGCTGATGGTCACGAAGGTCCCGTAGTCGTGGGTCCCGTTTGCCATCTCGATGATGGTCCCGTCTTCGGCCACGGTGTCGATGGAGTTGATGGCGGCTTGCAGCGTCGCGTGGGTGCCGGGAACGAAGATCACGGGCTGGGCAGCCGAGGCCGCCGGCAGCGCCAACAGAAAAGCGGGCACCAAGGAACAGGGAAGGAACCTCAAGGTCAACCTCCACGCGGGAGAGTGAGGGCACCCTGCCGCCTCCCTCCAATCTACGCTCTCACCGGTCTCAGGTCACGCCTCGGTGTGATCGCGCTCACCTTCCCCCTACCCAGTCGGGCCAGCGGCGGCCCAGCTCCGCTCGCAGCAGGCGCGCAGCCAGGGCGTTGCCCGCCAGGTTCCAGTGGTCGTCGTTCGGGCGGTAGAGCCGCTCGCTGGCGGATGCCTCGGCGAAGGGCGCCAGCAGGTCGAGCGACTCGATGCCGAGCTCGGCGAGGCGGGTGTTCAAGGCGCGGTTGGGCGCCTCCCAGTCCATGCCGTCGGGCGGCCACTCGCTGTCCCGCAGCACCGCGGCCTGGAGTCCAGGGGACACCTGCAGCTCGCCCGGTATCGTCACCACCAGCAGGCGGAGGCCGCGCCGCCGGCAGGCCTCCTGGATGGCGGCCAGGGCCGCGACCGCCCGATCCAGAAGGCGGGGCAAGTCCTCGAAGCTCTTCCGGAAGATGCGGCCGCGGGACACCTCGAGCTCGAGATAGGTCGCGTCGTCGAATGGGCCCCGGCTGTCGTCGTAGCCGACGGCTCCGTGGGCGAAGGTGCCCGGCTGGCGTCGTGCGCGCGAGAGGGCCAAGAGGTAGCGGCCAAACCCCAGCAGATAGGAACCGCTGGCCGGCTGCCCGCTGCGGTCGGTCAAGTCGTTCCCGATGAAGACGTGCACCAGCACGCCATCGGGGTCGAGCGGCAGTCCCTCGTCGAGCAAGAGCGCCAGGTAGTCGTAGGGACCGGTGCCCGGAATCCCCATGTTGAGGATCTCCACCGTAGACCCTTCGGCCTGCATCTCGGCTTCGAGCCGGGTCAGGAAGTTCTTGCGGTAAGGGACGACGCCGAACGTGAAGGAGTCGCCGAGGGCGAGAACGCGTTTGGTGCCGGGCCGCTTCCGGCGCGGGAACTCCACGTCCTTGAAGCCACCGGAGTTCAACGTGAAGCCGTAGTCCGCCCCGCGAGGCACGCCCCGAAAGCGGTTGTAGCCGGCGACATCGAACAGGAAGACCGGGTTGAAGCGGGCGTAGACGCGGAAGGCGACCTCCGAGAGCGCCAGCCCCAATCCGGCAATCAGGGCCAGGTCCCGAGCGCCTCTCAGCGCCCGGGTCACGGTGGCTCGTCGCTTTCGCACCGCCTCGATGGCCGAGAGCCTTCTCACCACCCGGGGGAGCAACCAGCTCGCCAGGCCGGCCGCCAGGCCCATGATGGATGCCGCCAGCGCGTGAACCCGTCGTGCGAGACCCGTGAGGTCGAGCGCCTCATCCAGCACAAGGTAGGGGTCCGTCCCGGTCGACGTGAGCTCCATAACCCCGGTGGGTTCTGGGAGGGGGGCGAGGTGGTGCCCTGGAACCCAGCCTTGGAACGGAACCCCGCCGCCCCAACGCCGGAGGGTCACTCCACAAGTGCCCAGGGTCAAGGCATGGATGCTCAGCTTCCCGGAATGGGACAGGGGATCGAGCCGCAGTCGCCGCAGTCCCGCCGGGATGAGGACGCCGTATTGCGCCCGGCCGGGCTGGACCGAGAACTCCACCGAGTTCTCTACCCGAAACGCCCCGCCTTCGGCAGCCCAGTAGACCTGCGCGTCGCTAGGTGCATGTCGCGAGGACTGCAAGTCGACGGTCAGCCTGAGACCGGACCACTCCAGGGCGGCGTAGGCGACCAGGGCGGCCGTCACGCCGACCGCCAGGCGGAGCAAGAGCCCCCGCCAGCCGCGGGCCGCGCCCCGTCTCACCCCAAGACCTCGCGCACCTTCCGGGCCAGCAGCTCCGAGGTGAACGGCTTGGCCAAGAAGGCCGCGTCCTCCTGCGAGATGCCGTGCTCCAAGATCGCGTCGTCGGTGTAGCCGGAGACGAAGAGCACCCGGGTCTCGGGGCGGGCCGGAAGCAGCCTCGCCGCCAGCTCGGGGCCGCCCATGTGGGGCATCACCACGTCGGTGAGCAGCAAGTGGATGGGGCCGCGATGGCGTTCGGCGATCACCAACGCCTCGCCGGCGTGGCGGGCCTCCAGCACGCGATAGCCGAGACTCACCAGGATCTCTTGGGCCAGGGCTCGCACCAGGTCCTCGTCCTCCACCAAGAGGATGGTCTCCTGGCCTCCGGTCGCTCCGGCCGCGACCGCCGCCGCCGTCTCCCCCGCCGGTGCTTCCCCCATCAGCGGTAGGTGTACGCGAAATGCAGAGCCCTTTCCCGGCGCGCTGTCCACAGTCACGAAGCCCCCGCTCTGGTTGACGGTGCCGTAGACGGTGGCCAGCCCCAGGCCGGTGCCGCGGCCCACCTCCTTGGTGGTGAAGAAGGGCTCGAAGAGATGAGCCCGCACCTCGGGGGGCATGCCCACCCCGGCGTCTCGGACCGTGAGCACCGCATAACGACCCGGCTGGGCACCGGCCTGGTCGCTGGGGAGCGTCTCCGCGGTCAGCTCCAGGGCCGCCGTGGTCACCGATATCTCGCCCCCGTGGGGCATGGCATCCCGAGCGTTCACCACCAGGTTCACCAGCACCTGCTCGATCTGAGTTGGATCGGCTCTCACCGTCAGCAGATCGGGGTGCAGCTCGGTTCGAAACTGGATGTCGGCCCCGATCACGCGATCGAGGATCCCGCGAACGGCCGAAACCGCGGCGTTCAAGTCGAAGAGCCGCGGCACCAACACCTGCTTGCGGCTGAAGGCCAGCAGCTGGCGAGTGAGCTCGGCGGCTCGGGAGGCGGCCGCCTGAATGGCACCCACTCGGTCGCGCTGGTGAGGATCCAGGTGGGTGTCCGCCAGGATCAGATCGCCGTACCCAACGATGGCGGTCAGCAGGTTGTTGAAGTCGTGGGCAATGCCTCCCGCCATCCTCCCCAGGGCATCCATCTTCTGCGAGTGGCGGAGCTGCTCTTCCAGCCTCCGCCGGGCGCTGATGTCGGAGAAGGTGACCACTGCCCCTCGCAGCTTTCCGTCCTCCAGGATGGGGAAGGACGAGTACTCGACCGGGAAGGGCTGGCCATCCGCTCGCCAGAAGACCTCGTCCTCGCGACGTATGCCCTCGGGCGTGCGGAAGGCGCGGTAGATCGGGCATTCCTCCACCGGGTAGGGCTCGCCGTCGGAGCGCAGGTGGTGGATGAGGGCGTGCATGTCGCGCCCCAGAACCTGCTCGGGCGTGTAGCCGATCAGCCGCGCCGCCGCCGTGTTGATGAAGGTGCAGCGCCCATCGAGATCGATGCCGTAGATGCCCTCGGCCGTCGACTCCAGCAGCAGGCGGAGGTGCCCCAGGAGCCGCAGCCTCTCCAGGTGCTGGCGGAGCGCAGCGCTTTCTACATAACGCCTGTGCGCCAGCAGGGCAGCCAGCAGTCCCAGGACCAAGAGCAGGGCCATGGCGCTGCCCAGCCGGGTGCGTTCCCGGAATTCGGTCAGCGCCTCGCTGCGGTCGATCTTGTAGGCCAGCGCCCAGCCGGTGAGGGGGATGGGGCGGCTGGCGGCGAACACCGGTACCCCGCGGTAGTCGCGCACCTCCGCCAAGGCCGGCTGTCCCTGCAGGGCCAGGACGCCGGGGAGCTCGGGACTGGCCCGGCGCCGCAGGTCCGGGCCGTCGGGCGTCAAGTGACGGAGCGGCGCTAGACGAACCAAGGCGGGGTCTCGAGGGTCCCGGATGGCGATCACCAGCTCGCCGGTGTCGGTAGGGACCGCCTCGCCGCTGAGCAGCGGAATCAGGGTCCCCGCCTCCATCACCAGCACCACGCAGCCGATGGGCAAAGACCCTTCCGCCGGGTCGGCCTGGACCGGCATGCTGAGACCCAGCAAGGCGCGGGGGAAGCTCTCGCCGGAGAGCCAAACGCGCAAGCGGCGGCTGGCCATCGCCTGGCGGGTCTCCTCGACGCCTACCGCGTCCAGTCGCGCGCTCGGACCGGAGCCCGCGAGCACGCCCAGGCTCGGCGCCAACACCAGAGCAGCCCGGTAGCCGTAGGCCGTCCGCACGTGATCGAGATGCGCGCTCAGGGCAGTGCTGGCCGCCGGATCGGCGTTGGTCCTGGTGCCGAGTGCAGCCACCACCGAAGGGTGCGCCGCCAGGACCGACACGTCTCCGCGTCGTTCCTGAAGCCAGGTCGCAAGCAGGCGCGCCTGGCTGTCGGCGACGTTGGCGACGCGCGCGCGCCAACTCGCGGTCTCGTAGCGGAAGTCGCGCCACACCATGTAGGAGGTGAAGCCGGCCAGCACCATGGCGGCGATCCCCAGCCCGATGGCGTCCGGGCGCAGCCACCCTCGCGGGGGCGCAACCTCCGGGGTCGCCGGCCGGTCGTCAGGCGAGGCGAGCATGAGACGGTCGCAGCGTGCCGCGCGGTCGGGGCCGCCAAGAGGCCCCGGCCCGCGCCCGCATGCCTAACTCAGGCCGCCGCGGATTGCCTTCGAGCCGTGGCCTTCCGGGCCAGCATGATGAGACCGGTGATGGCGGCTGCGGCAAGCACCAACAGGCCGACGCCCAGGAGCGGCCGGTAGTAGAGCCAGGCGATGGCGATGGTCACCAGCGACAGGGCCGCGGCCCCCAGTCCGGCGAAGAGCGCCACCCCCGCCCCCAGGAGCGAGCCCAGGAAGGGGATCACGTCGGCGAAGACCACCAGCGGCCGGAAGACCATGGTGATGCCCAGGAACATGATGAAAAACCCCACCCCGCGCAGGATCCAGGTGAGGGTCTTGTTGGCCTGCTCCTCCGCCTTGAACACGGCGTCAGCCGAGAAGGTCCCCTCCTTGACGATCAGCAGGGGATTGCCGGCCCGGGTGGGGTAGGCCTCGAAGCTGGAAGCCACCTGACGGGCCACAATGGTGACCGGCCCCGGCTTCACCACCTTGAAGTGCACGCGCAGGTCGCCCACGCGCGGGCTTCCCGGGTCGTTTCCCAGGTAGAAGCCGCCCCCGTGCGCCTTGGCCTTGCCCATGCCGGCGGGCAGCGCCGCCGCCGCAGCAGCGTCCAGGGCCAGGGCTTCGCTCCTGTCCAGTCCCGAGACCTGCTCGGCGCCTAGCTCGAAGGCGCCCACCCGTACCTGGCTGGCGAGCACGGCGCGGCTCTCGAACGGCATGGACGCGGGGTTCTCGTGACCATCGGGCTTCTTGAAGTCGCTGGAGTCGAGGTGGTCCTTCGAC
>DATECU010000059.1:0-17813 GCA_035286745.1 Vicinamibacteria bacterium | reverse complement strand
CTTCGCTCCCGCCCTGGGTCGGCATCCCCCTGTGCGTGGTCGCCTTCACGGCCGGCTCTCTGGGTCTCGGCCTCCTGGGCCGGCGCGATCTGGCCGCGCTTCAGGAGATGGTTCGGCGTCGGCGCGCCAACGCCCCGGAGGGCGACCCCGGCCGCTGAAGAGCAGGGCGGCCCCATAAGGTAGGCGTCACCCTCGCCAGTCGGTGCCTTACGTGTTCAAGCCCGCTCGCTCGGCTCCGTCGGCGATTGCTTCGAGGGCCCGCAGGCGCTCGGTCAAGGCGGGGCGAGCGTCCACCCCCGCGATCTGCAGGATCGACTGCCAGCGGTGCGCCCAGTCGTGCTTGCGGAGGGCGGTCACCGCGTTCCGCGCGCTGATACGCTCCAACTCGCCCGGCCGCGCCTCAGAGGCAGCCAGCAGGTCCGCTACGTCGCTGCCGTCCTCCCGCGGCTCGATCACCGCGTCGGGCCAGGGGAACTCGTCGTGGAAGGCGGGGGCGGTCGGCGCCTGACCCAGCAGCGCCGCTCCGGCCGCCGCCCCCTCGAAGTAGCGGGCCCCCACCTCGGACTGGCCCTGGTTCTCGTCGTCGCCGAACTTGGCCGGGTAGGTGATGAAGAAGCGGCTCCGTTTGGCGGAGTTGGCCAGCATGTCGCGGTGCTCGTCCGGTCTCGACGGCCGCACCAGCGCACCGGGGATGGTGTCGTACTGGTAGAAGACACGGCCCTCAGCGGCGAGTTGGAGGAGCGCTTGGTGCACCGGCTCCGAGCGGCGCCCCACGCTCAGGACGTCGATCACCCGCGGTGGGGGCTCGGGATAGGGCGTGAATCGCCGGACGTCAGCCGCCAGCGGCACGTGGTGGCAGGGCTTGCCGGTGATCCGGTGGAGCGCCGCCACGCTGCCGGAAAAGGAGTGGGCGACCGCGTCAAAGCCGCGCAGCAACTGGAGCAGGTGGTCGTACCGCTCGGCGAGCCCGGCGTAGAACTCCACCAGGTAGCAGACCTTGACCTTGCACCGGGTCCAGTCACGGAGCGCGTTCAGGTAGAGCAGGTCCCAGGCGTTCATGCAGACGAACACCAGGAGGTCGTAGTCGTGGCCCAGGGTGACCGGTTTCACCCCGGGGTTGAGACGTGCAAACGACCGGTGCCACCCGCGCCAGGCCAGGCTGCGCGCGATCGACTGGCGCAGCTCGAAGCGACTCGCCGGCATCAGCTCCAGCAGGTCGACGTCCTCCACTTGCCGAATGACGTCCTCGAACTCGTAGATGGAGCACCAAGCGGCGTGCGGGTTCAGCCGGCGCATGCTCACCAGGAGCACGCGGGCAGGCGCCCCCGTTGGGCGCGGGGCCTCACCCCCTCCGCTCCCGGCACGAGTCACGATCTCGAGTCCCCCTGCATTGCGCCCTGGGGAGGCGGGCGCTCGCCGGCGCCGGCCGGGACAGACTGGGCGGGCGAGGCCTCCACCCGCTCCAGCCAGATCTCGCGGAAGTAGAGGTAGACGGCGCGCGGGCAGAACCGACGGCAGTTGTTGATATGCCGCCCCTGGCAGACGACCTCATCGAGGATGACGGCATCGTTCTTGAGCAGGATGAGCTTGCCCGTCTTCTCGTGGACGATCTTCTCGATGCGACGGAGCACTCGGTAGGTCTTGCCGGTGAAGGGCACCATCTCCTGATGGAACCCCATGCCGCGGTTGCGCAGGTTCTCGTCGGTGGTCTCCAGGATCTCGGGCAGGGTACGAACCCGGACCAACTCGCCGGCTTGGAGGTCGAGCCTCCGCGACGGCGTCTTTCCGCCCGCCGGGATCTTGCCCCGGCGGTCGGGGTAGGGGGTGCCGTCGAGCAGCCGCTGGACGGTGTCGTACGACCAGCGCAGCGGGGTTCCCAGCCCGTAGCGGCCACCAATGATCGTCGAATAGCCGACGAACAGGAGGTCGCCGAGGATGCGGAGCAGGGTGACGTTGCCGGAGGCGAAGTCCTCCACGTACTGGCCGAGGTCGGAGCGCCGCAAGGGAATCGTCGCCTCGAGAAGGCGGGTCGCCTGGCACACGTAGGTAGGGTCGGGGGCATCGTGGGGCTCGCCCGGCGCCCGCGTCCCGCGCCAAACGTCCTCCTCGGTGCAACCTGACCCAGGTTCGGGCAAGCCGGATCGGGAGAGGACCGGAACCTCGGCGGTGGCCGGGTGCGCCGTTGCCTCGCCCGCACCGTCCAGCTTCCGGAGCCAGGCCTCCTTCCAGAACAGGAGGCAGAGGGCGTTGCAGCCGGCGTGGGCGGAGCCGTCGCAGCGCAGGCCCTCGAGGTGAACCGTATTGAACAGCCGGCGGCCGCCGATGTAGTCCACGGTGTCGCAGGTCTTGTGGGCGCGCTTCTCGACCTTGAATCGCTTGCCGCAGAAGGGCAGCATCTCGGGCATGAAGGGCATTCCCTCCAGTTGCGCATTCCCGTCGAGCGTCCGCCGGATCTCCTCGGCGCTTCTCACCTCCACCCAGTCGCCGGCTCTCAGCGTCGCGGATGACCTCATGCGCAGAAGTGGCCTCCCCACCCGGTCCGAAGCTGCATGCGTCCCGACACCTATCGCCCCCCCGGCAGCGCCGTGGTCAGCCTCTTCTGTCGCCAGGCGAGCTCGGCGAGAGCGCCCGAGAGGAGGCAGCCGGCGCCCAGGCGCATCCCCCACCATTGCTGCCGGGAGACGCCGGTGGCGGCCAGGATCCCGACTCCGAACCAGACCAGCTTCCGCCACTGGTACGAGTCGTAGTAGCGCGCGAGGTTGCGCCGCCACTCCCAGGTGGCGCGCACGGCTGGTGTGGTGGGCAGCACCTTGCGGGCCACTGCCGTAAACGCCTTCAGCCCGAACAGCATCGCGGCCAGCCACCCTGCCGAGGCAGCAAGACCAGCGCTCGGCAGGAGCAGGTGGAGGACGACCGCTAAGGAGGCCCCCAGCGCCACCCGAAGGATCGCGCCGGGCAGACCTACGTCCAGGTTGAGAAGGACCCTCTCCAGCATGGTGTCGGTTATAGCACAGCGCATCGCTCGCGGAGCAGGGGCTATAATGTCGCTTCCCTCCTCGCGTCGATCGGTGGTGTCCTTTGGCCCAGAGGGCTCGGCGCTCGCCCGCCGCGTCCTGATCGACGGGACTTGCCGGGTCGAGGGTGACCGGCGATATTCGGCGGATTCATGGGTGTCTTTGAAGGGAGGCGGCGTGGTCTTCGAGGAGACGAGACTCCAGGGTGCGTTCATCGTGGGTCTCGAGCGGCGAGAGGACGACCGGGGGTTCTTCGCCAGGACCTTCTGCCAGAGGGAGTTCGAAGCCCACGGTCTCGAGCCGGCGATCGCCCAGGCGAACATCGGCTTCAGCCGGCTCAAGGGCACGCTCCGGGGCATGCACTTTCAGTTTCCCCCGCACGCCGAGGCCAAGCTGATGCGAACCACCCGAGGCGCCATCCGAGACATCATCGTGGACCTTCGCCCGGAGAGCCCGACCTACCTCCAGCACCTGGCGGTCACCCTGTCGGCCACTGAGCACCGGGCACTCTACGTGCCGAAGCGCTTCGCCCACGGCTACCAGACGCTCGAAGACGAGACCGAGATCTGCTACCACGCCAGCGAGTTCTTCGCGCCCGGGTTCGATAGCGGTTTGTCCCCCCTCGACCCCCGTCTCGGCCTGGACTGGCCGCTGCCGGTCGTCGCTCTGTCGGCGAAAGACGCCTCGTGGACGGGCCTCGATCAGGCCGAACCCGAGGTGCGGCGCCGGATGACGGTGAGGGAGTCATGACCGACCCAGGCCAGGTGCCGGCGACCGGCACGAAGCGCGGCTGTTCCCCAAGCCCTCGACCGCAGGTCGCGGCGTTTGACGAAACCACGAGGTGGCCATGAAAGTCGTGATCTTCTGCGGCGGCCTGGGGATGCGGCTCCGGGAGTACTCGGAGGCGATCCCCAAGCCCATGGTGCCGGTGGGGTATCGGCCCATCCTATGGCACGTTATGCGCTACTACGCCCACTACGGCCACAAGGACTTCATCCTGTGCCTCGGCTACATGGCTGACGTCATCAAGCGCTACTTCCTCCACTACGACGAGACCATCTCCAACGACTTCGTGCTGGCCGACGGCGGCAAGAAGGTGGAGCTGCTGGCCAGCGACATCCAGGATTGGAGGATTACCTTCGTCGACACCGGTCTGAACTCGAACATCGGCCAGCGCCTCAAGCTGGTCCAGCCCTTTCTCCAGGGCGAGGAGATGTTCCTCGCCAACTACGGCGACGGCCTGTCCGACGTCTCGACCCCCGACATGATCGAGTTCTGCCGGGCCAAGTCGGCGACCGCCTGCTTCGTCGGCGTCGCACCTACCGGTAGCTTTCATTTCGTGCAGATGGCGGACGAGGGGCGGGTGAAGAGCATCCGTCACGTTAAGGACATCGGGATGCGGGTCAACGGGGGCTTCTTCGTCCTCCGCCCCGAGATCTTCGAGTACATGCGGGAGGGCGAGGAGCTGGTGCAGGAACCGTTCCGCAGACTGGCCGGCGAAGGCAAGCTGGTCGCCTATCCCCACGACGGCTTCTGGGCGTGCATGGACACCTTCAAGGACAAGCAGTTCCTCGAGGACATCCACTCCAGCGGCCAACCCCCCTGGGAAGTGTGGAGGGCCGCGCCGCTGAACGGCCACGCCCCGGGGAAGTAGACGCCTACCGGAAGGACACCCGATTTGCATTCCCTCGACCTGCTGGCGAAGCTGGACCGACCCGGGCGCGTCCTCGCCCTCGGCGCCCACTGCGACGACATCGAGATCGGCTGCGGGGGCACCCTGCTGCGGCTGGCGGCCAGCCGGCCCGGACTGGAGGTCCTCTGGGTGGTGTTCTGTTCCGACGCCAGCCGAGCCCTGGAGGCCCGGGCCGCCGGAGCGGCTTTCCTTCATGGAGTCGCCGCCTCTCGGATCGTCGTGCACGACTTCCGGGATGCCTACCTCCCCTACTCGGGGGCGGTGGTGAAGGACGCCTTCGAGTCGCTGCAGAAGGAGTTCTCGCCCGACCTGATCTTCACCCACTACCGGGACGACAGGCATCAGGATCACCGTTTGGTCTCGGATCTCACCTGGAACACCTGGCGGAATCACCTGATTCTCGAATACGAGATCCCCAAGTACGACGGCGACTTCGGCTCGCCCAATCTGTTCTCGCCGCTTCCCCGTGCCGTTCTCGACCGGAAGATCGAGCTGGTGCTGGAGCACTACGGCTCCCAGTCCGGCAGGCACTGGTTGACACGGGATCTCCTCCAGGGCGTGGCCAGAATCCGCGGCATGGAGTGCGTCGCTCCCGACCAGGTGGCTGAGGCCTTCTATGTACGCAAAGCCACCCTCTAGCCCGGTGAGTGCGCTCCCGGACGCGCCCAACGGACCCCACACTGCCGGACGCCCTGACCCCTGCAACGTGGAGTGATCTCATGAACCCCGATGAGCCGAAGAGAGTCCTGGTCACCGGCGCGTCCGGTTTCATCGGGTACCACTGCCTGGCCCCGCTCTTGGCCCGGGGCTATGAGGTGCACGCGCTGCAGTCCCGTACTTCTCCGGTCGAGCACGATGGCGTGCGCTGGCACGCTGCCGACCTCTCCGACCTCGAATCCACGCGCCGGGTCATGGAGGAAGTGCGTGCCACGGATCTGCTCCATCTGGCGTGGTATGTGGAGCCGGGCAAGGTCATCGACCACCTCGACAATGCCGCCTGGGTTCAGCGGACGCTCGACCTGCTGAGGCTGTTCCACGCCTCGGGAGGCAAGCGGCTGGCGGTGTGCGGGTCGTGCTACGAGTACGATTGGCGCTACGGATACTGCTCGGAGGCGCTGACGCCGACGGAGCCCGACACGTTCTACGGCGTGTGTAAAAACGGCCTCCAGCAGATGGTGCGCTGGTACTGCAAGCTCACCGGACTGAGCAGCGCCTGGGGGCGGGTGTTCTTCCTCTATGGGCCGCGCGAGCATCCCGACCGCCTGGTGTCTTCGGTCATCCGCAACCTGTTGGCGGACCGCCCGGCGCCGTGCTCGCACGGGGAACAGATTCGCGACTACATGAGCGTGCTCGATGTCGCCGATGGAATGGTGGCCTTGCTCGACAGCGACTTCGAGGGACCCTGCAACATCGCTTGTGGTCGGCCAACGGCTATCAAGGCCATCGTCTCCCGTATCGGGGAACTGATGGGCAAGCCGGACCTCATCCGCCTCGGCGCGCTCCCCGCCCGCGCCAACGATGCCCCCATGGTGGTGGCCGACATCACGACCATGACCCACAGGCTCGGGTGGAAGCCGCGGCTCGGCCTGGACGAGGGACTGCGGGCGACCATCGGTTGGTGGAGCAGCCTCCCGCAGCGGCGGCAAGCGCCCTAGGGGAGCGGCGGCATGGAGATAGCGATACTGGGAGCCGGCATGGCCGGGTTCGGAGCGGCCCACCGCTGCCATGTCCAGAAGCTGCGCGCGACCCTCTACGAGAAGAAGCCCTATCACGGCGGGCACACGACCTCGCACCGGTTCTCCGAGGGTTTCACCTTCGATGAAGGGCCGCACATCTCGTTCACCAAGCAAGAACGCATCAAGATGCTCTTCGCGGAGAGCGTTGGGGGCGAGTACTTCGAGTCGAAGGCCTATGTGAACAACTACTGGCAGGGGCACTGGATTCCCCATCCGGCCCAGTGCAACCTCTACGGTCTGCCGGAGGACCTGGTGGTTGCCGTGCTCCAGGACTTCATCAACGGACAGAACGGTCCGGCACCGGAGATCGGGACCTACCTGGACTGGCTATACGCGAGCTTCGGCAAGACCTTCGCCGAGACGTTTCCGATGCAATACACGCGCAAGTTCCACACCACCGAGGCCGCCAACCTGAGTGTGGACTGGGTCGGACCACGTATCTACCGCCCGAGCCTCGAGGAAGTGCTGCGCGGCGCGGTGTCGGCGTCGGCGCCGAACGTCCACTACATCACTGAGTTCCGCTACCCGAAACACCGGGGCTTCGTCTCCTTTCTCGACCTGTTCGTGGAGCAGGCGGACCTCCGTCTGGGACACCAGGTGGTGTCGGTCGACGGCGAGAAGCGCACGCTGACCTTTGCGAACGGCTCGATGGCTCGCTTCGACCGCCTGGTGTCCTCCCTGCCCTTGCCGGAGCTGATCCCGATGATCCAGGGGGTGCCCGGCGACGTGCTCGAAGCCGCCAGGCGGCTGGCCTGTTCCGAGGCGGTGATTGTCACCATCGGAGTGGATCGGGCGGACCTGTGTCAGGCCCACTGGACGTATTTCTACGATCCCGAGTTCAGCATCGTGCGCCTCAGCACGCCCCACATGCAGTCTCCCCACAACGCGCCTCCCGGCTGCGGCAGCTTCCAAGCCGAGATCTACTTCTCGAAGAAGTACAAACCCCTCAAGAGGCAACCCGCCGAGTACGTGGATCTCGTTATCGACGATCTTCGCCGCTGCGGGTTGCTCAAAGAGGCGGACCAGGTGGTCTTCAGGCACGCGCTCCATGTGCCCTATGCCAACGTCATCTTCGATCTCGATCGGGCCGCGGCACTCAAGCTGGTCCACGGCTACCTGGACGACTTGGGCATCGCTTACTGCGGCCGGTACGGGGAGTGGGCCTACATCTGGACCGATGAGTCGTTCGTTAGTGGCGAGAACGCGGCGCAGCGAGCCCTGGATCGGAGCGCACCTTAGTAGGCCCACCGCAGACCACCGCTCACCAGACGAGCTGTGCCGTGGCGTTCGACAGCGAAAGGGACCGGCAGGCGGAGTCGCTGCACGGGTCGGTGGTAGAGTGAAGGAGTCAGCTTGGTGACGGCGCGCCGGGCCGCGTGAGGAAGGCCGATGCTCAGCAGAGCCTACAAGGGAAAGACCGTGTTCTTGACCGGCCACACCGGATTCAAGGGCGCTTGGTTGAGCGAGTGGTTGCTGATGCTCGAGGCGCGGATCGTCGGCTTCGCGCTGGATCCGCCGTCCACGCCGTCGCTCTTTGAACAGCTCGATCTCGAGCGCCGGATCGAGTCGGACATCCGTGCCGACGTGCGTGATGCGCAGCGTCTCCACTCGGAGATCGAGAAGCACCGCCCGGACTTCGTGTTTCACCTGGCTGCTCAAACCCTGGTGGGACCGAGCTACCGGGACCCGATCTACAACCACCAGACCAACATCATGGGGACCATCAACACGCTGGAGGCGGTGCGTCGATCGGGGCACGAGTGTGTGGTCATTGTGGTGACCACGGACAAGGTGTACGAGAACCGGGAGTGGGACCTCCCCTATCGCGAAGACGATCCGCTGGGAGGGCACGATCCCTACAGCGCCAGCAAGGCCTGTTGCGAGATCATCGCGTCGTCCTATCGTCGGTCGTTCTTCGACAACGAGGCCGATTCCAGCAAGGCGCCTCGCGTGTGCGTCGCCACGGTTCGCGCCGGCAACGTGATCGGGGGCGGGGATTGGGCGGCTGACCGCATCGTGCCGGACTGCATGCGCAGTCTGGCTCGGGGGGAGGCGGTTCCCG
The DNA here is from genome assembly GCA_035286745.1 of Vicinamibacteria bacterium. Classification (GTDB taxonomy): domain Bacteria; phylum Acidobacteriota; class Vicinamibacteria; order Fen-336; family Fen-336; genus DATECU01. The sequence goes on along the minus strand of DATECU010000059.1, from coordinate 9,308 downwards.
TGCGCAACAAGACGGCCACCCGCCCGTGGCAGCACGTCCTGGAGCCGCTCGGCGGCTATCTGCTGCTTGGCGCACGGCTGGCGCCGGCGCCGCCCGGAACCGACTTCGTCGCCGGGGCGCAACGGCGCGCGCTCTGCACCGCCTACAACTTCGGTCCCAACACCTCCTCGAATCGGACGGTCGCCGACCTGGTGCAGGAGGTCTTGAAGCACTGGCCCGGGGGTTGGGTGGACCGGTCGGACCCGAGAGCGCCGCACGAGGCGGGAAAGCTCAACCTGGCGTCGGACAAGGCCTTTCACCAGCTCGGATGGTACCCGCAGTGGGACTTCGAGCAGACCATCCAAAGGACCGTGGACTGGTATCGGGCTGTGTCTCAGCGCGGCGAGAAGCCCGGGGACGGGTTCATTGGATCGCTGACGCGTGAGCATATCGCCGACTACGCCGGAGGCTGCACCTACCTCCGCGCCGCACAGGCGAGCCTCGCCGGATACACTCGCTAGGCGCCTCCGGGGAGAGCCGGCGCCCCTCCGCTGACCTCGGCCCCTTCAACCCGATCCACGGAAGCGTTTCCCTGACCGGGCCGATCGCTCCGAGTCGCGACCAAACGGCGGGAGTGGCGTCTCTGGCCGTCTCGGCTCCGCTGTGATCCAGATCACACTCGACGGCCCCACTTGGTTGTGATCGGTAACACTGCGTTGAACTCTTGCAACGCCCATTGTGACTAGTGACACAGGGGCCGGGGTTCGGGTCAGGCGCACTGACCGGGCTCGGGGCTGGAGCCAAGCAGGTCGCGATTCGGACCGGAGCCAGCCCATGCCAACCGCACGCCGCCTCTCATCCCTCTCTGCGCTAGTGGCGCTCTACTCGTTGTGCAATGCCTACCCCGCCGTCGCGGCCATCGTCCCAGCCGGCCGTCTGACCACCTGGAACCCGGGCATTCCCGGCGGAATCCCCGCCCGGACGACGGTTTGTGCCACCATCAACGCGTCCACCTACGGGAATGGGACGTCGGATGCGTCGGCGGGCATCCAGGCCGCCATCGACGCCTGCCCGACCGGACAGGTGGTTCGGCTTTCCGCCGGCAACTTCCTGGTCAATGGGGCCGACCCGATCACGATCAACAAGGGCATCGTCCTGCGCGGGGCGGGTCCCAACGCGACCAAGCTCAGGAAGACCTCTGCCGCCGCCAGCCCCGTGATCGTGATCGGAGAGCGGTGGGTCGACGAGGCCGCCAGCGTGAACCTGAGCGTCAACGCGCCGAAGGGCGCCACCTCGGTGCAGGTGGCGAGCACGTCTGGCTTCGCGGTCGGCCAGGTTGTGTTGGTGGACGAGAAGACCGACAACTCCTACGTCTACTGGGGGGCCGACCCCGCCTCCCAACCGGGAGGAGAGGCTCGCGGTTGGTTCACGCGGTACGACCGGCCGATCGGCCAGATGGTCGAGATCGCCACCATCAGCGGCAACACGGTCTCGTTCACGACGTCGCTGCACATCGCCCTCGACACCGCCCATCAGGCCCAGCTCACCCGGTTCGCGATCCCCTACGGCGCGAAGCACGCGGGTCTGGAGGATCTCTACGTCCGCGGTGGCGGGGACGACAACATCACGATACGGTTCGCCAAGTACTCCTGGGTGAGGAATGTCGAGTCGGACTGGTCGCTCGGCGACAGCATAGCCCTCGACAGGTCCTTCAGTTGCGTCGTCCGCGACAGCTATGTCCACAACGCCGCGGATCCGTACCCGGGGGGCAACGGCTACCTGCTCTCCATCGGCGAGTACACGGCGGACAGCCTGGTGGAGAACAACATCTTCATCAATGGCAACAAGGTCATGGTCATGCGTGCCTCCGGCGGCGGCAACGTGATCGCCTACAACTACTTCGACAACGGCTACATCGAGAACAACCCGGACTGGGTGGAGACCGGCATGAACGCGTCGCACATGACGTGTCCGCACTTCGAGCTGTTCGAGGGGAACCAGGCGTTCAACATCGACGGCGACAACACCTGGGGGGGAGCGGTCTACAACACCTTCTTCCGCAATCACGCGACCGGAAAGCGGCGCGGCGGCGTGCCCGGCGTACCGCTCGCCGACACCGCGAACCGGCGCGCCGTTGGTCTGATGTGGGGGCACTACTACTACAGCTTCGTCGGTAACGTCCTGGGTTCGGCGGGCCAAACCCCCGCGCCATACAGCGCCTTCGCCTACGAAGACGTCTTCCCGTGGGCCGACGATCCGGTCGCGATGTGGAGGCTCGGCTACAACCCCGAGGACTGGAACGCAGCGGCGGAAGCCCGGGTAGTCAGCACCACCCACCGCCACGGGAACTTCGACTACGTCACCAACACCGTCAAGTGGACGACCGGGTACGACCAGACCCTGCCATCCTCGCTCTACCTCACCTCGAAGCCTGGCTTCTTCGGCTCCCTGCCCTGGCCCTGGGTGAACCCCAGTGGGGCCACCAAGCTGGCCACACTCCCCGCCAGGGCTCGCTACGACGCCGGGACACCGAACGCCGGCACCGACGCCATCTTCGGCGATGGCTTCCAGTAGGTCCGCGCGGACGGTCGCTTGACATGCGCGACCCGGTACGCCTACCTTCATTCGAAGACGGCTCGGGGAGGGGCTCGGGGGCCTGATCACGCTGGGTGAACGGGCCCCCAGGGACCGGCCGTTCTCGCGCGGGAGCCAGCCGATGTCGCCGAGACGTCATCGCTCAGCCCTCTGGCCTTTCTTCTTCGTCCTTTGCTCAACGGTTCACCCCCAGGTTGCCGCCGATATCGTCCCCCCCGGGCGGCGCACTACGTGGAACCCGGGCATCCCGGGCGGGATTCCGGCTCGCTCAACCGTCTGCGCAAGCCTGAGCGCCTCGACCTGGGGCAACGGGTCGCTGGACGCCACCGCCGCCCTCCAGGCGGCGATCGACGCCTGCCCCGTCGGACAGGTGGTGCTTCTGTCGGCGGGGACCTTTCGCGTGGCGAGCGGCCCGCTCCTGATCGACAAGGGAATCGTGCTCCGCGGAGCCGGCTCGACGGCGACCCTCCTGCAGGCCCCCGATGGGACGGGCGAGGCGGTGGTGATCCTGGGCCGCCGCTGGCCGCAAGAAGACGGCTCGACGAACCTCACGACGAACGCGGCCAAGGGGTCCAGCTCAGTCACCGTGGCTAACGCTTCCGGCCTGGCTGGGGGCGAGGTGGTCCTGGTCGACAAGCTGACCGACGCCTCCATCACCCGCTGGAGTGCGGAATCCCCCCCGGGTGACCCTTCTCGCGGGTGGTTCTCGCGGATGGACCGGCCGCTGGCCCAGGTGATGGAGATCGCGAGCGTCAGCGGCAACACGGTGAGCCTCACCACGCCCTTTCACATCGACTTCGACGTCGCGCACTCCGCGCAGCTCACCCGCTTCAGAGAGTGGGTGGGCGGCCCCCTGCTACCGGCTGTGAAGTACGCGGGCCTCGAAGACCTGCGCGTGTACGGCGGCGAGGGCCACGATGGGGGCGGCAACGTCCGCCTGGAGCTTGCAGCGTATACCTGGGTGAAGGACGTGCAGTCGGAGTACTCGGCGGGCGGGAGCATCGCTTTGTTCCGCTGTTTCCGCTGCGTGGTGCGCGACTCCTACCTTCACCACACCAAGGACCCGAACCCGGGCGGCAATGGCTACGGCCTCTCCATCAACCGGGCCACCGCCGACAGCCTCTTCGAGAACAACATCGTCTGGAACTTCAACAAGGTGATCGTGATGCGCGCGACCGGCGGCGGCAATGTCATCGGCTACAACTACTTCGAGGATGGCTACGGCGCCGGCTACCCGAACTGGGTGGAGACCGGCCTGCAAGCCTCGCACATGACCACTCCCCACTACGAGTTGTTTGAAGGAAACCAGGCCTTCAACCTCGAAGGCGATGCGACCTGGGGAAACTCCGTCTTCATCACGTTCTTCCGTAACCATGCCACCAGCACCCGCCGCTCCCTCGGCGGCCTGAACCTGCTGGACTTGGGGAACCGGCGAGCCATCGGTCTGGCAGCCGGGCACTACTGGTACACCTTTGTGGGCAACGTACTGGGCTACTCCGGCATGACTCCGCAACCGGCGGGCACCGCCTTCATCTATCAGAACACCTACCCTTGGGATGACGATCCGGTCCCCATGTGGAAGCTCGGCTATCCCGACAGCCAGGGCACGCCCGGTGTGACCGTCGACCCCCAGGTGGCGGCGACCGCAATTCGCGACGGCAGCTTCGACTACGCCACCAATCAGGTGCACTGGGACAACCCCCCGCAGGCGATCCCCGACTCGCTGTACCTGACCAGGAAGCCCGCGTTTTTTGGCTCCCGGACCTGGCCCTGGGTGAACTCGACCGGCATCCCCAAGCTCCATGCACTCCCCGCCAGGGCGAGGTTTGATTCAGGAACACCCAGTCCTGGCAGCGACACCATCTTCGGAGATGGCTTTCAGTGAGCCCTGAGCATGGTTGCTGCCGGCCCTGATTTCGCCGCATCGCGCAGGCAGCCGCCCTCCCCGTATCCGTCACCTGCTCCAGCCCTTAGCACCTGACGCCGGGCCAGCCTACCGGTCGGATTGCCGCATGACAGACCGGGAAAGCGAACCATCTTGACAGCGCGAGCGTTCGGTCTCAGACTGGACCTTCGCAGGATAGGTTCCCTCCACACACGCACTCACGGCGAGGCTGTCTCTCCGCCCAGGTGCGAGCCACTCGTGCCCTCAGGGGAGGTTAGGTACAGTGACCGGTGTGGATCGTTCCAAGGTGAAGGGTGTCGTCCTGGCCGGTTCCTATCGCTGGAGCGAGGCCGGTTTCGACCGGCTGCTGCCCAGACCTCTGCTCCCGGTCGCCCACCGACCGCTCGCTTCCTATGCCGTGCGTTGGCTTCACGAGGGCGGGATTGGCGCCGCGGTGCTGTGCGCAAACGCCGGCTCCCGCGGCCTCAAGGCGCGGCTTTCCAGCCAGACTCCCCGGGGCATGAACTTGAGCTTCCGGGAGGACCCGACGCCGCGCGGACCGGCAGGCTGCGTCCGGGACGCCTGCATCGGATCCAGCGCCGGAACCGTGGTGGTGGTGGACGGCACCATTATCCCGGTGGCCGGGCTGCCGGCCATCCTCGACGCCCACTTTCGGAATCAGGCCGCGGTGACGGTGGTGGTGGACGAGATCCCGGGCCGGGCTGGGCGGCCCAGGGTCCAGACGCCTAGCGGCATCTACGTGTTCGATCGCCGGGCCCTCGAGCTGGTGCCGGACCGAGGCTTCCAGGACATCAAGGAGAACCTGATCCCGCGGCTGTACGAAGCTGGCGAGCTGGTGGCGAGCTTCGGCGTGGAAACGGTCACCCCCAAGGTGATCAACGCTTCCACCTATCTCTCAGTGAACCAGTGGGTGGTGGAACGCCTGGCCGAGCGCGGGGAGGAACTGCCGGGGTACTTCGCGCTCGGCGAGCTGCAGGCTCACGCCACCGCCCGGCTGGCCCTGGACGCGGTGATCGTGGGGCCGGTGCTGGTAGGCCCCCACGCTCGGGTCGACTCGGGCGCCACCATCGTGGGCCCCGCGACCATCGGCTTCGGCGCCATCGTGGGCTCCGGAGCCCTGGTCTCCCGGTCGGCGGTGTGGCGCAAGAGCGTGATCGGCCGCCAGGCCGTGGTCGATCGCTCGGTGGTGGCCGATCGCGCGGTGGTGGAAGACGGGACGACGCTCCTGGGAGCGGTTGCCGCCGAGAGGGACCGGCGCGCCCGGCCAGTGCCGCCCGAGCGGCCGGACTCGGTGGGGTTTGCGGAACTCGCAGGCCTGGCCCGCAGGCCGGCTCTACCCTAGCGCCTCGCCGGGGAACCAGGCTTCGTGAACCTCTATCCCATCTTTCTGGACTCCCGGCCCCCCTACCTCGAGGGTAGCCGCGCCTCGCTGCTGCTCACGCCCTTGGGGACGGGCACGCTGCTCGATCACCTGTGGGTGCGGCTGGCCGCGGTCAGCCCCAACCCGCCCGCCATCCGTCCCACCTTCCTGCCCGACCCGGGCTACGCCGAACGCGTCACGCGCGTCTCGTCTCAAGCCAAGGTCATCGCCGGCGCCCATGCCCTGGACGCCTACTTGGCCCGCCTGGAGCCTTCGGATTGGCTCTTCATCGTCGACCCCCGTTGTTTCCCCGCCGACGGCCTGGACCCCGAGTCGCTGCTCCGCCACACCTCCTCCGATCCTCGTTGGGTGCGCCACCTGGTCGCCCTGGACGCCTCGGTCACCGGTACCAAGGAGCACGTGGACCTGGATCCTGAAGGACGGGTGCGTCGGATCCAGCGCTACTACGACGCAGTGACCTGGCCCTTCGCTGCCGGCGTCTCGTGCACCCTGTTGCCGCGCTCCTGCAACCTGGCCGGGGAGGAGCTGGACCTGGCCTCGCTCACCGAGCTCAGGCTGTCGCTGGCGAGCCGCGGCGTGCCCAGCCGCGACCTGCCCATGGCCGCCGGGGCTCTCGATCTCTCGGAGGAGCGCGGGTTGCTGGCGCTCTCCGAGCGCTTCGTCCTGGAAGCGACCACCGGCACCGGCCGTGGCGCTCGCGCGGCGACCCCTCTGTTCGTGGGCGACGACGTGGTGATCCACCCCTCGGCCCGGATCGTGGGGCCAGTGGTTCTTCACCAGGGCGTGGTGCTGGAAGAGAACGCGACCGTCCTGGGCCCGGCGCTGCTGGGGGCGGGGGTGCGGATCGGGCCTAACGCTGTCGTGGCGCAGAGCCTGGTGGCCCCTGACATCACCGTGGGCGCGGACTGGGTGATCCGCCACCGGGCCGTGTTCGTGGATCTTCCCACCAACCCGCCGGCTCTGCGCGAACCCTCTTCCGGTAGCTATCACCCCGCTCTGGGCCCCGGACCGGTGGAGCGGGCGGAGGCGGCCGAGCGCCGTTCACGTTATCCGCGGCTCAAGCCCGCCCTCGACTTCCTGGTCGCCCTGGGGTCGCTGCTGGTGCTGTCCCCGCTCCTGGCGCTGATCGCCGCCCTGGTGCGCCTGGACTCCAAGGGCTCGGCGCTCTACGGGCATCTGCGGGAGGGGCGAGGGGGCGAGGTCTTTCGCTGCTGGAAGTTCAGGACCATGGTGAGCGGCGCCGCCCGGCTGGAGCGGCAGCTGCGCGCCCAGAGCCAGGTCGATGGGCCGCAGTTCAAGATGGAGCGCGATCCGCGTGTCACCCGCATGGGCCGCCTGCTTCGCCGCAGCAACCTGGACGAGCTGCCGCAGCTTCTCAACGTGCTCAAGGGAGAGATGAGCTTCGTGGGACCGCGGCCTTCGCCCTTTCGGGAGAACCAGTTGTGCGTGCCCTGGCGCGAGGGACGGCTTTCGGTGCGACCCGGCATCACCGGGTTGTGGCAAGTCTGCCGCCATGATCGAGATCTGGGCGACTTCCATCAGTGGATCCAGTACGACCTGCTGTACGTGCAACACCTGTCGTTCCTGGTCGACCTCAAGATTCTGCTCTTCACCGTCGTCGCCCTCGCCGGCCGCGGCCACGTGCCGCTTTCGTGGGTCATCCCCAAGAGCCGTTTGCGGCGAGCCGGCGCCGATAGCCTGGCTGAGGTAGGTGCCGACAGCGGTGATCGCTAGGCTCGCCTGACGCCGGGCGCAGGGTCGCGCTCCGGACTCAGGGCTGCCGGGGCGACCCGGTTGGGGTGCGGGGCCACGATGGTGAGGGCGTCTTTGAGGCGCAAGAGCGCCGCCTCGGAGATGATGCGCAGCTCGCGCAGCCGCCGGGGTCGGGCCTTGCTGACCGTCTCCACCGAGAGGGCGTCGGCGAACACCAGGTCGGCGACCCGCAGCAGCCGCTTCCACTCCCGGGCCGCGTCCAGGGTGCGGGCCTCGATCAGGAGCTCGTCCCCGCGCAGGCTCTGCGCGAAGGCGGTGGCGAACGGCAGCACGGTCGGAGAGTGGGAGACGATCAGCACGACGCTACCCGCCGGCAGGGCCTCGGCGGCTGCCTTGTCATCGCTTGAGATCTCGAGCGTCACTTCCTCTACCGGGGCCTGGGGGACCAGGCGCCGGATCTTCTCCAGGTGGTAGGGCAGAACCAGGGTGAGGGCTCCAGCCAGCAGGCCGGGATTCTCCTCCACCTCCTCGGGCTCGGCCGCCTGAGCCGGCAGCTCCAGGATCTGCTGCAGCTCGAAGACGATCAGCTCCGCCATTTCCCGGCAGGGGTCCACCACCAGCAGGCGGTCAGGCGGGGCGGCCGCCAGCCAACGCTCCACCGCGGCGCGGATCTGGCCCCCCGAATAGCCCTGGCGAAAAGCCGTGTGCAGGGCCAGGCGGATCATCTCGTCGAGACCCCGGGCCTCGGAAAGGGCTGACGGCCCTGCACGACGCACGAACACGCCTGAGCCCCGGCGCAGCTCGACGTGGCCGGCCGCCGCCAGGTCCTGGTAGGCCGCCGACACCGTGTTGTGGTGCACCTTGAGGCGGCGGGCCAGCACCCGGACGCTGGGCAGCCGCTGGCCGTGCTCCAGCGCGCCGCTCAGGATCTTGAGCTCGAGCTGGGCCATCAGCTGGTCCCGCACCGAGACCTCGGCGCGGCGATTGAGGATGAAGTCCACTCGCCCCCCCGCAAACGTGGGAGGATTATGGCCCCGAGCGAGGGGCCGCGTCCATGCAGCTTCTGCCTCAGTCGTTGGTCGCCACGCCCGCTAGACGTCTGGCTGTCCGCTTGTTGTTCTATGGGGCGGTGCTGTTGCTGGCGCTGCCGGTGGCGTTCTCGCAAGTCATGATCGGGGCCATTCGCCGCTCGGCGGCGCCGGTGGCCGCGGGCTTTTCCGAGGTGCAGCTCCGGTCGCAAGGCATCGGCCTCAGAGCCTGGGTCGCTCCCGGGGACCCCCGCCGGCCGGCCGTCGTGCTGGTCCACGGGGTCGGCGACAGCCTGGAAAGCTATCGGGACCAAGCCGAAGTTCTGCGAGCGCGGGGTCACGCCGTCTTGCTGCTCGACCTGCGCGGCCACGGGGGAAGCAAGACGGCGCGGATGACGTTGGGCGGTCACGAGCGAGAGGACGTGCGCGCTGCGCTGGCCTACCTGCGTCAAGCCGGCCTGGCGCCGGCCGGTTTCGTGCTCATGGGTTGGTCCATGGGAGCGGTGGCCGTACTGCGCGCCGCCGTCGTGGAGCCCGAGGTGCGGGCGGTGGTGGCCGAGGCGCCCTTTGACACCTACCGCGACACGGTGGCGCACCACGCCTGGTTGCTCTACCGCATCCCCCGCTGGCTGCCTTTGGTTCCGCTGTCCATCGCCGTGGCCGAATGGCGGGCGGACTTCGACGCCGATGAGGTGGACGCGGTGGC
>DATECU010000058.1:0-8411 GCA_035286745.1 Vicinamibacteria bacterium | reverse complement strand
CAGCTCCTTACCCCGTCGGTACCGGGATGAAGGGCACTTCCAGCTCACCGCTCAGGATCTGCTGCTGGGTCGCTTCGACCTGCTGGGCGACGTCGTCCGGCACCAGTCCGTGGTAATCGGACAGGCCGGTCACGCCGGTATCCAGTCCGAAGAAGCGGACCGTCCCGTCGAAGTTGCCCTCCAGGATGTCTTTCACTTCCAGATACATCATCCGGGCGGTGTCGACGATCTCACTGGTGATCACCGTGTCCGGTGCGATCGAGTTCTGGTCCAGCCCCCAGCCAATGGCGTAGACCCCCTGCTCCTGAGCCGCCTGAAGCACGCCTACACCGGCGGCGTCGGCGATGTGGTACAGGATGTCGGCGCCGCTGCTGATCTGAGCCAGGGCGGCTTCCTTGGCTTTGGCCACATCTTCAAAGGTGCCGATGTAGACGATCGTCACTTCCGCATCGGCATTGGCCGCGATCGCTCCCAGCTTGAAGGCCTCCATCTGAGCGACGATGACCGGGAAGTCGAAGCCGGCCACCGCACCGAGCTTGTTGCTCTCGGTCATCAGGCCCGCCAGGTAGCCGGCCAGGTAGGCCGCGTCCTTGGAGTTCGGCTGCACCGAGGAGACGTTGGCCGCGGCGGCCTCCGGATTGTTGGTCACGACGAAATACGTGTCCGGGTACTCCGGGGCGATTTCCAGGGCGACTTCTCCGAACTCGAAGCCATGGCCGATGATCACATCGTAACCCTGATCGCCGTAGCTGCGGTACACCTGTTGGAAGTCGGCAACCGGCGTGTTCTCGGAAAAGGCGGTCTCGGCGCCCAGCTCGCTCTCGATCATCAGCAGGCCTTCGTAGGCACTCTGGTTGAAACCCTTGTCGCTGATCGAGCCGGGCAGCACCAGGGCCACCCGCAGAGCGGCGGGTGCCTCCGGGGCCGGCGGCTCGGTGGCCGCCGGCTCAGCCGCGGGTGGGCTGGTGGCCGGGGCCGTCGTCGGCGCGACTTCGGCGGGGGTACATCCGAGGGTCAGCCCCACGATCAGAAGTGCGGCGGTGAACAGTTGCAGTAGATTGAATGGCTTGTGCATCTCTGCTTTCCTCCTCGACGGGTAGTTGGGATGGGTCCAGGGCAGATCCCCCGTGAACGAAGCTGGGGTGGGTCTGTGGTCAGGTCACCTCCTCTCCGGACAGATGCTCCTCGAGCACCGCCAGCGCCTCGGGCAAGATCAGCGGCGTGGCGCCGCCGCCCCCGGAGGCGAAGGTCGCCCGGACGCGGGCCGGCGTCATGCCCGGCTCGGCGCTCAGGCGCCGCGCCAGCGCCGCCTGGATCGACTCGAACTCCTGCGGGCTGGGCACCACCCGCACCAGCCCAGGCTGGTGATCGTTCACCCCGATCAGCGCCACGCTTTCCCCATTCACCCGCTTGGAGAGCGGGATGCCGTTGGGCCGCTTCTCGGCGCGGCCGGTCAGGAAGCTGCGATGGGTCAGCTTGGGACTGACGTACCCGATGAACCGGTGATAGGCGGGACTGAACTTCGCCAGCAATGCCGCCATGAGCTCGCTCAGCGCGTTGTGCACCTCGGCGAAGGCGGCGCGTTCGCTCGGCCCCCAGCGGTACTTCCCCGCGCCGACCTCGACCGCGGTGTTGTCCGGCCGCCACAACCCGACCGCCGTCCCGCGCTGCTCGAACAGGCCGGGATCGTCGTAGCGGGCGGCGACGGAGGGCCGGCCGCGCCAGCGGTAGATGTACTCGTAGGGGACCAGGCCCATCGGCTCGGAGATCACCAGGCGATGGACGAACAGGTCGCCCCGCCGGAGCAGCCCGTTGTGCATCACCTCGGCCGGATAGTCTGCCGGCAGCGCCGCCCGGAGCTCCTCCGGGTAGTCGGGCTCGCCGATCGGCTGGAACCCTCGTTCGAGCAAGAACCGGTTGATCTCCAGGTGTTCCCTGCTCAAGGAGTAGGGCTTGGCCTTGGTGCAGGGCAACAACAGGGCCACCAGCCTCCCGGTCACGCTTGGGGGCGCATACTCGTCGCGCATGTGCGCGTGGAAGGCGCGCACGGCCGGGTGATTCAAGGCCTCGACGTTCTCCTGCGGACAGTAGAACGTCAGGGTCGGGTCCAGGGTGTAGGGTGGGATCGGCTTCTGCTCGGAGATGGGAAGCCAGGCCGCCCGGTCTTTAAGGTCGCGCATGCTTCCATTCCTTCTTGACGATGTCCTGCTGGAAGGCGGTGAAGCGGGCGATCGCATCCGCCACAGCGGGAGGCATTTGGTTTCGGAAGGGGCGGCCGGCCGCCACTTCCGCCGCTTCCTGCAAGATCGCCTGCTCATCGAAGGCCTCGATGAGACCTTCGTGCAGGACCACCCGGCCGTCGACGATCACGCTGCGGACGGAGGCACCGGACTCGCAGAAGGCCAGCTGCCGGATCGGATCGTTGAGCGGCGACAGATGGGGGCTGTCGAGGTCCAGCAAGACGATATCGGCCAGATACCCCCGCCGCAGGTCGCCCACCTGCTCGCCCAGCCCCAGCACGCGTGCACCGCCCACGGTTGCCATCCGCCAGGCCTCCCGGGCCGAGATCCATCGCTCGGGATCGGGATCGCCGGTGTTGTGGATCAGCGCCGCCAGCCGCAAGGCTTCGAACAAGACCTGGTTGTCGCTGCTGGCCGCGCCGTCGGTCCCCAACGCCACGTTGACCCCCAGGTCGAGCATGCTGCGAATTGGCGCCAGGCCGCTGCCGAGCTTGAGGTTGGCGGCCGGGTTGTGCACCACGCTCGCCCCGCTGGCGGCCAGCTGGGCCACATCCGAGTGGCTCAGGTGCACGGAGTGGGGCAGCGAGACCTCCGGGCCGAGCAGCTCGCGCTCGGCCAGCCAGGCGGTGCCGGACATGCCGAACTTGCGCCGGCAGGCCCAATCCTGCACCCGAGTCTCGAGCAAGTGCATGTGGAAACCGGTGGCGTGCCGCCGGGCGAGCTCGAGCGACTTCTCCAGCAGGTCCTGGGTGCACCACTGCAAACCGGACGGCCCGAGGAAGGCCAGCAGCCGACCGCCCTCGGCGCGGTGCCAGCGCCCGATGAAATCCTCCAGCATCGCCAGGACCTCATCCAGCGGGGCAAAGTGCGCTCCGATCTCGGCCATGAAGGTGCCGGCCAGTGGATAGCCGTCCTGGATGCCGTAGTCGATGTCGAACTGGGCGTCGCGGTAGAGCGGGGCCACGGCTGCGCGCAAGCCGCTGTCGCGATAAGCCTGCATGGCCGCATCCATGGCCGGCGCGTTCGGGGCGGGGCTCATCCAGAAGTGGTCGACGACGCCGGTCACCCCGCTCCGGATCATCTCGATGTTTCCCAGCATGATGCTGAGATAGTGATCGCGCGGGCTGTACGCGCCGCACATCCCGAACAGGTACACCAGCCAGGGTTCCAGCCCCATCCGGTCGGTGGTGGCCCGCAGGAAGTTCTCGGCGGAGTGGGTGTGAGCGTTGATCAGGCCGGGGATGGCCAGGCGCCTGCGGCCGGGCAGCACCCGGTCGAATTCCCCGGGCGGGCGGGCCTCCCCGATCGAATCGATACGATTGCCGTCGACGACGACGTTCTGGGCGGGGCGCACCCCGGAGGGCGCATCCGGATCGAGGACGGCGCAGCCTTCGATCAGCAGGCGCATCAACCGCCTCCCTGGCGCTGCGAGTAAGCACGCTGGGTGATTTCAAGGATCTCGGGGCGAACGGCGCGCAGCAGCCCCGGGATCGAGCGGTACTTCTTGGGAACGCTTAGTTCCTCGTCGGTGCGGCGCAGGTAATCCAGTCGATCCAGATCGACCTCCGCATAGAGAATGCCTGGGGCGGGGCTCTCCGCCATCAGACGCTCGGGGCTGTGGACGGCGGCCATCCCGTCTTCCATCGCCAGCAGGTTCACCGAGGCGACCGTGTACACCAGGTTCTCGGCCGCCCGGGCGGCCAGAATTTGCGACCAGCGCCCCTTCAACTCGTAGACCAGCGCCCCGGTCGGAAAGAACAAGACGTCGGCCCCCATCCAGGCCAGGGCGCGGGGGATCTCGGGAAACCAGGCCTCCCAACAGATCGCCAGGCCCAGCCGCAGCCCGCCGGCCTCCACCACCACAGGCTCCCGGCCGGCCAGCCAGGGTTCTCCGCAGGCCGGGATCATCTTGCGATACCGTCCGGCCAGTTCACCGTGGGGATCGAGGACGCCGTAAGTGTTGTACAGCCCCTCGCCAGTGACCTCCGCGCCGCCGTATAACACCCACACCCGGTGCTCTCGGGCTCGGGAGGCCAGCGCTTCGGTCACTCGCTCGAGGGTCAGCGGGGAATCGGAGCTCATCGGGCCGGGGTACATCTCCGGGAAGGCCACGTAGCGTGCCCCATGGCGGGCCGCCTCCGACACATACTCGCAGGCGTCCTCCAGGGTCTTCGTTTCCGGTGGCGCCTCCTCCTCGAAAACGAAGGGGAAGATAGACCCCCAGGTCCGGCAATAGGTGTGGGGCTGGACCACCGCAATCTGGAACAGGCGCTCGCGCATCACTCGGCTCATCCAGGCCTCATCGGGTCCGAGGCGAACTTGTTCGTGTAGTACTCCCAGGCGCGTGAGACCTCGACCGCATACCAGCGTGAGCGGGCTCGGAGCTCTTCGGAGGTGAACGGGATGCCGCCGCCGATGCCCTCGGAGACAACGTGCATCCAGGCCGCCTCTTCCAGGTAGACCGCCCGAATGCACGCCTGCGGCACGCCCTCCCCCGTGATCAGGGCCCCGTTGCCGCGCAGCAGGAGAGCGGTCCGGTCACCCAGGCTGGCGGCGACCGCCTGACCCAGGCCGTCGTCCGTAATCAAGTCCGTGCCGTCATAGAGCGGCACCTCCAACCCGAGCATCCCGCCGAAGCCGTGCATGGCGCGCAGTGGCTCTCGGGCCACGCCCAGCGCCGCCGCCATGCGCGAGTGGGTGCGACAGATGGCGCCGACGTCTGGCCGGGCGCGGTAGATCGCCAGGTGCATCCAGCGTTCGAGCGGAGCGGAAGATGGATCGCCGTGCAGGCAGCTCCCATCCGGCCCAATCGTCAGCAGCTCCGATTCTCTTGCCAGCGCCAGGCCGCGGGCCGGGGTGATCAGCATGCCCCCGTCGGGCAGGCGGGCGCTGACATGGCCGAAGCCCTCGACCAGCCTCAGCCCGTCGAGGATCTTGCAGGCGCGGATCACGTCCTGGCGGATGGCGACGGCAGCGGGGGAGCTCGCTCCAGCGCCGGCGATGGGGGCTACTCCGGCGTCCAGATGCGGACCAGCATCTCGGTGCATTCCGGTCCGTTGGTGGGAGTTTGATCCTGCGGGCAGGCCGACAGCGCGCACACCAGATCCTCGAGCGCCTGGAGGGTGATGTAGGACCCAGGGGCATGGGTGGGCTCGAGGTAGACCATCTTGCCGTCGGCCTCGATCCGGTTCTTCATGAAGATGTTCCAGGCCCGCTCCCCGTGCACCGGCCAGTCGATCCCGAGGCTCGCCAGACCCTCCTCCAGATTGACACGGCAGCTGCGGTGATCGCGCAGGCCGTAGCGTTTCAGATAGGCCTCCGGATCACAGCAGGGCACGACGATGTCGTGGTAGCCGACCGTGTCCTCGATGATCTGCATCAGATCCTTACGCCGGTTGCTGGCCAGCACGTCGTTGGGCCGCAGGCTCACCCGCCAGTTCTGGGTCACGGTGTGGGCCGGTGAGAAGTATTCGGAAGGGTCGTCGGCCATGAAGGCGATCAGGTCGCCGACCTGCTGCCCGCGCACGTCGACGATCTGAAACCGCTCACCCCGGGCGACCCGAAAGCCGCAGCCGTGGCTGGGCGGGGCCAGCACCTCTTGCCTCAATCTGAAACCGGGGAGGTCGGCTGTGGCGGGCATCGATGGCCTCTTCCTCAGGTCGACGGGACCACTTCGGCCATGCGGGTCGAGGCCGGGGTGTTGCGGCTCTTCATGGCCCGAATCTCCCCGTCGATGATCACGCAGGAGATCCCCGGGATGTCCCCATTCTCGATGGCGGCCAGGGCCTCCGAACGCGAGCACCCGAGGGGGGCATCGATCACCACCAGATCGGCGGCCTTGCCGACCTCGATCCTGCCGGTGTTCAACCCGAGGGCGTCGGCGGCGTTTCCACTGGCCATCGCCCAGACCTGCGCGGCCGGCAGGCCGACCAGGGAGGACATCTCGACCACCGACTTGATGGTCGCCATCGGCATGACCCCCGTCCCGCTGGGGGTGTCGCTGGCGATCAGAACACGCCGCAGCTGATCGTATTGGCGGGCCAGCGTCAGCAAATGGACCGCCGATCGGATGTTGCCGGCCTGGCAAATCTGCAGATAGAACTTGGCCTGGCGCACCAGCCTCTCGACGCCTTCGTCCGGCAGGGCGGTCGTGCCGCCGTTGGTGTGGGCCGAGATGTCCGGCTGGATCACCATCAGGTCGTCGGCGGTGATCGGGGCGCTCCCTGGGATGGAGGCGCCGCCGGTGTGGCACATCACCTTGAAACCGTAGCGCTGGGCGATGCGCACCAGCGGCTCGGCGTCGGTCGGCTTCTTGAAGTTGCCGAAACCGACCTTGCCCAGCCACACGCCCGCCTCGGACATCTCCTTGAAGTCCTGCTCGGTCAGCCCGGGCTGGAAGATGACCGACCCGGCATACACCTTCACCCCGCCGGGGCGAAACCGCACGTAGGCCTTGTGGGCGGTGATCGCCAGCGCCTTGACGCCCACCGGGTCCTGCGGCACGCCCGGCAGATGCACCTCGCTGGCCGACATCATCCCGGTCACCCCGCCGTGCATGTAGCTCTCGATGAAACCCAGCGCGTTCTGGCGGGGAGTCCAGTCGCCCAATACGATGTGGACGTGGGTATCGATGAGGCCGGGTGCCAGGGCCGCACCCTTGACATCGACCCGGACGTCGGCGGCGGCCGCGTCGATCTCGGCCCGGTCGCCGATCTGGGTGACCAGCCCGTCCTCGATCAGAACCGTATCGGCCTCCAGCAAGCCCCGATCCAGGTCGCCGCTGATGATGCGTCCGATGTTGATCAGCGCCAGACTGGTCACTTGCGTCTCACCTTTCCCAATCGGGTCACGTCAGGTTGAAGCCACGCACGCGCTCCCCGAGGAACACGCCGACGTGTTTGACCTCGGTGTAGGAGTGCAGGGACTCCAGCCCGAGCTCACGACCCATGCCGCTGGCCTTGTAGCCGCCGAAGGGCGTCTCGTTGAACAGGGTCATGTTCGTGTTGACCCAAACCCCGCCCGCCCGAATCTGGCGGGCCACGCGATGGGCGCGCTTGACGTCGCCGGTCCAGACGGTGGCGGCCAGCCCATAGCGAGTCTCGTTCGCCAGGCGGAGGCCTTCTTCTTCGGTGCGGAAAGGGATCACCGACGCCACCGGTCCGAAGATCTCTTCCTGGGCGATGCGCATATCGTTGCTGACGTGGTCGAAGATGGTCGGCATGTAGTAGTGACCCTGCTGGAGGGCCGGGTCGTCGGGCCGGCAGCCGCCGAGGGTCAGGGTGGCGCCCTCCTTCACCCCACTCTCGACGTAGCCTTCGACCGTCTCGACCTGATCGGGCGAGATCATCGGCCCCATGTGGGTGGCCCGATCCATCGGATTGCCCACCCGCAAACGCCGGGCGCGCTCGGCCATCCGCGCCACGAACTCGTCGTGCACGTCCTGCTGGACGAAGATGCGCGATCGGGCGGCGCACATCTGCCCGGCGTTGAAGTAGATGGCCGTCAAGGAGGCGGTCACCGCCTGATCCAGGTCGGCATCGGCGAAGATCAGGCTGGGCGATTTCCCACCCAGCTCCAGGGAGATGCGCTTGATGCCGTTGGAGGCCAGCTGCATAATCCGTTGGCCGGTGCGGGTTTCCCCGGTGAGCGAGACCTTGCCCACGGCCGGGTGCGAGACGAGGGCCTCCCCGATCCGGGCGCCCGGCCCGGTGACCACGTTTAACACACCCGGCGGCAGCCCGGCGTCGAGGCCGATCTGCCCGAGCATCAGCGCGCTGAGCGGCGTGCGGCTGGCCGGTTTGAGGATCACCGTATTCCCGGCCGCCAGGGCCGGGGCCACCTTCCAGGCCGTGATCTGGAAGGGGAAATTCCAGGGGACGATCCCGACGCACACGCCGATCGGTTCGCGCAGGGTGTAGCTGAAGAAATCCGGCGGCACGGCCGGGGTGGCGCCCTGCAGCAGCCTGGTCGCGCCGGCGTAGTAGCGGAAGCAATCCACGACGGTCTGGACGTCGTCCTCGGCCTGGAACAGGGGTTTGCCGACGTTCAGGGTCTCGGCCTGGGCAATGTCGGCCGCCCGCTCGGCGACGAGCTCGGCCATCTTGTATAGCAGGTGGCCGCGCTCACGGGCCGACATCCAGCGCCAGGCAGGGTTCTCGAAGGCCGCCGCGG
>DATECU010000057.1:0-2776 GCA_035286745.1 Vicinamibacteria bacterium | reverse complement strand
TGGAAGAGCGCCTTGTCGATGTTGTTCCCGCGGTCCTCCTCCGACAGCGGGATCACGTTGTCGTAGGCACCCCAGACGTCCAGGGTGAGCTTGTGGGTGACGCCGGTACCGATCTGCACGCCCGAGTTGATCTCCACCCGGATAGCCTGCTTGGTGCCGGCCCGGTAGGCATCCCACTCGGCGTCGGAGATGGCATTGCGCTCCAGGGTCAGGGTCAACATGACCTCGAAGACGCTCTGCCCGTGGGTGTCGAAATACTGGTTGGCCGAGCCGAAGAACTTCGGATGCACGCCGGTCAGGATCTCCAGCTCCCAGGCCCGCAGCGCGCTGGTCTTCTCGGTCGTGCCCCGGGCGGCCCAGGTGGCGTTGACATAGAGCCGGGAGAACTTGGCGTTGATGTCGGTCATGGTCGGGATCGACAGCGATCCCGTGAAGGCGGCGGTCGATACCTGCCGGGCAAACCAGTCGCCCTCGAAGCTGACCGGCGCGCTCTCCCCGGCCTGGGCGACCACACCGGCCAGCTTGATGCGCTCGAACATCAGGTATTCCATCTCGACGGCTTGTGTATCGTCGCCGGCTTCCAGGGTCATGGAATCGGGGGCGTTGCTGGCCGTCATGGAGGGCGTGAAGGCCCACAGCCAGTCCGCCTGGCTGCCGGTCTGCTCGACCGGTGTGACCGAGCCCTTGATGCCGCAGGACAAGAGCGCCGGCAAGGCCTGGAAGTAGGCCTCCGGAATGCGCAGCGTGTTGGTGGCCAGGAGCTGGTTGATCCGCGCCCGGGTGGAGCGGGCCCGCACGCCCAGGTTGTCCTCCGGGAAGTGCACTGTGCGATCGGGATTGATCGGCGGGATCTCGGCCCCGGCCAGAATCGTGTCCGCGGCCACGGCCGTGCCGTGGGCCGAGGGGCTCTCGATCCCGAACTGCAGCTTGCTGAATGCACGTTCACCCATCGTTCACCTCCTGGGCCTTGACCTGGGCCTTGACCTTCGCCGTGGCCTTGGTAGAGATCTCCTTGTAGACCCCCGCCTGCAGCGCCTGGGCCAGCAGCTCCTGGACACCCAGCAGCCTGGCTTCCTCGTCGTCGATCTCATGCGGCAGCCCGGGCACTCCCTGGCCCTGGCCGACGTAGCGATAGCGCTTCGCCATGCTCGCCTCCTACGCGGCCACCGTGAAGGTGGTCGGCTTCTCCTTGACATGGTAGCGGAAGATGATTCCGGTGTGCATCTTGTCTCCGTAGAGGATCCCACCCGGACCGTCGTAGCTGGGCGCCTTGTCCGAGGGAAGGATGGAGACCACCTTGTCGTCCAGGCTGATGTTGGCGGCCAGCTTCTCCTTCACCAGCTTGATGAAAGGCACCGCCTGTCCCATGGCCTGCCCCAGGATCTGCCCGGCGGTATAGACCGTCAGCTGCAGCTCGTGGCGATCCCGCTGCGGCCCGCCGGCGCTGTATTCGAACTGGCCATCGACCGGCAGCATGATCATGCAGGGGAAGACCGCCAGGGCCGCCGGCATGTCGTCGTAGGTGAACACACGCTCGAGCTCGACGATCTCCTGCATCTTCACCTTCGCGGTCGGCATCCAGTCTTCAAGAGGCATGGGGGCCCGCCAGGTCGGCCGCGATCCGCTCGAGCGCGTCCCCGAAGTAGGTCAGGATGAGGCGCTTGGAGGCCACATAGGCCCGGTACATGAAGTGCTTCCCACGGGTTCCGCTCCAGGCGATCGAGGCGGCAATGATGAAACCCCGCTCGCGGCTCACGCCCAGGTTCTCGGCAATCTTGGCACTCGGCGGCATGTGCGGCCGGGTGCCGAACTCCAGCCACAAGCCAGTGAAGGCTCGATCCACCACCCGGCCGGCCAGGTCGCCGGCGATCTGCCCGCCGGTCACCTCGTGATCCACACCCGCCCGGGCGCGGCCGGTCCGCCCCATCGGGGCGAGCTGCCGGGTCACCCGCGCGGTGGCCTTCACTGAATCGCTCATGGCGCGGCGCAGGTGCCTCTGCGAGGTTTCGTCATAGGCATCCAGCCGCTGGATCTGCTCATCCAGTCCCTTCACCACGACCTCGTAGTGGATCATCCGTAGTGCACCATGACATAGGGCTGCAGCAGCGACTGAGCCTCCGGATCCAGCTTCTTCAGGAAGAACAGCTGCCCGATGTCGGCGTTGGCCCGGCTGTCGGCATAGCCCTGGGTGGCCCGCATGTGGCTCCTGACCACCTGGATCTGGGCCGCATCCTGGACCGGCCCCGGCGGCCGCCAGATGTCGATCTGGGTATTCTGCGCCTGCTGGGCGGCGGTCGTCCCATTGCGGCCCCGCATCACCGTGAGCTTGTTGGTCGAGGTGTTTACGGCCGAAACTTCCAGGTACTCGCTCCCGATCCGGATCAGCATGCCGGCCATGAAGCGCGGCGCGGGACCGAAGGCGCCCGCCCCAGCTGCGTTGTTGACCGTGATCTCGGTCGCCAAGGCGGTGAGCGGGTTGTCCTCCACTTCGTCCAGCGAATCCTCCCAGCAATCGTCGCGGTCGTCGGCGTAGGCCCAGATCCCGGTGAGCTCGATCGCCTTGATACCGGTCGACCAGGACCCCAGGATCGTGCCGTTGGGGTCGATCACGATCTGGTCGTAGGAGCCCGGATGAGCGAAGTCGCCCGACCGCGCCAGGTGCCAGTTCCCGGACTGGGTCAGGGCCGTGTAGGTCGCCCCGTCGTCCTCCGAGTAGCGCAGCTGCGAGATCGACAGCACGTCCGGGATCCGCATCACCCTGCCGCCCTTGCCCGTG
>DATECU010000056.1:0-19488 GCA_035286745.1 Vicinamibacteria bacterium | reverse complement strand
GAGACCCTCGAAGTCGACCTTCTGGATCCGCCGCCGGCTCTTGCCCGCCGCCGCTTCGACCTCATCTACTCGTTTGGCGTGCTCCATCACACCGGCGACACCAGGCGGGCCCTTGGCAACCTGGCGCCGCTTCTCACCGAGAGCGGCTTCCTCTTCCTCTACCTCTACGGGCTTCGCCCTCCCGCCTATCGCGTAGCCCTGGCGATGTTGAGAGTGCTCCTCTTTCCGCTGCCGTTCGCGGCCAAGAAGGCGGCCCTGGCCCGCCTGTTCCCCAGGCGGGACGTCCACCAGACCTTCGACCTGCTCTCACCGGCCATCAACGACAGCTTCGCCCACGCCACCGTGGAGAGCTGGCTGAGCGAGCTGGGCTTTCCCCACCTGCTGCGCACGCTGGAGAGCAGCGAGGTGTTTCTGCGCGCCTCCAGGACGCCGCCGCCGCCCGGCCTCTCCCGCCCGCTGGCGAAGCGGCCCTACTGGTTCGAGCGCTACCGGAGATCGTGAGAATCGCGGCCGTCGGCAACGGGCGCTCGGTCCACGTGGTGGCGCGCAGCTCGGCTGCGGCGGCTCTCGGCCACCAGGTTCGTTTGGTCACGTTGGGCGAGGTCCTCCCCGCCCCCGGTGTCGAGGTGTGCACGCGACCCTTGCCCCGGGGCTTGACCGAGGCCGCGCGGGCGACCCGTGGGTTTCTGAGCGACCTCCGTTCCTTCCGCCCCGACCTGCTGCACCTCCACTACGCCGGCGGCAAGCTGGGGAGCCTGGCCCTGCTGTCCGGTCTGCATCCGCTGGCGGTAACGGTGATGGGCGGCGACGTCCTGCCTGAGCAGCACCCGGGCGGGCTCTTGGCCCTGGAGCGTCGGGCCACCCGTCGCGTCCTGCAAGAAGCGGATCTGCTGCTGGTCAAGTCCCAGACCTTGCGTTTGGCGCTCGGGAACTGGGGACCTATCGCGGCCCGGGTCGAGACCCTGCGCTGGGGAGTCGATCCCGGGGTCTTTCGCCGCGATCCGGCTGGCGCGTCGGCCTGGCGCGAGCGCTTGGGCCTGCCGCCGGAGGCCCGGGTCATCCTGAGCCCCCGCCTGCTCGACCCGCGCTACAACATCCACTTGATCGTGCAGGCGCTCCCCGAGATCCTGAAGCGGGTTCCCGGGGCCCGCCTGCTGCTCACCGAGTACGGCGAGGTCCCCGCCTATCGCACCAGGTTGGGAGAGGATATCGCGAGCCTGGGCCTCAAGGGGGTGGTGCGGTTCCTGGGCCAGGTCCCACAGGCCGAGATGCCCGGTCTCTACTCGCTGGCGGATGTGGTGGTGGCGGTGCCCGGCTCGGACGGGCTTCCGCAGTCGTTGTTCGAGGCCATGGCCTGCCAGGCCCCGCTGGTGCTGGGTCGCCTGACCGCATACCAGGAGGTGGTGACGGACGGGGAGCACGTGCTGCTCGCCGACTTCGCTCCCTCTGCGATCGCGGCCGCCACCCTCCAAGTGCTGGAGAACGCGGGCCTCGCCCGGGCTCTGGCCGAGCGGGCCCTGGCGCGGGTGCACGAGGTCGCTTTGCTGCCCCAGGAGATGAGACGGCTCGACGCCTTCTACCAGGGCCTGCTGTCGGTCCCCCGCCGCCGGAGCCGCTGGCTCCCCCGTTGCGCCGACGCCTTGTCGCTGTTGCTCAGGCGCTAGGCGTGCCGAACGAACCGCCCTCCGCTCGGCCCTGCGTCGCATGTGGTAGCGGTCAGCGATCGGCGATCAGCTTTCAGCTACGACAGTCGGCGAGAGGTTGGGGCGCGCTGCAGCCTGCCGGAGCTGACTGCTGATTGCTGCCGATCGCCGTCCCCTCCACTTCGGGTTTCGTTCTTCGCGTCCTTTGTGTCTTTTTGGTGGATTCGTCGTTGCGCCCGGCGCTCTGTGCCTCTGTGGTTGCGTTGCGGTGGTTGCGTTTCGGCGCCGTGACTCCCACAATGCCGCCGCATGTGCGGCATTGCGGGCATCCTGAACCCTGGGGGGAAGCCGGTCGACCCGGCGGACCTGAGGCGGATGGCCGCGGCGCTCGCCCATCGGGGTCCCGACGATGAGGGCTTCCTGATCGACGGCTCGTTCGGGCTCGCCCACCGGCGGCTGGCCATCCTGGACCTCTCCCCCGCCGGACGCCAGCCCCTGACCAACGAGGACGGCACGGTGGCGGTCGCCTACAACGGCCAGCTCTACGGTTTCGGCGGCGTCAGGAGCTGGCTGGAGACTCGGGGCCATCGCTTTCGGTCCCGCACCGACACCGAGGTGCTGGTCCACCTCTATGAGGAAAAGGGCGACGACCTGGTCCTGGACATCGACGGCATGTTCGCCTTCGCCCTCTGGGACTCGAGGCGCCGGCACCTGCTGCTGGTGCGCGACCGCTTGGGCATCAAGCCGCTCTACTTCGCCTGGCACCAGGGCGCGCTGGCGTTCGCATCCGAGATCGGAGCCCTGCTGGCGCTGCCCTGGCTGCCGCGCAGAGTCGATCCAGTTGGTCTCGCCCACTTCCTATACCAATCGAGCGTGCCTGACGATGCCTGCATTCTCGCCGGCTGCCGCAAGCTGGGGCCGGGAGAGCGGATGTCGGTCAGGGATGAGGTGGCGACCACCAGCCGCTACTGGGTGCCGCCCCAGACAGCCGAGGACGAGGGCTACTCGCTGGAAGCGGCCGGTGACGAGCTGAGGGAGCGGCTGACAGCGGCGGTTTCCAGCCACCTGGTGGCCGATGTGCCGGTGGGGACGTTCCTGAGCGGCGGGCTCGACTCCACCGGAGTGGCCCAGAGCCTGGTGCGGCTGAGGCAAGGGCCGGCGGAGACCTTCACCATTCGCTTTCCAGACGCCGCCCGAGCCGACGAAGGCCCGGCGGCCCGTCAAGTGGCCAACGCGCTGGGGACGCTGCACCACGAACTGGTGCTGGCGCCCGAGGATCTTCTCGCCTCGCTTCCGACCCTAATGCGTTTGGCGGGCGAGCCCTTCGCCATCTCCTCCTCGCTGGCCCTTTGTCGGCTGGCCGCTTTCGCTCGCGAGCGGGTCAAGGTGGTGCTCACCGGCGACGGCGCCGACGAGATCCTGGCCGGCTATCCCTGGCGCCACCAGCCTGAGCTGGGGGCTGGCGCCAGCGCCGGCGCGCTGATTCGAGGCCTGGCGCTCACCGGGGTGCGCAGCCTGCGCGGCGCCCGCTCCGGAGGCCCGGGGCTTCTGGCCCAGTTGGCACACCGCCTGCGGCGGCAGGTCTTCCACCCCGCTGAGCGTTATGCGGAACTGGTCTCCGCATTCACCCCCCAGGAGCTGCTCAGCCTGTTGCAGCCGGCGTGGCATCCGGCGGCGGAGGCGGCCTGGGCCCTAAACCCGGTGCGCCGCGGCTTCGACGCCGCACTGGGGGCCAGCCCCGTCAACCGCCGGCTGCGGGCGGATCTCGTCAGCAGCCTGCCGGGGGAGATGCTGACCAAGGTCGATCGCATGACGATGGGGGCGGGGCTGGAGGCGCGGGTGCCGTTCTTGGACCGGGGCTTTGTGGAATGGGCCTTGCGCCTCCCCGGGCGACTGAAGATCCGGGGCGGCATCGGCAAGCTGGTGTTGCGGCGCGCCCTGGAGAGGAACCTCCCGGAGGCGGCCCGGCGCCCCAAGCACGGCTTCAACGTACCGCTGGGGCCCTGGTTGCGAGGCCCGCTGCGGCCGCTCCTCGACCAGCACCTTGGTCCGGACACGGTGCGGACCCGCGGCATCTTCCGCCCCCAGGCGGTGGACCGCTTGATCCGGGCGCACAGCGAAGGACGCGGCGACTACTCGCGTCAGTTGTTCACGCTTCTGATGCTCGAGCTGTGGCTGGCTGAGGGACCCGGCCGCGAGTCCGCGCTCGATCCTGCACTGCGGTAGGCGCGGAGCAGTGCCGGCATCACCCGCACCCAACGCATGCTCTCGGCGCGGGCCAGGCCCCGCTCGATCAGGCTGCGGCGCGGCGGGCCCTCCTCCCAGACCTCGGCCAGGGCCTCGGCGATGGCCGCCGGGCTCCCGGGGTCGAAGAAGCGGGCGGCGTCTCCGCCCACCTCGGGCAGGCAGCTCGCGGTCGAGCTGGCGACCGGGCAGCCGCAGGCCATGGCCTCGAGGAGCGGCATCCCGAAGCCTTCGAACAGCGAAGGGAAGGCCAGCAGTCGAGCCGACCGGTAGAGGGCCGGGAGGTCCTCTTCGGCCACGAAGCCGAGGTCCCGGAGCTGCTCGGAGGCCAGGCCGGCCCCCTGCGCTAGGTTGGCCAGCGAGCGCTGCTCGCCCTGAAGCCTCCCGGTACAGACGACGGGCAAGCCCAGGCGGAGGCGCTGGCCGGCCAGGCGCACGGCCTCGAAGAGCCGCCGGTGGTTCTTGTGGGGCCAGGGGTTGGCCGGGTAGAAGACGTAGCTGCCGGCCGGCACCCGGTACCGGGCGCGCAAGCGCTCCCCCTCGCCCGGGTCCGGCGTGGGCAGGAACCGGTCGCTGACGCCCACCGGCACCACCGCCAGCTTTGCCGCCACACCACGGTAGGCGTCTTCCAGACAGCCGGCGGTGAAGCGGGTGGGTGCGAGCACCGAACGGGCCATCGCCAGGGCCCGCCGGTTGTCGGCCTCCCGGGCCAGCCGCTCCCGCCAGGAGAAGAAGCCGGGCAGGAACCGTTCCTGCAAGTCGAAGAAGGTGAGGGTGAAGGGTGTGGATCGGGGAAAGGGGTGGACCCGGGTGCCGGGAAAGTGAAGGAGATCTAGGCCTAACGCATCAAGCGCACGGGCGAGAGGATCGGGGGGCAGCGGCAGACCGGGAATCAGCTTGGCCAGCGTGGTCAGGCGGCGGCGGGCGGAGGACGGGGAGGCACCGGCCAGGCGCAGTAGGCCGATCCGGCCGGCGGTTTCCGCGGGGGCCAGGGCGGCCTCCTCCTCGCTGGCCACCAGCAGGTACTCGTCTCCCGCGTCTCCGTGGGCAGCCAGCGCCCGCAGCAGCTCCCGCAGGTACACCTGGACCCCGCCAGTTCGCCCCAGGCCGAGTCCTAGACCGACGATTCCGATGCGCACGGCGTGGTAGAGTACCAGCTCCCGCGCGGTTCCGAGAACCCATGACCGAGTTTCCTGACGCGCTTCCTCTCGTCAGCATCGTCACCCCGGTCCTGAACGGGGCCCGCTTCCTGGCCGACAACCTGGAAAGCGTGCGCGGCCAGGACTACCCGCACCTGGAGCACATCGTGGTCGACGGCGGCTCCGAGGACGGCACCCTGGACCTGCTTCGGAAGGCCCCCGGCGTCGTCTGGTCGAGCGCCCGCGACCGGGGGATGTACGACGCCATCAACCGCGGCTTTCGCGAAGCCCGGGGCCAAGTGGTCGCCTACCAGAACGCGGATGATCGCTATGCGTCCGGCAGTGCCGTTTCGATTGCTGTGCGACACCTGCAAGAGCGACCCGAACTGGACCTGGTCTACGGCGACTTCCGCTACGTCGACGAGAACGGCCGGCCGCTGGGCTCGCCGGTGCACCCGCAGGAGTTCCATCTGGCGTCGCTCCGCCGCTACAACTTCGTGCCGCCCCACTCCACCTTCCTGCGGCGCCGCTTGCTCACCGAGGACGGGCTTTGGCTGGACCCGGACCTCCGCTTCGCCGGCGATTGGGACTGGTTCCTGCGCCTGGCGGAAGCCGGCAAACGCTTCGGCCGGGTAAACGCCCTGATCTCCGACTTTCGCAGGCATAGCCGGTCCCAGACTTCGACCGTCGGCTGGGGACCGCGGATCAAGGAATGGCGCCGCATCTGCCGTCGCAGCGGCGCCAGCCTTCCCGTGCTGGTCCTCTATGAGGCTCTGCTAATGCCGCTCAGGCGGCGCTGGGCGGGAACCTATTAGACGCGTCGTTGCGGTTCGGGTCGGCGGCTCGGGAGGGCGGGAGCTCCTCCATCGGTGGTCACCAGCCGTACTCGTGCCAGGCCTCCCCGTAGGCCGCCAGCGAGCGAAACAACTCCCGCAGATAGACCTCAGACCCACCAACCCACCAACCCCAGCCCAAGACCGCCAACGCGTGCGCCATGTTAGAGTGGCAATCTTGGTTCGTGCCTCGAAGCCCATGAGCAACTCCGGCGCCACGCGCGGCGTTCAAACCAGCACGAGGCCGGCGGCCCTCGCAGCGGCGCTTCTGCTCGCGATCGGCGCCTGCGGGGGTTCCGACTCCCCGGCAGCTCCATCCCCACCTCGCCCGATCGAGGTGGCGTCGGTTCGGGATCTCGGCGAGGTCGGGAAGCCACCCACGGTCACGGCGCGCGACGGGGGCGCCAGCGGCCTGGTAGGCGGCCGGCTGCTATGG
This sequence comes from Vicinamibacteria bacterium, assembly GCA_035286745.1. GTDB lineage: Bacteria > Acidobacteriota > Vicinamibacteria > Fen-336 > Fen-336 > DATECU01. The sequence goes on along the minus strand of DATECU010000056.1, from coordinate 13,193 downwards.
ACGTTCGGCGATACGTTGTTCAGCCCCGCATCGGTAGACGGTACCAACCTACGCTGCGCCACCGCTGCCTGGGCCGCTCCCGTGCAGCCCCTCCTGACCAGCGAGCCGGTGGATGCCAAAGGCGCACCTTACGCGCTATTGAACTTCAGCGCCGAGGAATGGGCTTTCAACGCGGCCAGCGGTCGCGCCGATCACCGCATCGCCCTCTGGCCCAGCAGCGTCATCAGCAACGACCCTTCCGGCGGCCTCGTCTTCTACACCAAGCTGGTGGTGAACCCTGGAGACCTCAACTACGAGTTCGTCGGTACCGGGCTGGCCCGACTGGCGTCGGGCGCGACGACCGCGGCTCGCGATCCCGAGTTGCTCTTCAACTACCCGGAGCCGCTCTTCGACAAGGCGACCCTGCTGGGCTCGACCGTCTATCTCTACGGCTTGCTCCCGCGAAGCCAGGACGTCGGGGTGGCCAGGGTGCCCCTGAGTCAGGTCGGGGATCGCCGCGCCTACCGTTTCTGGAACGGCAGCCAATGGGATAGCGAAGCGGGCGCCACCCGGGCCCTGTTCGGAGGCGTGCCCGGTGCGGTCACCGTGTCCCATAACGTCTATCTGGACCGCTACCTGGCGGTGCATAGCGAGGTCATGAGCAACCGCGTGGTGATGCGGACCGCCGAGCGCCCGGAGGGCCCCTGGAGCAACCCGGTGTTGGCCTTCGCCGGCCAGGCACCGGCTTCGGGAGTCGACTACGCGGGACGCGAGCATCCGGAACTGACCGCCGATGGCGGGCGACGGATCTTCGTCAGCTACTATCGTCGTGCGGGTGGCTTTCGGGGCGAGCTTCGCCTGGTGGAGGTTACGCTCCGTTAGCAGGCAGGATCATCCTCACTCCGGGGTCAGGATCCCCTCGTGCAAACGGTAGGCGGACCCGCAGGCGGCGCAGCTTGCCGAGGGCCCGACGAGCTGGAGCTTGATGCCGCAGCGGCACATCCAGCCCCGGAGCCGGGCCGGGCTCCCGGTGACCAGGGCGAAGGCCGGCACGTCCCGGGTCACCACCGCGCCGGCTCCCACGAAGGCGTACTGGCCGATGCTGACGCCGCAGACGATGGTGCAGTTGGCCCCCAAGGAGGCCCCCCGCCGCACCAGGGTGGGTTTGTACTCGTCCTTCCGGATCACCTCGGAGCGGGGGTTGACCACGTTGGTGAAGACCATGGAAGGTCCGCAGAACACGTGGTCTTCCAGCACCACCCCCGTGTACAAGCTCACGTTGTTCTGGATCTTGCAGTTGTCGCCTAACCGAACGCCGGAGGATACCAGCACGTTCTGGCCCAGGTTGCAGCCCTTGCCGATCACGCTGTTCTTCATCACGTGGGAGAAGTGCCAGATCTTGGTGCCCTCGCCGATCTCGCAGGGCTCGTCGACGTAGCTGGACTCGTGCACGAAGTAGGGCTTGTCAGTCATGATTCACCACCGAGACACAGAGGATACGAAGGACGAACGGGAAGGGCGAATGGGCCGGCGGGCCGAGGCAACAGCTGAACGCTGATCGCCGTGCGCTGACCGCTGCCGTTCGCCTCGCTCACAACCGCACCGGCTGGCCGTCTTCGCCTAGCGAGCGCTGGCAGGCGTCGAGCACCCGCAGCACCCGGAGCCCGTTCTCGCCGTCGGTCTTCGGCGTCTTGCGGGTCTTCACGCAGTCCAGGAAGTGCAGGAGCTCCTCCCGGAGGGGCTCCATCTCGGGGAAGAACAGGGTGGATTCCGCCGTCTGCCGGATCACCGGCCGGCCGTTCTTCCACTCGATGCCCTTGTCGTAGATCTTGAGCTTGCCTTCCTTGGCCACGTCGTCGAAGACCGCCATCTTGCGGCTGCCGATGACCACCAGCTTCTGCTCCTTGAAGGGGTGGAGCCAGCTCACGAAGATGTGGGCTCGGGCCTTGCCGGGGAAACCCAGGCAGGTCATGGTGACGTCCGCCACCTGGTGCTGCAGGTAGTGCTGGCCGGCGGTCGAGGCCCACTCGGGCAGGGCGCCCAAGAGCAGCAGGATCACCGAGATGTCGTGGGGCGCGAAGCTCCAGAGGATGTTCTCCTCCTGGCGCACCTTGCCTAGATTGAGCCGGTTCGAGTAGAGGTAGTGCAGTTCGCCTAACTCGCCGGAGTCGACCAACTCCTTGAGCTTGCGGATCGCCGGGTGGTACTCGAGGATGTGGCCCACCATCAGCACCCGCTTACGGCGGGCGGCCAGGTCCACCAGCTCCCGGGCATCCTCCACCCGCAGCGCCAGCGGCTTCTCCACGAAGACGTCCTTGCCGGCGAGCAGGGCACGTCGGGCCAGGGTGTGGTGCTGTTCGGCGGGGGCGGCGATGACCACCGCCTTCACGCTCTTGTCGGTGAGCACGGGGTCGAAGGCCTTGGCGGTGCGCACGCCCGGATAGCTGGCCTTGACCGTCTTCAGGATGGCCGGGTCGGGATCGCAGACCCAGGAGAGGCTGCCCAACTGGTGCAGGTTCCGGGCCAGGTTCTTGCCCCAGTACCCGCAGCCCAGAAGGGCGACGGAGAGCGATCGGGGTGGCATCTAACGCAAGTCCTTGTTGTGTTCCATGTCCATCCACATCGCAAACAGCAGCATCTGCATGCCCATGATGATGCAGAAGGCATCGAAGATGACGGCGTTCGGCGAGAGGAAGCCCAGGTGCAGGCGCAGGTAGATGATGTAGGCGCCCAGTCCGGTGCCGCCGAGCAGCAGCAGGAGCCCAAAGGCCAGGAAGAAGACCAGGGGGTGGAAGTCGCGGATGATGTACTTCTCCTTCATCCGCCAGAAGTAGCACTTGAAGAGCAGCCAGGAGAGGGTGGGGATCACCCGGTGGAGGCGAATCCCCGACACCTCGCCCACGTCATACACCGGCCGGATGTGCACGTCCTTCACCCGGAAGTCGTAGTTGTTGAGCTCCACCAGCAGATGGTTGGGGAAGCCGTAGCGCGGGTAGAGCCGGTCCAGGTGCAGCACCGACAGGGCTTCGACGGTGATGGCGGTGTAGCCCGACTGGCTGTCGGCCACGTGCCAGTAGCCGGAGGCGATCTTGGTGAGCAGAGAGAGCACCGCGTTCCCCAGGTAGCGGTAGCGAGGAATGATGTTCCACGCCTCGCCGGTGAAGAGCCGGTTGCCCTTGGTGTAGTCGGCCTGGTCCTTGACCAACGGCAAGAGCAGCTTGGGCAGATCGGCAGGGTCCATCTGCGCGTCCCCGGCCATCACCGCCACCAGGTCGTTGCCCCGCGACTCCTCGACCGCGGCCTTGTAGCCGCTGACGATGGCCGCCCCCACGCCGCGGTTCTGACCATGCCGCACCACCCGAAGCCGATCGCCGTAGCGGTCTTTGGCGGCCTCCAGGATCTCCGCGGTCCGGTCCTTCGAGGCATCGTCCACCACGATCGTCCGGTCGACCAGGGGGGGCATGCTGGCGAGGACGCGCTCGATGAGCTTCTCCTCGTTGTAGGCGGGCACCACGACCACGACACGACGGCCTTCAAACATGGGCGCGCCATTTTACACGAAGCCCGGGGGCCAGCTCAGCGCGAGATCTCGTAGACGCGATAGCCCTCGTGGTTGCGATAGCGGAGCTGGAAGCTGGGAAAGGCCTCGACCGCCTCCGGGGTGGCGAGTCCGTACTCGGTGAAGTCGCCGGGGGCGATGAACAGATGGCTGACGCCGAAGCGGGCCAGTGCTCGTTCCGTTTGCGCGCCCCTCAGGACCTTCTCTTCCACCGCGCGCCGCCGAGCATCGTTGGCCGACTCCAGGAGGCCCGGCGCGCGCAGGACCTGCCGGCCGCCGAGAGCCGCCACCGCCGGGGCGAAGTTGGCGCTGGCGATGAAGACGGAGGTCCGCGGGGTCTCCCGGCGAATCCAGTCCATGGCCTCCTGCAGCGGCATGGCGATCGGGCGCTGGCTTTCGGCGGCCACCGGATCCAGATCCCGTGGGTGCCACCAGGCCAGGAAGCTCGAGGGGACCACGGTGAGCAGAAGCGCCACCGCGCCCAGCCGGCTGGCTTCGATCCGCGGCCAGGAGACGGGCCAGCGGCTGGCCAGAGCCTCCCCCGCCAGGAGCAGGATCCTGGCTACCGGCTCGGCCGCTGCCAGCAACAGCCCCAGGCGATAGAGGGCGTGAGCCGCCACCGGGTCGATGGGGAGAGCCAAGCCGGTCCCCAGGGTCAACAGCCCTCCGCCTATCGTAAGGCGCAAGGCGGCTCCGTCGCCGGCCCGGGAGAGACCCCAGAGCGCCAGCGGCAGCCAGGGGCCGGGGTCGAGGGCCAGCGCCAGCAGCGCTTCGGAGACGCCTCGCGGGGTGGCGGCCGCGGGAACCAGAAACCCCGGGCCCACCACCAGGAGCACGCCCAGGGCGGTGCGCCAGACGGATGTCGCCCGTCCCCATCGAGCCTCCGCGAGCACCAGGGCGACCCACGGGAGGAGAGCTGCCGCCGGCCAGGGGTGAGAGAAGACCGAAGGCAAGAGCCCCACCCCGCGCAGGGCGTCGAGGTCGCCGGTCGAGAAGGCCAGCCACAGAAGCGCCGCCAGGGGCGCCCGCGACCGGCAACCCCAGATCGCGTAGACCAGCACCCCCAGACCCGGTACCACCACCAGAGGCAGAAGGCTAGGGCCCCAGAGGACGGCCAGACGCCGAACGCGTGCCGGCACCGGCGCCAGCTGGGGGCGGTCGGCTTCGCCGGCCAGCACCCCTTGGTCCCGTCCGGTCTCGGCGGCCACCGTGGCCGCCGCCACAGATCTCGTTATGTCCGGGTCCACCAGCAGCCCGTAGGGCCGGCCCAGGGCCAGAACCCAGTATCCGGTCGCGGCCCAGACGAAGAGCAACCCGCCCAACAGCCAGGCCCGACGCCCTCGCCCGGCGACCAGCACGGCCCACAGAGCTGCGACCAGCCACAGCCCAAAGCGCAGGGTGGCCACGGTTGCCGGCACATCGGGGATGGCGGCCGGGATCCCCAGAAGCTCACCGGGGCCCGGCATCATGGGAACCCCACCCGGTAGATGGCCACGAAGTCCCCTTCGGGATCCCCAGCCAGGTGCAGGCGCCGCAGGTGACGCTTGCGGTCGAGATCGGCCAGGGTCAGGGGCGAGTGCTTGGCGAGAAAGGCAGGGCCGACCAGCAGGTAGGAAACGCCGTAGCTGGCGGCCGCCTGGGACACCGTGCGCGGTCGCTCGCTGCTCAGAAGCTCCTGCTGCAACGCCAGCCGCTGCCGCCAGTCCCGGGATGCGTTCATGCCGGCCACCACCAGGCCGCGGCGACCGGCCAGAGCTGCCGCATAGCGCACGAGCTGAGGATCCCCCGCCAGCACCGCCCGCGGCTCGCTGTGGTGGCGCAAGAACTCCCCGGCGCTTTCCAGGCTCACCGGCAGCGGAGGCAGGGACCCGGCAAAGTAAGCATCCATCCGCGCCGGATCCCACCAGCTGGGCAACGCAAAGGGCAAGGCCAGGGCCGCCACCGCGGCGGCCCGCCAGGCCGGGGGCCAGGCCTCTCGACCCAGCCAGCGGGCGGCGCGCGTCGTTAGGTCCCAGGCTCCCACCGCTGCGCAAGCCGCCGTCAGTATGCGGACCCAGAAGTAGATCTCGTCCCGCTCTCGGGCCAGCCCCAAGGCGCCCAGGCCCAGGTAGCCGACCCAGACCAGATAGCCGCCCAGCACCTGGCCCAGGAACAGGCGGCTTGTCCGATCGCCTCGAGTGTACAGGGTCCACGCCCCCCAAACCCCCAGCCAGAAGACGCCCCCCACCCGCAGCGTGGGTTCGAGGAGATGGAGCGAGAAGACGGGCAGGGCGTAGTTGCCGCTTCGCACCAGGAACGGATAGCCCCAGAGCAGCATGATCAGGTACGGACTCACCACCGCCACGTTGATGCCGATCACCGCCAGCACGTCTCGGGCTTCGCGCGAAGCCTCATCCCGCCGCGCCCAGAAGGACAGGCCGGCGAAGCACAGGAGGCCCACGCAGACATAGGCCATGTGCAGGACGAAGACCCAACCCAGGAGATGGAGCAGGAGGCCCGCCGCCAGCCGGCCCCGCCAGCTCCGGATGCGCGCGAAGAGCGCCAGGAAGATTGGGAAGAGCAAGAGCCCCAGAGCATGGTTGGGCTTGAGCAGGAACATCTTGGCCCAAGGAACTCGGTAGGTGCCAAGGTAGTCGAGGGCCGAGGAACTGAGCAGGGTGGCGAAGCCGGCGATGAGGGCCCGTTCCCAGGGCGACGGGCCGTGAGCGGTGCCTTCCGCCTTCAAGCCGAAGAAGAGGGCCAGCGGAAAGGCGACCACCATCACCAGCGAGAAGAAGGGGTAAAGCGCAAGCACCCGATCCGGGTCGAAACCCGAGACCAGCGCCACCAGCATCCCCCAGAAGGGCTCGAAGTGGAGCTGCCCGACCTGGGTGGTGTGCAGGGGGTTGTTGCCGGCGGCCACCACCTGGCACAGCCCCAGGTTGCCGATGCGATCGTGGCTGGGGCCCAGAGCGTAGAGGCGCTGCAGCGGGTAGTTGGTGACTCCAAAGACCCAGGCGTTGGCCGCCACAACTCCCAGCAGCAACCACCCCGGCCGGCACCGGCGCAGGAGCGGCAGCAGCCAGAGCAGCGCGAGCAGGGGGAAGACCTGGCGGGCTCCGGCCAGAAAGGCGGGGACGTCGAGGGTGGAAACGTCCACCCCCAGCAGGTTCATGCCCATGGAGCCCGGGTCAGGCCTCGTCGTGTAGGGCTCGCACCCGCTGGAGCTGGGCCTCGGCGGCCTTGCGCACCTCCAGGTAGCGGCTGGTGGTCACCAGGTGCTCGAGGTAGGCGAGGTCTTCCTTGCGGGTCATGCGCCGCACCAGGATCTGGCCGATGTGGCGGTCGTCGGGGTGGGCCTGGAGCAGGGCATGGTCGGTGACGCGTTTGGCGGCTTCCTGGCGAATGAAGAAGTGGCGATGAGAGCGCACCACCGTCAGCAGGGCCTGGTCGTCGTCGTGATTGGTGGCCAGGGCCTCGATCCGCTGCAACAGGTCGTCGTCGCTCAGCGTCAGCCACTCGTGCCCCACCTCTCCGTGGGTGTTGGGCCCCGGGCTCCAGCCGACGCGACGGCCCGTGTCATCCCCCTGCCCCATGCCTCACGCTCCCCCAAGAGCCGCGCTCACCTGCCCCCCGAATCGAGGGCGGCCGCCCGCTTCCTGTAATCCTCGACCACCAGGTCGATGGCCCGCTCCACCTCTGCGGAGAGTCCCTCGAAGACCACGCCGAAGACGTGGCCGGCTTCCGCCGCCTTGACCCACTTCACCCGCGCGGGAAGCCGCGAGCGGGCGACCCGAGCCCCCAGACGCACCTCGAGCACCAGGCTCGTCTCGCTCGGAGGCGGGGGAAGTTCGGTCGACACCCGGGCCCCCCGGCGGCTGAGGTCCATCAGGAAGCCGGTGGACCGCGACTCGCCGGCGATCACGCGGCAGGGGGCCACGAAGGGCTGGATCCTCGGGGTGCGGCGCTTTTCGGGGCGGTGGACCACGGATCTACTCCTGGGGCAGGACCAAGCCGAGGCCGTCGTCTTCCACCACCGGCTTGTCCTCGGGAATGTCGAGGCGTCGGATGACACCGATCACGCGATAGGCCCAGAGGGCCCGGCACACCTCGAAGTTCGACAGGCTCGACTCGCCGCAGAGGGCCTCCACGTCCCGGGGGGTGCTCAGGCTCTGGAGCAGGGCCAGCTTCTCGGCCGACAGGCTCATGGCCCGGATCACCGCCTCGTACTCCGGCACCCGCTCGTAGACCGCCATCAGGCCTCCACACCCACGGTTGATCCGGCTCCAGGCGTCGATGCGCCGCACGCCCTCCATGATGATGTCCGGAGTGCTGAGGTTCAAGGTGATGGCCTCGGCGTACTCGGCCCCCTGGTCCAGCCGGTACTGCCCTTCGGTCCACAAGAAGGCACCGTAGAGGATCTCCGAGGTGTGCTCGATCACGCCCCGCACCAGCTCTTTGGGCGTGAGAACGCCTTGTTCCACCAGGATCGCGCCCAGCCTGCGGTTGGGACCGATCCGCTTGCCGGCCTCGACGAACTGCTTCAGCGTTATGCGCCCCTGCTTCAGCAACAGCTCCCCCAGGCGCTCGTCGGGGCTGGAGGAGGAGGCAAAGACCAGGCGACCCTGTTCCACCAGTATGGTCTTGGCGATCCCCATGTGGGAGAGGGTGAGGACGCCGCTCCAGCGCCGGTCGTACAGATCGTGGATCAGGTCCGGGAAGTCCCGTTCGACCAGGCTGCCGCGATCTTTCATAGCGCCGCCGTGATCCTATCCCGAACCTCGGCCGCCAGCCGATTCCGATCTCCGTAACTGTACAACCCCGCGCCGACTGGGTCGAGGACCCTCACGCGAACCGTGCCCGCGCCAACCCGGAACTGCGGTCGGCCCGAAGATGCGGTGGTGACCACGCGCAGGGGGGGGTGACCGAGAGTGGCCCTGTGCGGTCAGGAGCCCTGTGAGGGCTGGGAGGAGACCGGCTCGTCCAGCGCAGCCGCACCGTTCAAGAGAGCCTTGAGTTCCTTACCCATCTTGAAATAGGGGATCTTCTTGGGCGGCACGTCCACCTTCTCGCCGGTCTTGGGGTTGCGGCCCTTGCGGGGGGCTCGGTTCCTGAAGCGGAAGCTGCCAAAGCCCCGAATCTCGACCTCCTGCCCGCCCTGCAACGCGGTCACGATGCTCTTGAGGGCCGCCTCAACGATGATCCCGGACTGGACCTGGGTAATGTCGAGGCGCTTGGCCACGATGTTGATCAGGTCGGCCTTCGTCATGGCGTTTCTCGACAACGTGTCGGTCATCGCGGCACCCCCCCGCTCTCCGTCCAAGGCCGGGAGGCCACACCAGCGAGGCGGGGTCAATGAGCGAGAGTCTAGAACGCCGATTCCCCGAAGTCAAGGAGCGAGCACAAGATACGTGCCCTCGCCCGGGTGGCGGACGGCCCCAGAGCCGTGCCGCCTTAGACGTCGGCGGGGCGGCGCACCGCCACCGGCTTCTGAACCGGCTTGACGGTCGGGACCTTGGCCTCGGGAGTGAGTGCCTTCGCGAGTGCCTTGTCGATCCGTTCCTCGATGGCGGCCATGGTCTTGGCATCCGCTTCCGCGATCTCGCTCACCAGCAGGAACTTGGCTCGATCCAGCATGCGCTTCTCCCGGAAGGAGAGGCTCTTTTTCCGGCTCAAGTAGGTCAGGCCCTTCAGGACCACCGCGACCTCGTAGAGGCCGCCGGTGCGCATCTTGTCCGAGTTCTCCTTGAAACGGCCCTTCCAGTTGGGATGGTGGTCGATGCTGGGGTCCTGGAGCATGTTGAAGATCCGGCGCACCTCGGCCGCGGCGATCACGTGTCGAAGGCCCACCCCACCTGCGTTCTCCTGAGGCACCCACACGCGGGAGTCGTTGGCGAGGATGCGAAGCTGGTAGAGGCTGACCTTGCCGGTTCCCACCACTCGGGATTGGATGCTCTCCACGACGCCGATGCCGTGGTTCGGGTAGATGACCTTCTGACCGACCTGGAACTCCACACTGACCTCTCTTTCCCTAGACCCTCAGGGCTCCGGCGGGGTGGCGATGTGCGAGGACACGTGGTACCTGAAGCCAAAGAAGTTTAGCAGACCAGCCCTTCCCGGGCAACCGGGTGGACCACGGCCCGGATGCTTCGGGGCCGCTCAGAGAGCGGGCGAACGCGCACTCGGGGGCCGCTATCTCAGCCTTCCGATGGGAGAAAGTGGTGCGGCGTCGATCGGCTCATCGGATCTCTCGGCCGTCGATCCACACCGCATTCAGTTGCGCCTGCTCGGGGTCGAGGCTGCCGTCGGCGGCGGGGTGCAGGACCACGAAGGAGGCGGGGACCTCGGGGGCCAGAGCGGTCCGCGCCAGCTCGGCCAGGAACTCGTGGAAGGGCTGCCCACCCAACTTCTCGCGCCAGCCGCGACCGAACAGGGCCTCCAGGACGCCGGCCAGCGTCGAGTCGCGTGGGGCGGCGGGCGGAGCCTCGATCCGGGGGGTGGTTTCGCCCTCCTCGATCCCCACCACCAGCACCCGGGGTCGGGCCGGGCCCCCCAGACGCGAAGCGATCTCGCCGGCGGCGCCCCGCTCGCCCGCCTCCACCTGCCAGCGCACCACCCCCACCCCCAGGCGGGCCAGGTTCTCGAGGTTAGGTGCGGTCAGCCAATCTCGGGCCTTGAGGCCGCGCGCGCTCAGGACGAAGGCCGGCGCCAGCACGGCGCCCTTGACCTCGACACTGCGACCGGCGGCCAGAAAGCGGGCGTCGCCCACTTCCGTTATCCGCGAGCCGGCGGACGGGGGAGCCGAGGGACAGCCGGCACGGCTTTGGTCGCTCTCCAGGGCGTCGAAAGCCAGGTCGGCCCGGAAGGGGTCGCGGCCGGCGGGCTGGAAGAGCTGGCCGCCGCGCAGCACCACGTCGGCCCAGGCGCCGCTCTGGTTTTTCGGCAGGTCCTCATAGAGGGCGGGAGCGTGGCGGGCCAGGTCGTCCTTCGCCAGATCGGCCAACACCGAGAACAGGGCCACGAAGTTGAGGCGGGTGAGGTCGGCCAGTGAGCGTCCGGCGGGGAGCCCCCCGCTCTCGATCAACACCACCGGGGTTCCCCAGGCGGTGAGGTTGTCGCCGAAGGCCCGGGGGCTCCAGTCCTCGTCGTAGCGGGCGATGCCGCCGGCCAGCAGCAGGCGCAGGGTGGAGACGATGGCCGAGCAGGCCCGTTTGGCGCGGGCGCGGCCCGGGGTCAGCGTGCCCTGGGGATCGCCGGCCACCGCCAGCAGCGAGATGGTGGCGAGCGCGCCCGACTCCCCCACCGTGGTCCGCCGGTTCTGGTCGTGGAGGTTGAAGCCCAGCTCCGGCTCGAAGCGATCGCGGATGGCCTTGAGCAGGCGGCCCTCGGGCGTCGTCAGGTTCAGGGCATCCCGGTTGACGTCGATGGCCTGGGCGTTGCGCCGCGCATAGCGCTCGGCTCCGTCGGGATTCAGCATCGGGATCATGATGAGGGTGGTGCCGGCCAGGATGGCCCGCACTTCGGGCTCCTCGGGCCGGGAGAGCAGGAAGTCGGCGAGGTCGAGAAGCGCCGGCGTCGCCGACGGCTCGTCCCCGTGCATCTGCGACCAGAGCAGGACTCTTCGCGGGCCGCTGCCCAGGCGCAGCAGGTGGATGGACCGCCCCTCGAAGGAGCGGCCGATCTGTTCCAGCGTGAGGTCGTCGGGGTGCTTTGCCTGGAGGGCCTTGAGGCGCTCCACCAGGCCCTGGTGGCGAAGGCAAGGTGCGACGGTGGGCACGAATCGGACCTGCGGCCACAGCTCCCACAGCTCGGGAGCCGAGAGGCCTTGGGAACCGGCGAGCAGAGCGGCCAGCAGCAGGGGTGTCATGGCCCCAGATCGTACCGCGAGCGGGCCGCCCCCTGATCGCTTCCGTCGTCTGGTCCCGCCCCCGGTCCCGCTGGTCCCGACAGCCGGCCCCCGGCGCACCCTCCGGCCCGAGGAAGGTGGAGAATGACGGCCGTGAGCCAGCCAACGCCCTTGACCCCCGGGCGGCGCGACGTCGGAATCGCCTTCGCCGCCGCCTGCGTGCTGGGTCAGTTGCTCTTCGCCTACCGGTACCTGGGGGCTTTGGCCGACGGCGAGCCACAGCCCTTCCAGAAACCGCTGATCGAGGAGATGTCGTCGGCCCTCTCCGCCGGCCTGCTGTTCTTCGCGGTGCGAGCGGTGGCGGCTCGCTTCCGGCTGGATCAGCCGGGCTGGGCCCGCCGGATTCCCGTCCACCTGGCCTCGGTGCTGATCTTCGCCTCGGCGATGACCTCGCTGATGTGGGGCGCCCGCAGCCTGCTGTTTCCCCTCGTCGGGCTCGGAGCCTACGACTACGGGCGCATGCCGCATCGCTATTTCATGGAGCTGCCGGTCCAGCTCATCGTCTACACGCTGATGACCGGCGGCTACTACTTGGCCGACCGCTACCGCAGCGAACGCGAGAAGGCGCTCCATGCCGCCCAGCTCGAGGCGCGGCTGTCCCAGGCCCGGCTCCAGAACCTGGAGCTACAGCTCAAGCCCCACTTCCTCTTCAACGCCATGAACACCGTCTCCGCCGCCATGTACGAGGACGCGGCGGCAGCCGACGAGATGCTGGGCCACCTGGCCGAGCTGCTCCGGGCCTCCCTCAAGGCCGAAGGCAGTCACGAGGTCCCGTTGCGCGACGAGCTCTCGCTGCTCGACCACTACCTCTCGCTGATGCGGGCCCGCTTCGGCGACCGGTTGCGGGTGGCCATGGAGATCGCACCTGACGCGTTCGACTGCGTGGTCCCGGCGCTCCTGCTCCAGCCGCTGCTGGAGAACGCGGTCCGTCATGGCGGGGCTGAGGCGGTGGGCCGAGGCGACATCAGAGTGGAGGCGCTCCGGGAGGGGGAGTGGCTGCGGCTCACCGTCCACGACGACGGCCTGCCGGCGCCCCCGCCCAGCGGCGAGAACGGCGGCGGCCTGGGTCTCAAGTCCAGCCGGGAGCGGCTCAAGCTCTTGTACGGCCTCCGGCATACGTTTGATGCGGGATGGGCCCCGGGTGGAGGCTTCCGGGTGAGCATCACCTTGCCGGCCCGGACCGCCGGTGGCGCCTGAATGCGCGTCCTTCTGGTCGACGACGAGGCCCCGGCGCGGCGCAAGCTGCGGCGCCTGCTGGACAGCGCCCCCGACCTGGTGGTGGTGGGCGAGGCCGGCGACGGGGTGGCCGCGGTCGAGGCCATTCGCAAGCTGCGCCCGCAGGTGGTCTTCCTGGACGTGCGCATGCCGGAGTTGGACGGCTTCGGGGTGATCGCCGAGATCGGCGCCGAACGCATGCCCCGGGTGGTCTTCGTCACCGCCTACGACGAGTATGCGGTCCGAGCCTTCGAGGTTCAGGCGTTCGACTACCTGCTGAAGCCGGTCACCCCCAGCCGCTTCCAGGCCGCGCTGGCCCGGCTGCGGAGCGACCCGGAACGCGCCCCTCCTGGAGCCCTGACCGATCGACTGACGGCGCTGCTCCGGCAAGTGGCGCCCGCCCCACCTTATCTGGAGCGCCTGCTGGTGGAGGAGAACGGTCGCGGCGTGCTGTTGTCCCTGGACCGGGTCGATCTGATCGAGGCCGCCCGCAACTACCTTTGCCTGCGCTCCGAGGGCACCACCTACGTGCTGCGCCATACGCTAGGCGCACTG
>DATECU010000055.1:0-5650 GCA_035286745.1 Vicinamibacteria bacterium | reverse complement strand
TCAAGTCACCCGATCACAGAGGTCAACGCATGTTCAAGCCACTCGTCGTTCTCGCCCTCTCTGCCGCGGTCCCTGCCTTCGCTCAGGCTCCCGCCGCTCCTCCCGCTTCCCCGGTTCCCGCAGCGACTCCGGCGCCGCCGGCGCTCCCCAAGCCCGCCCCCGAGTTGCAGAAGCTCGCCTTCATGCTGGGCGACTGGGTTCACGAGGAGACCTACCAGGCGACCCCATTCGGTCCTGCCGGCCCCGGCAAGGGCCGCAGCAAGGTCACCTGGCTGCTGGGCGATCACCACCTCACCATGACCTATGCCGCCAACACCCCCGCCGGTCGGGTCGAGGCTCGGGGCTTCCTGGGCTACGACAGCGAGAGCAAGACCTATCGAATGAGCTGGTTCGACAACATGGGACTGGCCACTCACTACACCGGACAGGTGGCCGAGGACGGCAGCTTCACCTTCACGACCGAGTACGCCTTTCAAGGTCAGAAGATCAAGGAGCAGTTCCTGGTGGCCAAGAAGGACGACGGCAAGCTGGTCCTGAGCGCCCGCGCCCAGGCTCCTGACGGCTCCTGGCAGCCGGTCATGGAGTCGGTGGCGGCCCCGTTCAGCCCGACCCCACCGCCGGCCCCGCCCAAGCCGTAGTCGGGAACCCGCGGGCCCGCGCCAGCGAGCGATCGGGAGTCTACAGTCGGTAGTAGTCGACAGTCGACAGGGGTCCAATCGGCTCCGGAGTCGGTCACTCCTGGCCCGCCTTCTGCCCTGTGGACTGTCGACTGGAGCCCTGCCGGCGCTGTCCGAGCTCGCGGATTGACAAGCCGAGACCCCTTGCTATACTGCCGGGCGGCGCTATCGTCTAGGGGTTAGGACGGATGGTTCTCAGCCATCAAACCGGGGTTCGAATCCCCGTAGCGCTACCAACCCCCCCTTCCCCTCCAAGCTCTCTTCAGATTCCGATTTGAATCCCGAGACGGTTCGGGTTAGCCTCAAACATCCCGTTCTCAACCAAGCTGCGGAATGGTCTGCAGCTCGTTGGTCTTGCTTGGGGGAGCGTGCAACATGAGAAAGCCCAGTTTGGCCTCGGCTCTGAGGCACGAGGTTCGCCGTCTGGCGGCGCGCGAAGTGCGCACGGCTCTCAAGTCGCTGCGCCGGGTGGAGCGGCGCATCCAGACCCTGAGGCTCGAAGCCCGGGATCGCGAAAAGGGCCTGGCCAAGGTCGAGCGGAAGCTGGCACGCCTAGCGACTCGAAGCCGCAGCCGGCGAAGGACGTCGGCCACCCCCAGCCTGCCCCCGGTGGAAATCCGCGCGCTGCGCGCCCGGTTGGGTCTCTCCCGCGTCAAGTTCGCCCGCCTTCTCGGGGTGAGCCCGGGCTCCATCTTCGGCTGGGAGCGCGGGGCCTCGGTGCCTCGCCCCGACAGCGTGGCCCGGCTGCTCACCCTCGGCAAGCGTCAGACCAAGAAGGCTCCAGCCGGCGTTCGCCGCCAGGGGGGGCGCCGTGGAACCCGCCGCCGGGGGAGTCGGGTTAAGCGTTAAGCGCACAGGGGTCCGATGGTCGAGCTCAATCACCGACAGCGGACTATCAAGATCAAGATCGTCTACTACGGTCCTCCGCTGGGGGGCAAGACCACCAACATCCAGGTCTTGCACGAAAACGCCGCCGCTGAGCGCCGCGGCGAGATGGTCTCCATCAACTCCGCCCAGGACCGCACCATCCTCTTCGATCTCTTGCCGATCCGGGCCGCCGGCTTCCGCGGTTTCGACTTGCGGCTCCAGGTGCTGGCGGTGCCGGGCCAGGCCATGTACGCAGCCACCCGGCGCCTGGTGCTGAAGGGGGCCGACTCCCTGGTCTTCGTGGCCAACTCCGCCGCCGATCGCTGGGAAGAGAACGTGGCCAGCTTTCGAGAGATGACCCAAAACCTGCTGGCCCACCAACTGGACCCGGCCTCGCTGCCTCTGGTGCTCCAGTACAACAAGCGCGACCTGCCCGAAGTCACGCCCATTCCCTTCATGGACCGGACCCTGAATGCTCGCAAGGTCCACGCGGTCTCTGCGGTTGCGGTTCGAGGCGAAGGGGTCCTGGAGACCTTCGCCTCCATTCTCACCGCCACCATGCAGGACCTGGTGGCCCGCTACCAGATCATCGACGTGGCCAAGGGACAGCCGCTTGCACAGTGGGTGAAGCAGACCATGCTCGGGGTCTTCGGCAAGCTGTCGCTGGCACCCGAGCCGCCGCCACCTGCGCCGCCGGTGCCGCTTCCCGCTGCGGAGGTCGCGGCTCCGGCTCCGCTCGCGACGGAGCCGGAGCCCCCGGTTGCCCCTCGGCCCCCGCGAACCGAAGAGGAACTGGCCCCCGGCCGGCGCACGGTGCGGATCTCCTTGCCCGAGGACGCGGTGCGCCTGGCTTCCTCGGGGCCTAGCGCACGCGCCAACGAGACCCTGGTCGAATCCTACGCTCAGGCCTCCTCCGCCCTGTCCGCCGACCTGGCCGAGATGCGGGAAGAGCGGGATCAGGCCCGCCGGCTCCTCGACGACGTGCAGGCGGTGCTCCGGGCCGGGGAGGACCTGATTCAAGGGCAGCCGCCGGACGCAGTCCTGCGGCGAGTGGTGAACGCGGTAGCGGAGGCCGGCGGTGCCAGTCACGGCTCTATCCTGCTGACCGCGGCCGGCCGCAGCTTCCGTCTGGGCGCGGCCCGAGGTTTCACCGAGGACCCGTTGCTCAAGCTGCGTGGCGGCGTACGTCACGTCCTGGAGCGCTTTCTGAGTGAGCAAGAGCCCAGGGTTCACTTGGCTGCCGACTCCCTGGACCTGGGGGAGGCGCTCTCCGCCGTCGACCCGCCCTTTGCTGCGCTGGCCTCAGCGCCGATCCGGACCCCCCGAGGCCTGCAGGGCCTGGCCCTGCTCTACTACGGCCCCGACGACGTGGTCGCTCGCCCCGAGACCCTGACCCACCTCGGGTTCATGGCCCTGGGCCTGGCGGCGCCGCTGGAGCTGATGGCGACCCGAGACGCCACCCGGGAAGCGGAAAAGGTGCGCCAAACGGCGCTGGTAGGCACCGCGGCGGTGCGCGCGGTCCAGGAGGTCCTGACGTCGATCCTGGCCCTGCGCGACCGCATTGGGGCTCTCCGCCAACACCCCGACATTCCGGGGCCCCTGCTGCCCGAGTTCGGCACCCTGGCCCCCTGCCTTGCCGATGCTCTGTCCACGGCCCGGGCGCTTTTGACCCTGAATCGGGGCGAGGCGCAGAAGGAGAACGTGGACATCGGCGAGCTGGTGGCCGGTCTCGATGCGGGTGGGCTCCAGGTGGATGTGGAGCGGGCCATCCCGGCCGTGTTGGGCGATCCGGCGCTGCTTCGGTTGGGGATCCTGACTCTGATCGAGTATCTGCGGGAGCTGGGCGGCTCCGGGCCGCTCCTCGTCCAGGCCCGCTCCGAGGGCGGCCTGGTGAAGCTACGCCTCGCCCGTGACGCAGCGCCGACCCCGGAAGTCTCACCCAGCTCCGACCTGCGCCTGGCTCTGGCTCAGCGCATCGCCGAGATCAACTCGGGTCGCCTGCTGGTGGAGAGCGAGGCCGGCCGCAGCTTCTTCACGCTCACGCTGCTGCCGGCCTAGCCGCGACCAGCGAGGCGCCGCCTAACCTTCTTTCGAGCCGCCGCCCCGAATCCAGGAGAAGAGCGAGAACGACCCCCGTTCGGGTTCGGCCTTGGTCCCGTTGGCCTCGGGCGCCGGCTCCGACGCAGAGTCGGTCGGAAGCGACTCGTTCTCCGGGCCCGCCGACAAGGCGGCGCCGGGGCTCGCCTCGTCTTCCAGGCCTTCGCCCCCGTCCTCCTCGCTCCCGGCCTCGTCGAACTCCGCAGCCTCGTCCGAGGCGCCGGCTTCAGCGGGTCCGGTGGTTCCGGGCATCGCCCGTCCCCGTCCCCGTCCCCGCCGCCGCCGGGGCCGGCGGGAGCCGTTGGTGCCCTCAGCCGCCTCCGCCGCCTGGGCGACAGCGCCGGAACCATCGTTAGTCGATGCAGGAGCGGGCGCGGGGGGCGGGGCCGGGGCTTCGCTGCGCGAAGTCGTGCCCGAGACCGCCACCGAGACCGAGCCCAGGTCCTCCACGATGTAGCTCCCCGACTTCTGGTCGCGAAGCAGGACCACGATGCCCCGGCGCTGAGCATCTTCGAGCAAGTGGCTGAAGGTGCGGAACCCGTAGTAGGTCTCGTTGAAGGAGGGCTTCTTGCGCTTCATGGTCTCCTTGACCATGGAGCCCCACAGGGTGTCCTTGTTCTCGCGCTGCAGGGCCAGCACCGAATCCACCAGCAGCGCGAAGCACTCCTGGACCTTCTCGGGGACGTTGGCGATCTGCGGCAGCGGCCGCTGCTGGCCGCGGACCAGGTCCTCGTAGAAGATGAACTCGTCGCAGTTCTCGATCAGCAGGTCGGAGGTCGAGTTTTTCACCCCCAGGCCGATCACGTACTTGTTGTTTTCCTTGAGCTTGCTGACCAGCGGCGAGAAGTCGGAGTCCCCCGAAGCCACCACGAAGCAGTTGATGTGCTCCTTCTGGAAGGACATGTCCATGGCGTCCACCACCAAACGGATGTCCGCCGAGTTCTTGCCCCCCACCGACTTCTGGGGCACCTCGATCAGCTCGATGGCTGCTTCGTGGAAGCTGCGCTTGTAGTCGGAGTAGCGGCTCCAGTCGGCGTAAGCCTTCTTGACCAGGAGCTTGCCCTTGTCGAGCAGGCGCTCCAGGACCAGATTGATGTCGAACTTGCGGTAGTGGGCGTCGCGAACGCCGATGGCGATGTTCTCAAAGTCGATGAACAGGGCGAGCCGTTGCTCGTCCTGATGGTGTGCAGCCAATGAAGCTCCTCTCCGGGGTTTCTCCTCGATACCCCAAACCTCGAAAGCCCTCCAGGACCCGCGGGCGGGGTAGGCGCCGGTCTTTTGACCCGGGGCCACGGGGAGTCAATAAGCGTACCACACTCCCGGGGCTTCGAGGAACCCCATGTGGGACCCCAGGACCCCAAGCCCCAATGGCGGTTGACATCCAGATCCGGCTGCGCCAGCATTAGCGAAGAAAAAGCGAAATGGCATCCCCCCTCAAAGCCGCTCTCGAGGACCTGCTGCGGGCCCGGCGTCTGGTCAAGGATGGCCTCCCGCTCCGCGGCGAGGACCGCCGGCTCGACCTTCTCCCCACCGGCATCGACTCGGTGGATGGCCTGCTGGGGGGCGGTTTCCCACGGGGCCAGCTTTCCGAGGTCCACGGCCCTCTTTCCTCCGGTCGTACGGGCCTGGTGGTTTCCCTCTTGGCCCGCGCCACCGGGACCGGGGTCCTGGCGGCCTGGGTGGATGCCGGCGACGGCTTCGATCCCACCTCGGCGGTGGAATCCGGCGTCGACCTCTCGCGCCTCCTGTGGCTTCGCGGAACCTCGAAGCTTCGCGGGCTGCCGGGGGCCCTCTCCGCCTTGGGCACCCTTCTCGGCTCCGGCCTCTTCGAGCTCCTGGTGCTCGATCTGGCCGGGCTCCCCGCAGCCGAGATCCGCCGCCTCCCCGCGGCTACCTGGATCCGGCTCCAACGCGCCTTGGAAGGCAGCCCGGCGGTCCTGGTGATGCTCTCGGATAGCCATACCGCCACAAGTCCCGGCGGGGTCTCCCTGGCGCTCACACTGGCTCCC
>DATECU010000054.1:0-5694 GCA_035286745.1 Vicinamibacteria bacterium | reverse complement strand
CAAGCCTGACTAACCGGCAAGTGCTTTGTTTACCTTTTACAGAAACGCTATACTAGCCAGGCGGTGGCGGTGAGCGCTGCCAGGGCCAGCAGCAGCCAGCGACCCGCCGACTCGGGCAAGCCGGATACCCGGGGCGTCGCCGGTGGAGGCTCAGCGCGGCGTTCTTCGCGAAGGCGTCTCTTGCGCCCCATGGGCGCCCATCATCGCACGTACGCGCGGGCCCTCGACCCGGCGAACCGCGGCGCTTTGGTCTTGGACCCGGTCGACCCCAGTGTAGACTTGGCCGCGCCTTCGGCCATGCCCGCTCTTCTCCTCGATCCCGAGCAACGCTTCACCTGCCGGCAGTGCGCCCGCTGTTGTCGCGGCTGGGACGTCGCTCTCACCCCGGGAGAGCTGGACGCCTACCGCAAGGCCGGGGTGGGTCGGTTCTTCCGGGCCAGCCCGGAGCAGCCCGAGGGCACGGAGGCAGAGCCCTGGGAGCCGGTCCCCGGCTACCCCCACCAGCGGCTTCGCAAGCGCTCGGATGGGACGTGCGGCTTCCTCTCCGACGACAACCGCTGCCGCCTGCACCAGGAGCTGGGGGCCGATCGGAAGCCTCTCACCTGCCGGCTGTTTCCCTTCCAGTTCCATCCCACGGGCGGGCCGCCGGTGGTGACAGCCAGCTTCTGCTGCCCGACGGTGGTCGCGAACCTGGGCGCACCCGTGGCCAGCCAGACTCCGGAGCTTCGCTCGCTGGCGCAGGACTGGTTCCGCGCCTACCCCGAGCCCGCGAACGACGTGGTCCTGGTGGGAAACCGCCTTCTCTCGGCGGTCCAGACGAAGGCGGTGCGGGGTGTGCTTCGCGGGCTTCTGGAACGCCGGACCAGCAGCGGAGAGATCGAGCTCCGGGACAACCTGGCTCGCATAGCCCGCTGGCTGGAAGATCTCACCCGCTACCGGGTGACCCGCCTGGACGACGACGCCTTCGAGGAGTACCTGGGCGTCATGGGACGTTATGCGGTGAGCGACACCAAGGCGCTGCTCCCGCGACCGCCATCCCGGCTGGGCCGCTTGGTCTTCCGGGGCTTCCTGTTCACGGTCCTGGCCGCCGCGGAACGGCTTCGCGACCGCTCCTCCGGCTTCCGCCTCGGCTTGCGCCTCAGGGTCCTCCGCCTACTTCTTCACACCCACGGCCTGGGCCCCCCGGTAGGCGAGGTGAGCCTGAGGTCCACCGGGAAGAGCCACCTCGATCTGGCGGACCCGGCGCTCGGGGGCCTGGTCCACCACTACTTGCGGGCCAGCATCGAGACCCTCGGCACCGGGCGTCGATCGGTCGTGGACGAGTTGGCCCTGGCGGTCGCTTTCCTGAATGTGGCTCTGGTCCTGGCCCGGATGAAGGCCGGCGCCGAGGGACGGACCGAGGTGGACCTGGCGACGCTCAGCCAGGGGCTCATGGAGGCGGTGGACCTGACCCACGCCGATCCTGGCGCCGCCCTCGGCCGCCGGCTCAGCACCCTGGCCGGCGGCGTGGAATCGCTGTACCTCTTCGCCGGCGCCCGGCCATGATCGCCTAACGATCAGAATCCGCAGCGGACAGGAAGAGCGCATTCAGGAACGGGACGTAGGTGGCCCAGCTCTGCCCGCGGTACTGGGGGCGAAAGCCGAAGAGCACCACCTTGCCACGGCCCAGGCGGACCTCGACCAGGGCGGCCCTGCCCTCCAGGTGCTCGCCCAGCAGATAGCCGGAGAGCAGCGGGCTCTTGTCGCGGTAGCGCAGCACCACCTGGCCTTCTCTAGCGTCAAAGGCCGGCCCGGATTCGAACCAGAGGGGTGTGGTCGCTTCCAGGCCATGGCCGAGAGGGCTCTCGCCCTCCAGGCTCGCGCGCAGAATGGAACCGGGTGCGTAGAACGCGGGCGGCGCCGCGGCCTGGCCGTCGTTCCCGTCTCGCGCCAGCGCCGGCAGACCATCCGTCACCGGGAGCGCGAACTCCTCGATCAGCAGCTTGGAGGCGGCGTTCAGAGCCACCAGGGTGCCCCCCTCCTGCACGAAGACCTTGAGCGCCGCAACCCCCTGCTTGCCTAACCCGCCGGTGTACTCGTCGGGGAGGCTGCCGGCGGCATGGCCGTTCAGGATCTGGGAGGGGAGCTGATCCGGGAGCACGATGACGTCGAAGCGCGACCGCAGCCGCCCCGCCCGGACCTCGCGGTCGCCAAGAGTCGCGTAAGGCAGTCCCACCTGGCGCTCGAAGAGGAAGCGGGTCCAGCCCTCGTCCATGGAGGCCACGAAGGACTGGTAGAGGCCCACCCGCGGCAGCCGCAGGGTTAGGCTCGGGGGGCGGCTGTCAACGCCCTGGGCGCTCACTCCCAGCTCCCGGGCCAGCGCCTCCAGCCGAGGTCGTGCCGACCGGGGAACCAGCAGGGTTCCCGCTTCGAAGGTCCGGCCCTGCTCGGCGAAGGCCTTGGTCGCCCAACGCACCGGGATGCCCTCCCGCAATAGACGTCCGAGCGCCAGGAGATCCCCGATCTTGTGAGTGAAGGCGAAGAAGCGGCCGCGGCCGCTCACCTGACCCGGGGCCAGAAGGTCGCTCCCCTGTGGCTCCAGGTCGGCTTCAAAGGGCTCTCTGGCTTCCACCACCTCGACCCCCATCAAGAGCGGCAGGGTGTGGGCGGTGACGTCGTAGGGGCGTTGGGGGGGCGCCCCCGGAGAGGGCCTGAGATCGGGGTAGCTCTGAGCTTCCAGGACCGCCTTGGCGAAGCTGCCGGCCGGCTGTGCCAACAGCACCACCTGACTGCCGGCGGCGAAGGTGCGCTTCTGGGCCACGAAGTCGGTCCGCGCCCGGTGGATCTCGACCTCACCCAGGCGCAGGGTCTCCAGCAGCCGAGCCCGGGTCCAGGGGTCCCTCTGCGGCGACGGTATGACGAACGCGTAAGGCGCGGAGCGGGACGAGGCCCGGCGGTTCACCGCCAGGAAGGTGCTGAGCCAGTACTCGCGGTTGCTGGCCGCGTGGGCCAGGACCGCTCGGTTGGCCGAAAGCTGGTAGTTCACCACGTCGCGCAGCCGCCAGAGCCCCCCCCGCCAGGGATCGGGAAAGTTCCAGGAGGCCCTCTTGGGGTCGTAGCCGAGACCCCGCTCCAACTCCTCGAAGCGAACCTCGAGCGGCGTCGCCATGCGCGCCGCCGCCGACTCGCTCAGCAGGCGAACCCCGCCGTGGGTGTGAGGGTAGGCGCGGGCCGGCGTCCAGGCGTCGAAGATGCCGTGGATCAGGACTCCCGGTTTGCCCTCGCTCGTCAGGCGCGCCGCCACCTGGGCTCCCAGACCGTTGACGGCGGCGATCAGGGCCGGGTCCACGTTGGGTTCGTAGGGGTCGAGGTAGGGTGGCACGAACATGCGCGCCCCCTTGCTGCCCATCTGGTGCAGGTCGTGGACGATCTGGGGGTGCCAGCGATGGTAGAGGTAGGCCAGCGTCAGGCGGGTCTCGATCTGGGTGAACGCGTACCAGTCGCGGTTGTTGTCGTGGCCGGTGTAGTGGTGATAGAGGAAGGGGATGGCGCCGCCTTCGTAAGGCGTCCCCACCGTCTTGCGGTACCACTCCACCACCCGTTGGGTGCCGTCGGGGTTGTGGCTGGGGATGAGCAATACCACCGTCTGGTCTAGGATCGCCAGGACTTCGGGATCCTGGCTGCTGGCCAGAAGGTAGGCGGTCTCCATGGCCGCCTGGGAGGCCCCCACCTCGGTCGAGTGGATGCCGTGATTCAGGGCCACGATAGCCTTGCCTTCAAGGACCAGGCGTTTGGCCTCGGGCTCGGACAGGCCGCGGGGATCGGCCAGGCGCAGGTTGATTCGGCGGATCTCCTCCAGGCGGGCCAGGTTGGCCTGCGAGGAGATGGTGGCGATCAGGAAGGGCTGCCCCTCCGTCGTTTTCCCCACCTCCTCCACCCGAACCCGATCGGAGGCGGCATCGAGACGGTTGAAGTAGTCGACGATCTGCCGCCAATCGGCGAGCTTCCGGTCTTCGCCCACCCGAAAGCCCAGGACCGTCTGGGGAGCCGGCGGCGGGTTCCCGGGACTCGCCTCCAGACGGAGAGCGCCAGCGACCAGGACCAGGGCGCAGGCCAGCCGTCTCACCGCCGAACCCGCACCGCGTCTAACGTCATTCCAGCTTCTTGCAGGGGTCGCAGCGGCCGTTCCTGACCGGCGGTTCGGAGCCGTCCTTGGTGACGCACATGTTGCCTGCGGAGTCGCCGCAGAAGCCCCGGGTGCCCGTTTCCCCCGCTTTCAAGGGGGCAGCGCTGAAAGCGAAAGCGCGCAGGCTGGTGTTGGAGGCGTTGACGACAGCGATCTCTTCCGGGGTGGGCGCGGGTCCGGCGTGGAAGCGCCACGAGTACCCCAGCCGAGGGGCCAGCCAGTCGTAGGTGGGGTCGAGGAAGGGAGCCCCATCGGTCGGGTGTCCGGGGATGCAGTCCCAGGGGCGCATCAGGCAGGGGATCTGATCGTAGAACGAATGATTGGCGGCGGCATACCCCTTCTGGGCCACCACCACCGTGCGGACGGCGATGATGGCCATGTTCTCCCGAGCCCTCATGGCCTGAGCCTCGGGGGATTCGGCCGCCTGACTCGAGGTCAAGGCCCCCGCGACCACGGTGACGAAGAGGAGAAGCCCGGCCCCTCGGCTGCCCATCTTTCACCCCCTGGGTTTCAATTGCAGGGACATTACCCAGGTGGAGGCCCCCGGTCAACTGGGGAGGGTTGGGCCTGGCTCGCCGGCGGCCGAAGATAGGATGAGCCATGGCGCACGACCCCCTGGGCTTCTTCCACCCCGCGGTCGCGGGGTGGTTCCGCGAGACCTTTCGAGCACCCACCCTGGCTCAACAGCGCGCCTGGCCCGAGATCGCCGCTGGCCGCTCGACCCTGCTCTTGGCTCCCACCGGCTCGGGCAAGACGCTGGCGGCCTTCCTGGCCGCGCTGGAGCGGCTGCTGTTCGCTCCGGTCCCGGCCAAGCCGGCGCGCTGCCGGGTGCTCTACGTCTCGCCGCTCCGGGCCCTGGCCGTGGACGTGGAGAAGAACCTGCGGGTACCCCTGGACGGCATCGCGCGAATGGCGGAGCAGCGCGGGGACCAGATCCACCTGCCGTCGGTAGCGCTACGCACCGGGGACACGCCGCAGCAGGAGCGGGCCCGCATGGGTCGAACCCCTCCCGACATCCTGATCACCACCCCCGAGTCGCTCTACCTGATCCTCTCTTCCGAGGCGCGGGCCATCCTGCGCTCGGTCGAGGTGGCGATGGTGGACGAGATCCACGTCCTGGTCGGCACCAAACGCGGAGCCCACCTGGCGCTCTCGCTGGAGCGGGTGGAGGAGCTGGCGGGGCGGCCGCTGCAGCGGATCGGCCTTTCGGCCACCCAACGGCCGCTCCGCGAGGTGGCTCGGTTCCTGGGTGGAGGCAGGGGCGGAACCACCTGGCAGCCGCGACCCGTGAGCATCGTGGATGCCGGCGTTCGAAAGGCCTTCGACCTCAAGGTCGAGGTGCCGGCGGAGCAGGCGTCGAGCCCCGCGGAGCTTCCAGTCGATGTGGCGGCGCCGCCTCGGCGCGCCCTCTGGCCGTCGATCCATCCCCGTCTCCTGGAGCTGGTCCGGGCCCACCGCACCACCATCGTGTTCGTCAACAACCGGCGTTTGGCGGAGCGCCTGGCGGCCGCCCTCAACGAGCTGGCGGG
>DATECU010000053.1:0-4468 GCA_035286745.1 Vicinamibacteria bacterium | reverse complement strand
CCCCGCGACAGGCCCGCCCCGCCCCTCGCCTATTCCCATCTGATGGAGGGGACCATCTACCGCTATCCGGAAGCGGAGCTGGTCCGGGAGTCGATGCGGCTCGACGCCGCGGGCCGGGCCCGCGTGCTCCGGCTGCGGGTCCAGAACCGGGATGACAAACCGCTGGCCATCCGCGGGGTCACCGTCTTCGCTCCGCTGGAGCGACTGGTGTTCGAGGCGCCGGCGGGGCGCGCCTATCGTTTGACATACGGCCGGCCGGAGCTGGGGCCGCCCGCCTATGACATTGCCCGGACGGTGGGGGATCCGGCGGTGTGGATCGCCCAGGCGTCCGAGGGCCGGCTGGAAGCCCCGGTGCGGATCACCCCGCCGCCGCCCAAGGTGCCCTGGACCGAGCGCTACCCGTCGCTGCTGTGGGGCGGCCTGGTTGCCGTGGTCGCGGTGCTGGGGGCGGTGACCTGGCGGGCGATGAAGACCGCTCAGTGATCGCAGCAGTCAGCGCTCAGCGATCAGCGATCAGCTACGGAGCTGGCTGCGAACCGAACGCTACCACCTCGCCAGCCATGGGTGCTACGATCCCTTCACATGGTGTACCGGCGCAGCAGATTGCTCGTCCTCCTGGGCTTCCTGGTCAGCACGACGGTCGGACCGCTGTGGGCCGCCCCTGCGGTCATCCCCCTGAAGCTGCCCTCGGGTAAGGTGCTCCAGACCGAGGTCATGATCAAGGACGAGGATCGGCAGATGGGCCTCATGTTCCGGCCCAGCCTGGCCCAGGACCGCGGCATGCTGTTCGTCTTCGACCGCCTGGACTTTCATGCCATCTGGATGAAGAACTGCAAGTTCCCGATCGACATCGTGTGGCTGGACGAGAACCGGAAGGTGGTCCACTTGGCGGAGCGCGTGCCGCCCTGCAAGGCCGATCCCTGCCCGGTCTACCCGCCGCTGCAGCGGGCGGCCTACGTCGTCGAGCTGAACGCCGGCCAGGCCCGCCGCGAGAAGGCAGCCATCGGCTCGGTCCTCGACTTCACGCTTCCGCGCTGACCGACGCCGGCTTCTCGGCCCGCCGCGGCTTGCCGAACAGGAAGGCCACCGACACGCCTAACAGGTAGAGGCCCAGCATGGGCAGGGCCAGAAGCGTCTGGGTCACCATGTCGGGGGTCGGGGTGATCACCGCCGCCACGATGAACGCGATCAGCACCGCCCAGCGGAACTGGCGCAGCAGGAAGCGGGGGGTGACCAGGCCGATCCGCGACAGCACGAAGATCACCACCGGGAGCTGGAACACCGCCCCCAGGCCCAGCAGAAACCAGGAGTAGAACGTGAAGTACTCGCCCACCCGGGGCAGGAACATCATGTCCTTGCCGCCGAAGGCCACCAGGAAGCGGAAGGTGATGGGGAAGAGGAAGAAGTGGCCGAAGGCGGCCCCGCCGATGAAGAAGCCGGAACCGGCGATGATGAAGGGGATCGCGTACGCCTTCTCGTTGGCGTAGAGCCCGGGGGCGATGAAGGCCCAGACCTGGTACAGGATATACGGCGAGGCGATGAAGATGGCCGCGAAGAAGGCCATCTTCATGTAGAGGAGCAGGGCCTCGGACATGCCGGTGAAGACGAACTTCACGTCGGGGTAGGCGGCGCGCAGGGGCTGGGTCAGGAAGTGGAACAGCGGCTCGTGGAAGAACCAGGCGATGCCGAAGGCGATGATCAAGGCGATCACCGCGTGGACCAGCCGCCCCCGCAGCTCGTCCAGGTGTTCCAGGAACGACATCTTGTCCGCGTTCACCCGGGCCATGGAGAGGGCTTACTTGGGCTCGATCGGCGGAGGAACCGCCTCTCGGCTCACCGTGGCCTCCGGTGGGGCCGTGGGCGGAGGTTCGGCGGCCGCGGGCGCGTCCTCCGGCAAGGCGGCTGGGGGCGGCGGCACGGCCGGCTTCATCTTGTCGGCTTCCACCTCGTCCTCCAGCGTGCGCTTGAAGTCGTTGGAGGCCTTGCGGAACTCGGCCAGCATCCGGCCCATGCTCTTGCCGATCTCGGGGAGCTTGCGGGGGCCGAAGATGATGAGCGCCACCACCAGGATGAGGAAGATCTCGGGTCCGCCCAACGGTCCGAACATGGAAAGACGATGCTACCACGCTGGACAGCCGAGCGAGGTGGGGCCGTCGTTCGTGCTGGCGGCCAGGGGCGGGACCCCTGAAGCCGCGTTCGGACCCCGCGCCGAGCCCGCGACGAGCTTCGACCAGCCCCGGGGCTTGAACCTCAGGATCGCCCTGGCGTCGATGGCGGCTCGAACAACTGGCCGATCTCGCAGTGCAGGGCCCTGCCGATCTGCTCCAGCGTCTTGATGGTCGTGTTCTGCGCTCCGCTCTCCAGGCGTGTCAGCGTCGCCCGGCTCACTCCAAGCTTGCGGGCGAAGACCTCCTGCGTCCGATCCCCCCGCCGTGCCCGCAGATTGGCCGCCAGTGCCCTCGCCAGTGACATCGGCCGGATCGGAGCACGGGCTCTTGTTCACATGTGAACAAGATGGTATAAGGCGTGACCATGTGGCGTGTGGCCCGAGGCGCACGAGCCCCGTCGAGAGGGCGGTCGGCCTGCGTTGTGGCATGCGCGTTGCGCCGTCGTCTTTGGTATGATTCCTCGCCATGTGGGGGCTGACTTGAACATCACCTGTAGCGTTCCGGGTCGGACTGCCAGGGTCTTGTTGGCGGCAAGTGCATTCCTGGTAGGCGCCGTGGCGCAGGCCGCGCCCACCATCTCGATCACCTCCCCCACCCCCGGACAGCCGGTCTACGACGTCCGGCCGACCATCGTGGTCACCTACTCGACGTCGGATCCCGAGGTGCCGCTCAATCTCGACAGCCTCACCGTGTCGGTGAACAACCTCAACTGGACCGCGAAGTTCAGCAAGACCGACACCTCGGCCACCTACGCCATCTCGGCCGAGGACGCCCTGGTCGCGGGGATGCTGACCATCGAGGCTTCCATCTCGGATGACGCGGGAGCCTCCGCTTCGGCGACCCAGCAGTACGAGGTGTTCCCGACCCTTCAAGCCGTGAACCCCAGCGCGGGTCGAGAGAACGACGAGGTCACGGTGACGGGGCTGGGGCTGGACCCGGCGCCCGAGCGTAGCGTGCTTCGCTTCCGCTCGCCTTTCGATGCCAACGGCGTCGACGCGCCCTTCACCGCCGTGGACCGCGCCAGCAACCAAGGCATGGTCCGGGTCCCCGGGGACGCTGTCACCGGCCCCGTGCGGCTGGTCGTGAACGGCAAGCCCTCGCGGGAGACGATCGCCTTCGTGGTGCCGTCGCTGATCCCGTGCGGTGGCGGGGTGTGGGCCTCGATGCCCGACGGGGGCTGGCTGCTCCGGCAGGGCTACTGGGGCGATCCCGACCCTCACTGTCCGCCGCTGCCGAACCCCCAAGAGCCACTCGTGGGCGCGATCATCCGCATCGGGCCCGACGGCTACGGGACGCTCCTCGGGTGGTCGCACGGGCTCCCCAACGAGGGCTATGTGTACGTCGAGCCTCTGATCGACGGAAACGACGTTGCCCTCTTCAACATCGTGAGGCCGACGCGCTACGCCACTGCCATGAACCTGGAAGTGGTGCATCATGGTGTCGTGACCCGGCTTGGCGTGGCGGACCTGCCATCCAACGGGTGGGCCTATGGAGCCTTCGATCCCAAAGGGAACCTCTACGTGGCCCATCACACCGCGGACGCCAGGCTGGTCTTGAAGTACGTTTCCAAGGAGCAGCTGGCTGCCGGCGGGAGCGTGGTTCCGGCCGTGGTGGCTGCGGATCTGGATCCCGTTCCACCGGAGACGAACCCGCAAGGGCAGCCCCGCCCCGCGGGGGCCTTCGGAGGAATGCTCTTGTCGTGTGATGGGTTCGCGTACTTGCCTTTCGCCTACAACAACCACAGGCCCCCGGCCTACGAGAACTACCGCATCCGCAAGCTCGCCTTGCCGTTGGCGGCGGTGGTGGCGGATGTGGAGGTGCAGGACCGGGTGCTGGAAGGCGTCGCCCTGAGCTGTCACACCAACGAGCTGTGGGGCTCTGCGATGCCCGCCCCGTGGACGACGTCACCACCGAACTCAGACACCGAGTACTGGCGCGCCGAGACGACGTCCACCAGCATCGGGACGCCAGAGCGTGTGGAGTTCCTCTTGAACTCGGGCGGAAAGCGGGTGATCGTCGGGCCGAGGGGGGAGTTGTACACGTGGTATCAGCCCGGCCTCCAGGGCAACATGATCCGCTTGCGGACCAGGGTGGAGCCTTGCGACCTCGGGGGCGGCGTCTTCGACGCCAGGTCGATCTGCCGCGAGCGCGAGATCGAGGTCCTCCCCTCCACCACCAGATGGAAGCCGCAGAAGGACACCACGAAGAGCATCGAGGTCTACTTCCGCGGACCCAAGGGGCTCAAGCCCGCGACCACCCTGGAGATAACGGATCCCAACGGTGTGGTCCTCAGCAACCAG
>DATECU010000052.1:0-5320 GCA_035286745.1 Vicinamibacteria bacterium | reverse complement strand
CCGCGCGCCCTCACCCAGGACGCTCATGCCAGCGGGGATCTCCCTGTCTTCTCCGCCGACGGGCGATCCGTGGTCTTCTCGCGCTATCGCACCCGTCCCGATGGATCGCGGGTCCGCGATCTGTGGTCGGTGCCGGTCGAGGGCGGGACGCCCGCGCTCTTCGTAGCCGAGGCCAGCGGGGCCGGGTTCAGCGCCGACGGTCGCTGGCTTGCCTTCACCAAGCACCTGGCTGGCCGAGACCTACTGCGACTGACGGATGCGGGCGACCTCGAGCGCGGAAGCGACGTCCACCAGCCCGGCTTCGTTCCCCGCTTCTCGCCGGACGGGCGTTTCCTGGCCTTTACCACCAGCAACCCCGAAGGGGGCCAGGGCGAGCTGTGGGTTCGCTCGCTGGGGGATGGTGAGTCGCGGCGCCTGACCGAGGTCCCGGAGCAGATGTACGGCCTGGCCTGGACCGCCGACAGCCGCGCCCTCATCTACGCGACGAAGCAGGGAAGCGGCTTCCACCTCCGGAGGCTGCGGCTGGACGGTGGCGTCGCGGCGCCGCTGACGGCCGGTCTCGGCGAGTACAGCGCGCCCACGCTCTCAGCCGACGGTAGGCGCTTGCTCTTCTGCCACGTTCGCTCGGTCAAGGACCTGCTGGTCGCCACTGCCTCCGGGGAGGCCGCGCCCCACGCGGTGACCCAGGACGACGACCTGGCCTGGCCCCGGCTCTCGCCGGACGCCCGGCTGGTGGCGGCCGTCTCCTTGCGGGAGGATCCGGCGGGGCGGCTGGTGCTGCTGGACCTGGCCAGCGGGCGCCGCCGGCCGCTGGGGGTGGCCCCGGCCCGCTATCCTGTTTGGTGGGACGCCGAACGCGTGGCCTATCTCAAGCCGGTCCCGGAGGGCACTCAGGTGCTGGCGGTGACCCTGGCGACCGAGACCGAGGAGCCGGTCGCCCGCCTGCCCAAGGACGCGACCTGGTTGGCGGTGCAGCCGGGCGGCCGGTTGCTGGCGGCGGTGGTGGGGACCGGCCAGGGCCGGGGTATCGTGCTTCACCGGCCGGGGCAGTCGGCGGACCGGGTGCTGGCTGAGGGCGGCGAGTATGAAGGCCTCCGCTTCACCGCCGACGGCTTGACCCTGATGTGGGGCGGAGCGCTCCGCGCCGGCGAAGCGTCGACCCGGGGCGTCTTCATGCAGAGGCTAGACGATGCCCAGCCGGAGCGGATCGTCGGCGCCGGCCGGCTGCCGGTCCCCTTGGAGGCGGGGCGGCTTCTGCTGTTGGAACCTCGTGCGGGCGGGGATGCCGCCGTGGTCCTGCTCGATCGGGCGACAGGTCGTCGCAGCCGGGTGGCCGACTGGAGCCGGGTGGCCGACTTCGACGCGCGACAGGAGCGGCTGGTCTTCGTCCAGGACCGGAGCTTCGCGCAGGTGTATGCGGCCGAGGCGCTGAATCGGTAGCCGCGCTGCGCTGCAGACGGGACGAAGGCGAAGAAGGCGAAGAAGGCGAAGGCAGCCCTTGACACCCCGTCAGCCTGGGGCGTAGTGTCCGGCCTAGCGACATCCCCGGTGAAACCCACACGGTCGGGGGGGGGCGCTCTCGGCTTCCGCGAGTTCCACTCCGCCCCCTCCAGGCTGCGACCCGCGGAGGTGCCGAACGAAGGAGGGCTTGGATGAGTGCACGTGCCACGTTCGCGTTGCTCGCCCCGTTGGCTCTGGCGGCAAGTCCGCTGGCCGCCGCCACCATCAAGGAAGTCAAGTTGGCCGATGGTCGTGAGCCGGTCAACGCAATCAGCTCGCCGTTGTTCGATACGGCGAGCGTTGGTTCCCTGCGCATCGCGTCCTTCGAGGGAGCCTATGACAAGAAGGCCAAGATCGTCCGCCGCACCGGCGGGTTCATGACCAAGGGGCCGCAGTACGACTTGGACCCCGCTATCAACCTGGGAGATCTGCTCGCCGAGGCCCTGCGCAGCGAGGCCGCGGCGATGGGGTTCAGGCTCAGCAGCGGCGAGGACTTCGTCTGGAGCGTCAAGGGAACGCTCAAGGACATCTATGTGGAGAGCCGCCAGGTTCCCTACGGTGCTACCCAGTTCTGGGGATACATGGACGTGGAGTTCGAGGTGCAGAAGGCGGGCGAGACCCCGGCCAGCCAGCGCCTGCGCACGCACAAGTACTACGGGGCTTACAATGCCGGCTTCGGTCGCAAGGACGAAGCCACCGAGGGCCTAACGCATCTGTTGGTGGAGGGCGCCCAGGAGATGCTGGCTCGCCTGAACCGCCAGCACTTCAAGGCGCCGACCCACCCGGACATGGAAGCCAAGGCCAAGGTGGTCGGCCCCGGGCAGGACAAGCGGCACGATCTCTACCTGGTGGGGCTCTCCGGCGCGGCCGGAGCCACCCCGGTTCTGATGAGCGCGATCCCGGCCGTCAAGGACGAGAACGATCGAGCGGCCATGATCGAGGCGCTGGGACACCTGGGCAAGACCGAGGCGATAGCGTTTCTGGCCGGCCGCTATGCGACCGAGGATGAGGACTGCCGGTGGGAGACGCTCAGGGCGATGGACACCATCGGTGGCCAGGAGGCCCTGGCGGTCGTCGCCAAGGGCACCAAGGACGAGAACGAGGCGTGCCGGCGCCTGACCGCACGCATCTTGGGTGCGCCAGCGAAGTAGGGTCGCCTACTGGTACTGCACGATCTTCAGGAACGAGGCCGCGGTGAGCGAGGCCCCGCCCACCAGGGCTCCGTCCAAGTCGGCCTGGGCCATCAGAACGCCGATGTTGTCCGGCTTTACGCTGCCGCCGTAGAGGATGCGCAGAGCCGCTGCCGCAGGCTCGCCGTGCGAGGTCAAGACCCGGCGGCGGATGAAGGCGTGGACCTCCTGAGCCTGCTCGGGGGTCGCGTTGCGGCCGGTCCCGATGGCCCAGACCGGTTCGTAAGCGATCACCAGCGCCGCCACCTGATCCGCCGACAGCTCGCGCAGGGCGCGCTCCACCTGCCGCTCCACCACCTCCATGGTGCGGGCGGACTCGCGCTCGGCCAGCGTCTCGCCCACACAGACGATAGGCGTCAGGGAGTGGGCCAACGCTGCCTTGGCCTTCTTGGCCACCGCCTCGTCGGTCTCGGCGAAGAGCTGGCGGCGCTCGGAGTGGCCCAGGATGACGTGGGTGCAGCCGGCGTCCGCCAGCATTCGCGGCGAGACCTCGCCGGTGAAGGCGCCCTCGTTCTCCCAGTGCACGTTCTGGGCCGCCAGCAGCAGGTGGCTGCCCCGAATGGCCTGGGCGACCGCCGCCAGCGCCGTGAAGGGAGGCGCCACCAGGACCTCGACCCCCTGGCGGCGGGAGCCCTCGCGAAGCTCGGCGGCTAGGGCGACGGCCTCCGCCGCCGTCTTGTACATCTTCCAGTTCCCGGCGATCAACGGTCGGCGCATTCGGTCCTCCCCACGGGATTCAGCACAACGAACGGACACCACAGAGGCACAGAGTCACAGAGAAGAAGACCACAGCCGGTAACCCGCAACCCGCCAGCGGGGAAGCTTGCCTTGCTCTCCTTCAGTCTCTCTCTCTCTCTCAAGGTCGCGAAGACCGTCCAAGCGTTCCGCCGCCTGTTCGCCTTCTCCCCTCTGTGCCTCTGTGGTCATTCGTCCGTGTCGTTCAGGCAGGTCACGCCGGGCAGGGGATCGCCGGCCAGGAACTCGAGCGAGGCGCCGCCTCCGGTCGAGACGTGGGTGATCTTGTCGGCCAGTCCCATCTGGGTCACCGCCGCCACGCTGTCGCCACCCCCCACGATGGAGGTTCCCGGGCACTCGGCAAGGGCTTTGGCCATGGCCAGCGTCCCCTGCGCAAAGGCCGGCATCTCGAAGACCCCCATGGGCCCGTTCCAGAGGACGAGCCTGGCGCCGAGGACCTGAGCGGCGAACGCCCTGGCCGTGGCCGGACCGATGTCGAGGCCCATCCAGCCCTCTGGAAACTCGTTGGCCGGCATCGTCTTGTGTTCGGCGTCGGCGTTGAAAGCGGCGGCCACCACGTGATCCTGCGGCAGCCGGATCTTGCCTTGCGCCTTGGCCAAAAGCTCCTGGGCCAGCCCGACCTTGTCCTCTTCCACCAGGCTCTTGCCGGTGTCCAGTCCTTGGGCGCGGAAGAAGGTGTAGGCCATGCCCCCGCCCACCAGGAGCGCGTCGACGCGGGGGAGCAGGCTCTCGATGACCTGGATCTTGTCGGAGACCTTGGCTCCCCCCAACACCGCAACGAAGGGCCGCTCCGGCGCTTCCAGGGCCAGGCCCAGGTACTTGACCTCCTTCTCCATCAGCAGGCCGGCGACCGAGGTCTTGACGTGATGCGACACGCCTTCGGTCGAAGCGTGGGCTCGGTGAGCGGTGCCAAACGCATCGTTGACGAAGACGGTGGCCCCGGTGTCGGCGATCAAGCGAGCGGCGAACCCCGGGTCGTTCGCCTCCTCCCCCTTGTAGAAGCGCACGTTCTCCAGCAGCACCACGCCGCCGTCGCCGAGACTCCCGGCCAGCTCCTTGACCTGGGCCCCAACGGAGTCGCCGGCCATCAACACCGGACGCCCCAAGAGCTCGGAGAGCCGAGCCGCCGCCGGCTTGAGGCTGAACTCTGGCGCGGGTCCCTTCTTGGGCCGGCCCAGGTGGGAGGCGAGGAACAGGCGCGCCCCGGCGGCGATCAGAAGCTCAAGCGTGGGGAGCGAGGCGCGGATGCGAGTGTCGTCGGTGATGACACCGTCCTTGACCGGAACGTTGTAGTCGACGCGAACGAAGACCCGCGCCCCCTTGAGGTCCTTGAGGTCGCGGACCGTCCTCTTGGCCATGATTGCCCTCTATGCGTGGTCGCGTGAGGCCATGAAGTGGAGGAGGTCCTGCACCCGATTGCTGAAGCCCCACTCGTTGTCGTACCAGGAGAAGACCTTGGCCAGGTTGCCGTCGACCACCTTGGTGAGCGGTGCGTCCACGATCGAGGAGGCGGGGTTGCCGCGGAAGTCGAGCGAAACCAGCTCGAGCCTGGAGACCGCCAGCACGCCCTTCATGGAGCCGCTGGCCGCCTTGTCGAACGCCCCGTTGATCTCTTCGGCGGTGGCCGGCTTGCCCAGCTCGACCGTGAGGTCCACCAGCGACACGTTGGGCGTGGGGACCCGGATGGCCACGCCGTCCAGCTTGCCCTTGAGCTCGGGGATGGCCAGGTAGATGGCCTTGGCGGCGCCGGTGGAGGTGGGGATCATGGACAAAGCGGCGGCCCGGGCCCGGCGCAGGTCCTTGTGGGGCAGGTCCAGGATCTTCTGGTCGTTGGTGTAGGAGTGGATGGTCGTCATCTGCCCCTTGACGATGCC
>DATECU010000051.1:0-14416 GCA_035286745.1 Vicinamibacteria bacterium | reverse complement strand
CCAGGCCGCGTTCAGAGCGGGTCCTCGGCTTGCTCTATGCCATCACCAGCGGCATCTCGGCCAGCCAGTTCACCCGCTGGCACCTCGACCACCACGACAACCTGGGCTCCGACCTGGACGATCCCAAGCGTCACTGGCTGTCGCCCAAGCGCAACGCCCGCTGGTACAAGCTCCTCTACTGCACACCGGCGCTGATGCCCATCTACTTCCGGGCGGCGGCCCGGGAAGCTGCCTCCTATCCCCCCGACCTCCGCCGAACCATTGGGCGGGAACGCCTGGCGACCGTAGCCATC
The DNA here is from genome assembly GCA_035286745.1 of Vicinamibacteria bacterium. Lineage (GTDB taxonomy): Bacteria > Acidobacteriota > Vicinamibacteria > Fen-336 > Fen-336 > DATECU01. The sequence continues at coordinate 14,123 of DATECU010000051.1, read as the reverse complement.
CAGCTCTCGGTGGCCTCAGCGCTCCTGGCTCTTGGGGGCCTCGGTGTCCTGCTCCGGGTCTGGTTCGTGCCCTACTTCCTGGTCTTCCCGGTGGCCTTCACCCTGAATCGGCTGGGCCAGCACTACGCCATCGACCCCAGCCATCCCCTCAAGTGGTCGACCCTGATGAAGCCCAGCCATCTCTGGGACTTCCTCTTCCTCTATTCCAACTACCATCTGGAACACCACTACTTCCCCCGGGTCCCGTTCTACAACCTGCGCCGGCTCCACCTGGCCCTGCGGCCTCTCTACAGGCGACTGGGCCTCACGCCCCACACCTACCGCGAGATCCTGTGGGGCTGGTTCGTGCTCAACCGGCCGCCCCACACCGACTGGGACAAAGCGAAGAACTCCGGGCCCATGGAGGCCCCCGCCGCCCTGCGATAGGCGCGGCCGGCGTCTCGCGTCAGCGGCTCACTTCGGAGGACTCGGCTTCTTCGCGCACGCGGGCTCGTAGCCGGCGGCGCAGGCCTGCGCGTACAGATCGCGCGCCTGCTTCAGGTTCTTGATCACGCCCAGGCCGGTCTCGTACAGGGTGGCCAGGGCGTTGCAAGCGGGCGCATCGCCTCCTTCGCAGCCTCTCCGCAGCAGGGCTGCCGCCAGCTTGCGGCCGGCGGCGGTTCCGCGGCCGAGATGAAGGTAGCCCAGTTCGCTGCACCCCTGCGGCAGCCCGGCGTCGCACGCCTGTGTCAGCACCTCGACACTGCGCTTTGGGTCTGCGGCAACCCCCTCGCCACGATCGAGGGCCAGCCCCAGCGCCACGCAGCCGTCCAGCTCGCCGGCCGCACACGCCTTCTCGAAGAACTGGGCCGCCCGCACCCGGTCCGTGGTGCCGTTCATCCCGTCCCGCAAGGCCAGCCCGGCAACCAGGCACGCCGGTCCCTGACCAGCCTCGCAGGCTCGTTCCGGACCAGCCGGGCCAGCCACGGCGGCGCTCGCCGGTTGGGAGGCGGCGGCCAGCAGCTCCTGGGCGTGCCCGCGATCCCGGTCGTCGTCGGCCAAGGCCAAGGCCTGCTGGGCCGCGGCCTTGGCCTCCGCCAAACGGTTGGCGGCGAACAGCAACCAGCCGGCATTGATGCGGTGTTTGGCTTCGCCGGGCTCCAGGCTCACCGCCCGCCGGGCCAAGGGCAGGGTCGTCTCGATGGACGCCTTTCGCTTGGACATCACCATCGATAGATCCGCGTAGGCATCGGCGAAGTGGGGGTTCAGCTCCACGGCGGCCTTGAGGGCTGCCTCCGCACGATCGAGGGCCTCTTCGCTCTGGTCTACCGTGCGCTCCAGATAGGCCCAGAGGTAATGCGCATAGAAGCTGGCAGCCGGTGACTTCCGGGCTCGGGTGAGCCGTTCGCGCGCCTCCTCGCGCTTCTCTTCGCTGTAGGCGAGGTAGGCCGCAGCCTCGTGACTCAGCGCCAGGTCCGGGTCCAGCTTCAGGGCCTCTTCGATCAGGGCCCGGGCTTCGATCGGGCGCCGCATGGCAACGTGGAAGAGGGTGCGCCGCCCCAGGGACTCAGCCTGGGAGAGCCTCCGGGCGCCGAAGGTCCTGTCATCGACATCCACCGCGACCTCCTGGCGTCGATAGCGGTAGGTCACCTGCCGGACGTACTTGTCCAACTCCTTGCCCAGGATGCCCAGGTCGCCAAACGCCGTCTTGGCGGCTTCGGCACCGCTCTTGCCCTCGACCACCAGCTTCAGGAAGGCGTTGACCTGGCCCGGTCGCGCCTCTCCCATGATGAGGTAGTGGATCAGGGCCCAGGTCTCGGCGAAGAACACGTCGGAGCGCCGTTCCTGCGTGAAGTCCGGGGAGTCACGGGTGACGGCGAACAGGGCGTCCAGAGGGAGCAGCGCTCGTTCCCTGAGAACGCCGAGGTGCGAGGGCACGGCGCGTCCCGTATAGACGTACTTGCCGTCGATGATGGTGTTGCCCCAGAACGCGGCCAGGCCCTGCTCGAACCAGAGAGGGAGACGGTCGAAGTTGCGCTGCAGAGCCAATTGAACGTACTGCCGGTAGGGAACCAGGTAGGGGTTGTCCCACGTGTCGTCGCCCGCGCGAAAGCCGGTGATGTCGCGACGGCTGGCGACATAGGTCGCCTCGCGCCCGCTGGCCCAGACACCGACGGGTCGCCAGCGTCCCTTCTCCTCCCAGTATTCCGGCGCCAGGTCCCGAAGCGCCGCCTCGCTCTTGACCGAGAAGACCACCACCGGCCGCGGCATGTCGAGCTGGACCCAGGGCCAGATGCGCTTGAGGAGGGCCCGGATCTGCTCGAACTGCCAGGCCACCCGGCGAGCCTCTTTCTCGGAGCCGTCGCAGATCACGGTGAAGCCCGGGGTCTTCACCTCCACCCAGGGGTCGGCGGCCCCCGCGGCGGCAGCGGAGACAGCGACGGCGAACACAGCGAGCATCGGCAGGGCACGGGACATGGCGACTCCTCACTCCTTGGGCAGCGCCTGACGCAGCACGCGCACGGCGTTCCCGCCCATGATCTTGGCGATTTCGTCTTCTCCGAAGCCCGCGGCCAGCAGAGCGTCGGTCAAGAGCGGCAAACCGGTCACCTCAAACGGTGCGGTGACGGCTCCGTCGAAGTCGGAGCCGAGTCCCAGGTGGTCGACACCGATCAGCCCCGCCGCATAGCGCATGGAGCGGGCGATGGCCGCCGCGTCCCGGCCACAGACGGCGGTCTCCCACACCCCGATCCCCACCACCCCACCTGTCTTCGCCACCGCCCGGAGGGCCTCGTCGCTCAGGTTGCGGTTGTTGTCGCAGGTGCCGCGCACGCCGGTGTGGGAGACCACGACTGGCCGACTCGAGAGGGCGGTGGCTTCGGTCAGGGTCTTGGCCGAGGCGTGCGCCAGGTCGAGGATCATGCCCCGGGCCTGCATCCGCTTCACCATCTCCCGGCCCTTCTCGGTGAGGCCCCCCTTCTCCACCCCGTGCGCCGAGCCCCCGATGTCGGTGTCGAAGAAGTGGGTCGGGGCCATCATGCGCACACCGGACTCGTAGAACCGATCGACGTTGTCGAGGTCGCCCTCCAGGGCATGTGCGCCCTCGACACCCAGAAAGGCCGCGGTGAGCCCGGGCATCTGCCGGCGCCGTTCCAGGTAGGTGGCGAGGTCGCTTGCCGAGCGGATCATCACCAGCTTGCCGCCAGAACGGCCGACCGCCTGGTCCAGCTTGCGCGCCTGGTAGAGCGCGCGCTCTTTGAGGCTGGTCCAGGTGGCGGGCGGCCAGGTCTCGACCAGCGTCAGCAGCGTGATGCTGTCAGAACGCCCGTCGTTCCGGTCGAGGCTGATGCCACGGGGCATCTTGGTCACGGTGGTGAAGGCCTGAACGGCCACGTTGGCTTCGACCAGGCGGGGGACGTCGACATGGCCTGAGGAGCCGCGATGCAGCAGATCCCGGTTCCACAAGAGCGTGTCGGCGTGGAGATCGACAATGGTGAGGGTGCGATGCAGCGCAAGCGCCCGGGCCGAGGGCCGGTAGGGGGGCTTCATCAGGACGCGATTGAAGTTGCGTTCGGCGATGCCGGGGCCCGCCAAGAGCAAGCCCGCGCCCAGCGCCAGAGGAATGGCCCACAGCAGGTGTTTCTTCGACATCGTGGCCTCTCCTCCCGCGGGAGGCGTGACGCGCGTCACCGCGGGGGGAGGCTATCATGAAGGGAGAAAGGAGTGGTTCCCGATGAAGCCTGCTCGCGTTGTGCTCGCCGCTGTCTCGTTCCTCGCCGTACTTGGTCTGGCCAGCCCGGCTCGGGCCCAAGGTGGGGTGGGCTTCCGCGCCGGCGTAAGCAGCGACCCCGATCAGCTCTACGTTGGCGGCCACGCCGACATTGGGCCGCTCGAAGGACCGCTCTGGCTGAGGCCGAACATCGAAGTGGGAGTGGGCAACGACCTCACGACGATCTCGCTGAACGGCGAGCTGGCCTACTGGTTGCGGCCTCGGCGCAGCCCCTGGAGGCTCTACGTGGCGTTCGGACCTGCTCTCAACCTCTACCGCTGGGGCGACGAGGGCAGGCACGCGGATCGCGAGACCGACGCCGAGATCGGCTTTGGCGTTGGTGTGGGCCTGGTCCACCGAGGCAGCTTCTTCGTCGAGTTCAAGCTGGGCGCCCTCGACAGCCCGGAGGCCAAGATCGGCGTCGGCTGGACCTTCAGATAGGCGAGAGCGCTCGGCAGATGACGCCCCAGTGGATCGCGTGCTCCGCCGCTCCTGCCGGGCAAGCCGTTGACCAGGCGGGGGCGCAGAAGGAGAATGGCCTATGGCGACGGTGAAGGAAGTCGCACTCGAGGTCGTTCGGTCCCTCCCCGACGACTGCACCCTCGAGGATGTGGCCTATCGTCTCTACCTTCGACAGAAGATCGAGGAAGCTCGCGAGGACATGCGCGAGGGCCGTGTGTTCACCCAGGAAGAGGTTGAGCGGGAAGCCGCGGCTTGGCTCGACGAGTAAGGTGGGCCGGCCGCGCCAGGGGTGATCTTCGCGCCGCGGTGCGATACGTCGACCGATGACTCGCCGCAGGGCGCCAGGGTCTTCTTGCGTCAGGCCCTCGATGCGGCTCTTTCTCTCGCCGAGTTCGCAGAGCGTGGGCGGGTGGTGCCTGACTTGAGCGACCCCGAAGTTCGCGAGATCTTCGTCGGCAAGTACCGCCTCCTGTACGAGGTACACCCCAACGAGGTGTGGGTCATGCGCCTCTTGCACGGAAGCCGGGACTTCCTGAGCGCCTGGGGCCGTCGCCGAGAAGCAGGAACCGAGCGCGAAGACAAGTAGCCGAGAAGGTGGGCCTCACGGCCGAGGGTCCGCTCCCCGCCCGGCCCCAGGCTCCAGGGGCTAGAATGGGTCACGGGGTGATCCCATGAACAGCTCACGCGTGGTCGTGACCGCGGCGCTGGCGGTCGCCGTGATGGCCTGCACCGCCAGTCCCAAGTCCGCCGCCGGCTTCCGCCTACCGAATGGGGACGCTGATCGAGGGCAGGCCGCCTTCGTGGGCCTACGCTGCAACGGCTGTCACCGGGTGGCCGGGCTCGACTTGGGCCAGCCGACCGCGGTTCCGTCCGTACCGGTGGTCCTGGGCGGGGAGGTGCCTCACGTCAAGACCGACGGTGAGCTGGTGACCTCCATCATCGCCCCCTCGCACCGGGTGCCCGAGGACTTGCCTGCGGACCTGGTGAGGCGCGCGGGCGGCTCGCGCATGCCGGACTACTCCGACGTGATGACGGTCCGCCAGATGGTGGACCTGGTGGCGTTCCTCCAGTCGCGATACCGAGTGGTCCGCCCCGGCGCGGGCCAGCAGTGACGCCGTAGCCGAACGCTATCGGTCGGCGCGGGTCTCGAGGTCGGCCAGCAGCCGATCCAGCGCGGCGCGGTCGAGGAGGTCTCCGCCCTGCACGACGGCTGCGATCTTCCGGGTGTGACGGATGTCGGCCAGCGGGTCGGCCTCGAGCAGGACCAGGTCCGCGAGCTTGCCGGCCTCGATCGTCCCTCGGTCCTTCTCCCCCAGGAAACGGGCTGGCTCGCGCGTCGCCGCCTGCAGCGCCTCGAGTGGAGTCAAGCCCGCCGCCACCAGCAGCTCCAGCTCCTGGTGCAGCGCAAACCCCGGCAGCACGAAGCCATCGAACGAGTCGGTACCAGCCAGGATCGCGACGCCGGCTCGGTGCAGCTCGCCGACCAGGGCCAGCGAGCGCTCGGCCAGCCGGCGGTGGAGGGCCAGCGTCTCGGGGATGGCGCGCTCCAGGTACTCCGCCCTCCGCGCGCGCCAGCGCGCGGCCATCGCCTTGGGCACATAGCGAAGCGGCACTTCCGCGGCCAGGTCGTCCTTCGAGCGAGGCAGGACCGTCTGCGACCAGATCAGCGTCGGCACCGAGGTGACACCGGCGGCGGCCACGCGCGCGAAGAGGCCGGCGGCGCGAGTGGCGTCGTAGCTCGACAGCAGGGCCTCCTGAAGGGCGCGCTGCCGCGCCCGCAGATCCTCGGGCTTGGCGGTCTCGACCCGCGCCGCCTCGCCTAGCGCGTGCAGCTCGGCGCGCAGCTCGGCTTCGCGGCTCGAACAGGCCAGCAGGATCGAGGCATCGCCGGGCAAGGCCGGCGACACGTGCTCGATGCTGCGCTGGCCGCTGCCCACCACGTCCCATGCGCTCACAGCCTCCGGCACGTGACCGGCCACCGGAATGCCTAGCGCAACGCTCTCCTGGACCCCGGCCCTCCAGGCCTCGGCCGACAGCGCGGCTTGGAGCTTGATGAAGTCCACTCCCCGCGCCTTCAGGTCCCGCACCGCCTGCCGCGCCTGCTCCGCGTTGCCGGCCGGCACCACCATCGGGCTCGGCTCCTGTGGCCCGTCCAGGAACGGTCCCGGGGCGACGATCCGCGGTCCGCGCAGGCTGTTGCTCGCCACCGCGTCGCGCAGGCTGCGGATGCGGTCGAAGTCGCCACCCATGTCGCGCACGCCCACCACGCCGTGCGCCAGCAGCAGCGGCAACAGGCTCTCGGAAGGAGGCTCGCCCGGGGGCCGATTGGCGAGGTGCACGTGCATGTCCCAGAGCGCCGGGATCAAGTATCGGCCGCGGCCGTCGACTCGCGTGGCTCCTCTCGGCACCGCCACGGACGAGGCGGACCCGACAACCGCTATGCGCCGGTCGCGAATCAGCACGGTCTGGCCCGGGCGCGGCGGTGCCCCGGTGGCATCGATGACGGTGACGTTGGTGATGGCGAGCGGGTTCGCCGGGGCGCCCCAGGCGGTCCAGGGGCCAAGCGCAGAGGCCAAGGCGGTCAGGAGGGCGGCAAACCGAGGTTTCATCCTGCAAGCCTACCCCAGGTCTCAGCGAGGAGCCGGCCCTCCTGGCGCCTATTAACCCTACGCCTTCCGGGCGGCGCGGAAGCGCCTGGCCTTGTCGCGGTTGCCGCAGGTCTTCATGTCGCACCAGCGTCGCGTCTGGTTCTTGCTGTGGTCCAGAAAGAGCCAATCGCAGTTGGGGGCGTTGCACACACGCACCCGGGCCAGGTCCGGTGAGGTCATGAGGTCGGCGGCGGAGCGCACCACGGGCCAGAGAGGAGCCTCCAGGTTCCCCGGCTCGGACAGCCACTGCCAGCGGTAGGCACCGCCGCGCGGCTGGAGCTCGAGCCGGCGGAAGGCGTCGCGGATCGCCTGGTTGAGGGTCCGGACGCCGTCCCGCGGCGGCGCCTGGGCACGCACAGCGGCCGCGAAGATGGCGAAGATGGCCTCCCGCAGCCCCCGCGCCCGTCCCAGCACCCGGGTCGCCCCCGCACGCGACCGCTCCGCACGCACCGCCAGCTTCGCGGCTTCCGCCTCGCCGAGGGCGCCGGCCTGCTCGGCCCACGACAGCAGGCGGCGGTAGTCCGGGAGCATCTCTTTGGGATAGTCGGTCGGCCGCTGGTCGAGGGTGTTCGCGAAGTCGAGGCAGAGCGCCCCACCCGTCAGCTCAAACGCCGGTTCGGCCGGTACGCCTTTGGGGGTCGCCATGGTTCCTCAGGCATGGTAACTCCCAAGAAGGACTTGACAAGTCACCAGTACCGGCGTAACTCTCATAGTAGTTATAGGCGGTTACTCGGTTGCCCGGAGAGCAGTGAGTGAATGAGCGGCGGGCAGGGTTGGCGAGCTTGCGGCCGAGGAGCCTCGCCAGGCTGCTGGCCCCGGAATCCCGGGCAGCGTGGCCTTACGGGCTGAGACGCAACTCGCGTCGGGCTGACGGGACTACTGAGTCTGTCCTGCCCGCGCTCGCCGCGACCTGACCGACTTGGCCCGCGCGAGGCTGGCCCCTTCGGCGAGCCACCGGCGGAGCACCGCCTGGTACTTGAGGCCGGTACGCGCCGCGACCCGGCGGGCCTCTTCGATCTGCTCGACCCCGACGCGAAGCGTGATCTGCTTCAGGTGTCGCCTGGCCCGGATCTGTTCGACCAGGGAGGGGTCCAACTCGAACGTGACGCGTTCTACGGCATCCCAGTCGATCGAGTCGAAGTCGACTGCGTCGGGATCGTCCTGGTCGAGCCTTCGAGGCCGAAGCTCAGCGGCGCTTCTGCGCGAGGCGCGTGTACTGGTGCCACCACCGTGGGTTTGTCGGCTCATACGCTGTCACCACCCTGACCCAGTGGGTCTCACGGTCGCACCCCACTGTAGCCATAGGAGAGAGTCACGCGCAACGGTGACCAGGGTGCGCCGAGGAGATCCGTGGTGCCCGCTCCTGGGACGCTGGCGTCCCAGGAGCGAACAGAGCGGTCGCTCCGGTAGCACCGGGGCCTGGCCAACAAGTCGCGCCTGCACAAGGACTTCGCCTGGCAGCGCAGGTTGGCATGTCGCTTGCCCTTGGAAGCGGCCATGGACGTCACTCGCCCCTCCCAGGCTCGGCAGAAGAAGATCCGCCGGATCGGGATCGTGGCCGGGAGCGTGGTCGGCCTCTCGCTGATCACCCTCGGCCTGTCGCGGCTCCGGCCGGCCGCCCCCAGGGTCGACAAGGCCACGGTCTGGATCGACGCCGTGAAGCGCGGCGAGATGCTTCGGCAGGTCCGCGGCATCGGCACGCTGGTCCCCGAGGAGGTCCGCTGGATCCCCGCCGCGACCGACGGCCGCGTCGAACGCATCCGGATCCAGCCGGGGACGATGGTCACCGCCCTTAGCGTCATCCTCGAGCTGTCGAACCCCGAGGTCGAGCAGTCGGCGCTGCAGGCCGACGCCGAGATGCGAGCGGCGGACGCCCAGGCGATCGAGCTCAAGGTCCGCCTCGAAAGCCAGCGCCTGGACCAGCTGGCGGCGGTGGCTCGCGTGGAATCGGAACACACGCAGGCCCGGATGCAGACCGAGGTGGATGAGCAGCTGGCCGAGCGCGGCCTGATCGCCGCCATCACGCTCAAGACGTCGCAGACGCGAGCCCAGGAGGCGCGGAAGCGACTCGACATCGAACAAAAGCGCCTCGAGATCAGCGGTGAGTCGGTCGCTGCGCAGGTCGCGGTCCAGCAGGCGGTCGTCGAGCAGCGTCGCGCCATGGCCCGTCTCCGCCGCAGCCAGCTCGAAGGGCTGCGGGTCCGCGCGGGCATGGATGGCGTGCTCCAGCAGGTCCCGGTCGAGGTGGGCCAGCGCGTGACCCCCGGCGCCAACCTCGCCCGCGTGGCGCAGCCGGGAAAGCTGAAGGCGGTCGTCAAGATCGCCGAGACGCAGGCCCGGGACCTGGTTCCCGGCCAGAGAGCCACCATCGACACCCGCAACGGCGTCGTGCCCGGCCACGTGTCTCGAGTCGACCCCGGGGCACAGAACGGCACCGTCACCGTCGACCTCGCCCTCGACGGCGCCTTGCCCAGGGGCGCCCGCCCCGATCTCACCGTGGACGGCACCATCGAGCTGGAACGGCTCGACAACGTCCTCTACCTGGGCCGCCCCGCGCAGGGCCAGACTGACGGGCTGCTGGGGCTGTTCGTTCTGGAGGAAGGAACGAACCACGCGGTGCGCCGCAAGGTGCGCCTGGGCCGGGCCTCGGTGAACACCGTCGAGATCGTGGAAGGGCTCAAGGAGGGGGATCGCGTGGTCCTCTCGGACACCTCCGCCTGGGACGCCTTCGATCGGATCCACCTCAACTGAGTGAAGGAGAACACGTGAGCGCAGACGCCCCGCTGATCCGGCTGGAGGACCTGACCAAGGTCTTCTACACCGACGAGATCGAGACCCATGCCCTCTCCGGGATCCACCTCACGATCCAGAAGGGGGAGTACCTCGCAATCGCCGGGCCCTCCGGGTGCGGCAAGTCCACGTTGCTGTCGATCCTGGGGCTCCTGGACTCGCCGAGTTCGGGCACCTACACGATAAACGGCGGACCGGTTCAGGAGCTCAACCTCGCCACGCGAGCCCGCATCCGCAACCGGGAGATCGGCTTCATCTTCCAGAGCTTCAACCTGATCGGCGACCTCACCGTCTACGAAAACGTCGAGCTGCCGCTCACCTATCGCGGTATGGGCACCAAGGAGCGGCGCGAGCGAACGAATCAGGCCCTGGAGCGCGTGGGCATGGTCCATCGCGCCAAGCACCTGCCGAGCCAGCTCTCGGGCGGCCAGCAGCAGCGGGTGGCGGTGGCGCGGGCGCTCGGGGGTTCTCCCGCAATCCTGCTTGCCGACGAGCCCACCGGGAACCTCGACTCGAAGAACGGCGACGCGGTGATGTCGCTGCTCCGCGAGCTGCACCGCGCCGGCTCCACCATCTGCATGGTGACCCACGACGCCCGCTTTGCGCGCCACGCGGACCGCACCATCCATCTCTTCGACGGTCGGATCGTGGAGGAGGTCACCGAAGCCATGGGCACGGAGGTGGTGGCGTGACGAACGTGGATACGCTGGTCCGCGAGCTGCCGGCATGCTGATCCCTGACCTCCGCGTCGCCATCAAGTCACTCGGTCGCTCTCCCGGCTTCACCCTGGTTGCCATCACCACGCTAGGCCTCGGCATCGGCGCCAACACGTCGATGTTCAGCATCCTCAATGGGTATATGCTGCGCCCGGCCCCCTATCCGGACAGCGATCAACTGGACCGCATCTATCGCGCTACGTCCCAGGATCCCGACGGCGGTGTGTCCCCGGCCGACTACCTCGTTCTGAAGTCGGAGATGAGCGGGTACGGTGAGATTGCCGCCTACGCCAGTTCGGATATGAGCCTCTCGGAACCCGGCAAGCCGGCCGAGACGGCCCGCGGCCTCCGCATCTCAGCCAATCTCTTTTCCACCCTCGGCACCCAACCTCAACTGGGCCGCGGCTTCCGTCCCGAGGAAGAAATCGCGGGCAACCACCGCGTCCTCATCATCAATCACCGCTACTGGCAGGTTCGCTTCGGGGGTGACAGCCAGATCCTGGGGCGCACGGTTCGCGTCGATGGCGAACCCTACGAGATCGTCGGCGTGCTGCCCGCCACCTTCAGCGACTGGCGCCATCTGTCTTGGGTCGACGTCTTCCGGCCAGTCGGTCTCGACGAAAAGGAAGCCCGCGACCGCAACTCGACCTGGCTTCGCCTGGTCGGGCGTCGCTCCGGCACCCTCGCCCGCGCTCAAGCCGAAGCCTTCATCGCCAACTTCGGTCGTCGTCTCGCTGTCGACTTCCCCGCCGTCCACACCGAAACCACCTGGCGCACCATTCCGATCGAGGACACCTTCCTGCCCAGGGACGCCCAAACCATCGTCGTCATGTTGATCGGCCTCTCCGGCTTCGTGTTGCTCATCGCCTGCTCCAACCTGGCGAATCTCCTGCTCGCCCGCACCATGGCCCGCGCCCGCGAGTTCGCCGTGCGCTCCGCGCTCGGGGCCTCTCGCTCCCAGGTGTTGCGCCCCCTGTTCGTCGAGTCCCTCCTGCTCGCCCTTGCCGGCGGCATCTTCTCCCTCTTCGTCGCCCTGTGGACCTTCGACTGGTTGGCGGTTGCCAGCGCAGGGGACAACGGTGTCGGCGTCACTCTCAGCCTCGACTGGCCCGTGCTCGGCTGGGCGTTCGGCGCCTGCCTTTTGACGGCCCTCGCCTTCGGCGTTGCCCCAGCGCACTTCGCCCACCGGCTCGACCTGAACAGCACTCTGAAGAGCGGTTCGCGCGGCACCACCGGAGATCGCGGCCACCAGCGCTTCCGCCACGTCCTCATCGTGGGCCAGTTCGCCCTCGCCATGGTCCTGCTCGCCGGCGCCGGCCTCTTCGTGCGCGGACTCCACGAGTTGAACAACCGTCGATACGGTTGGGAATCCGACCACCTCGTCACCGGCACCATGCTCCTTCCGACCGACACCTACCCGAGCGGCAAGGAGATCACCGCCTTCCAACGCCTCGCCCTGGAACGTTTGGAAGCGCTGCCCGGCGTCGAGTCCGCGAGCCTCTCCTTCTCGATGCCCTTCTTCGGTCTGGCCGAGCCCCGCAAGTACCTGGTCGCAGGTCGCGAGATCCCTGAACCCGGCCATGAGCCCGCCGCCGTCATCAACGGCATCAGTCCCCACTATTTCGAAACCGTCGGCACCCGCGTGCTCAACGGACGCACCTTCAACGAAGGCGATACCCTCGCTTCCCCGAGAGTCTTCATCATCAACCAGGCGATGGCCCGTGGCCTCTTTGGGGGCGAAAGCCCTCTCGGCCGGCGCGTCGCTCAGGCCGGTGGCAGGACCACCGAATGGGGAGAGATCGTCGGCGTCGTCAGCGACGTTCAATCGGTCTACCCCGATCCTAACCCGGTGACCTACCAGCTCTACCAACCCATGAGCCAGGAACCCCGGGGCATTGGCGAAATCGCCGTACGAACCGCGGGTGTCGCACCGTCCACTGTCGTCGACGGTATCCGCACCACCATGATGTCGCTCGACCCGGACCTGCCGGTGCGCAAGCTCCAACCCGCCGAGAAGACGATCGCCAGGGCCAACTATCAGCTCGGCGTCCTCAGCAGCATGCTTTCCGGGCTAGCCGCGCTCGGGCTCGGGCTGGCCTCCCTGGGGATCTACGGCGTGATCGCCCGCACCATGGCCCAGCGCACCGGCGAGTTCGGCATCCGTCTCGCCCTGGGTGCCCAAGTCGGAGACATCATCCGCCTGGTGCTCACTTCCGGAGCGAAGCTCGCGCTCATCGGCTCCGCCATCGGCCTGCTCGGCGCCTTCGGCGTTTCCCGACTCCTCGCGGCGGGCTTCCCCAGCATGCGGATCAACAACCTTGGCGTCTTGGCCGGCGTCACCGTCCTGCTCATCGCGATCGCGCTGATCGCCTGCTACATGCCCGCGAGGAACGCCTCCAGGATCAGCCCCACCGAAGCGCTGCGGGCGGAATAGGTGCCGATGGTGGGAAAGACATGCTGATCCCTGACCTCCGCTTCGCTATCAAGTCGCTCAGTCGCTCTCCCGGCTTCACCCTCATTGCCGTCATCACGCTCGGCCTTGGCATCGGCGCCAACACCTCGGCGTTCAGCATTCTCAATGCGCTGTTGCTGCGCCCGCTACCCTATCCGGACAGCGGACAACTGGACCGCATCTTTCGCGCCACCGCCCAGAACCCCCGGGGCAGCGTCTCACCGCCCGACTACCTCGATCTGAAGGCCGAGATGAACGGCTATGGCGAGATCGCAGCCTACGGCGTCTCGGACGTGAGCCTCGCCGAACCCGGCAGGCCCGCCGAGGCGGCCCCCGGCCTCCGCGTCTCCGCCAACCTCTTTGCCACGCTCGGCCTCGAACCTCGACTCGGCCGTAGCTTCCATCCCGACGAGACCATTCTGGGAAACCACCGCGTCCTCATCATCAGTCACCGATGCTGGCAGAACCGCTTCGGTGGCGAGGCCAACGTCATCGGCCGCAGCGTTCGCGTGGACGGCGAAGCCCACCAGATCGTCGGCGTGCTGCCCGCTATCCTCAACGACTGGCGCCACCTGGGTGCGTTCGACGTCTTCCGGCCCCTCGGTCTGAGCGAAGAGGAAGCTGGCGACCGCAGCTCCCTCTGGATCCGCCTGGTCGGGCGTCGCTCCAGCAAGCTCACCCCTGCGCATGCTGGGGCCTTCATCGCCGACTTCGGTCGACGCCTCGCCGCCGATCACCCCGCTGCCAACGCCGGAACCACCTGGCGCACCCGGCCGATCATCGACACCGTGATACCCGACAACGCGCCGGGCGTGCTGGGCATGCTGATCGGTCTCTCCCTCTTCGTGCTGCTCATCGCCTGCTCCAACCTCGCGAACCTGCTGCTCGCCCGCACCATGGCCCGGGCTCGCGAGTTCGCCGTGCGTTCCGCCCTCGGTGCCTCTCGGTCCCAACTGCTACGCCCCCTGGCCGTCGAGTCTCTGGTGCTGGCCTTCGCCGGCTGCATCTGCGCCATCTTCGTCGCCATGTGGACTAACGAGTGGCTGAACGCTTTCAGCGCCAGTGGCGGTGGTGAAGCCCTGGTCTTCTTCCTCGACTGGCGGGTGGCGGTCTGGGGGTTCGGCGCCAGTCTCTTCACAGCCCTCGCCTTCGGCGTGGCCCCGGCGCTCTTCACCCTGCGGCTCGATCTGAACAGCTCGCTCAAGAGCGGATCCCGCGGCACCACCGGAGATCGCGGCCACCGGCGCTTCCGCCATCTCCTCATCGTCGGCCAGTTCGCCTTCGCCATGGTCCTGCTCGCGGGTGCC
>DATECU010000050.1:0-4211 GCA_035286745.1 Vicinamibacteria bacterium | reverse complement strand
CGCGATCTCGGGGAGGGTCATGGCGCCATCGCCGGCCAGATTGTAGATCCCGCCGGCGCCGAGCCTCACCCCGCGCACGATGGCGGCCACCACGTCCCGATCCCAGACGAAGACGAAGGGCGAAGCCGAGCCGCGAATGGCCAAGAGGCGGGGCTTCCGGAAGAGGGCTGTGATCTGGTTGTTGGTTCCCTCCCCCAGGATGGTGCCGACCCGAAACACCAGTTGCCGGAGGCCGGGATGCTCGGCTCGATATCGCGCCAGCATCTCCTCCACCAAACGCTTGTGGCGGGAGTAGGCGAAGGCGTCGTTGCCGCGGAGGGGGTGGTCCTCGTTCAGCCAGGGCGGGTTGTCGGCATGGTAGCCGTAGGCGGCGCCGCTGGAGGTGACCACGATCTGCTCAACGCCCGCGGCCAGGCAGGCGCGAAGCACGTTCTCGGTGCCCAGCACGTCGACCGAGTACTCGAAGTCCCGCGAGCTGTCCTTGCCCGGGGTCACGATGGACGCCAGGTGGACGACGCACCTGGGCCGGAAGCGCGCGAAGAGGTCGGCCAGCCCCGGCGAGCGGACGTCGGCGACCTGGTGCTCGACACCCGGCAGCCGGTGCTCCGGCGGCACCGGGCGCACGTCGGTCGCCAGCACGCGGAAGCTCGAATCGGCCGCCAGCGCACGCACCACCAGGCTGCCCACATAACCCGAGGCGCCGGTGACCAGGACCGGGAGCGCGTCGCTCACTCGCCCTTGGGCTCCTGGTGCATATCCTTGAAGTGGAGGAGGCCCGGTGCCCACATGTGGCTGACCGGGTTCACGTCCACGTGAATGACCGCGCACTTGCCGGAGGCCCGGCTGCGCTCCAGGGCCGGCCGCAACTGGTCGGGCTCGGACACGCGCTCCCCGTGGGCGCCCATGCTCTGGGCCAGGAGATCGAAGCGGATCTCGCCGAGGTCGGTGTTGATGGTCTCGTCGGCCTTGAGCGACTTGAGGAGCAGCGTCTTGAGCGGCTTCAGGGCGAACTGCTGGTTCATCTTGACCATGCCCCATTGCCGGTCGCAGAGCACCAGGTAGATGGGGGTCAGGCGGTTGCGCACCGCGGTTTCCACCTCCTGGGAGTGGAAGCCCATGGCCCCGTCGCCGGTGATGCAGTAGACGGGGGCCTGGGGGCGCGCCACGGCGGCTCCCAGCGCCTGGGCGCAGCCTGCGCCTAACATTCCGAACTTGAAGGTCGAGAGCAGCGTGTTGGGCTTCCTCACCTCGTGATAGAAGTTGGCCCACACCGCTGCGTTGCCCCCGTCGGCCACCAGGATGGCGTCGTCGCCGAAGAACTGGCGGCACTCGGCCGCCACGTGGCCCGAGTTCATGGGTCCGGACCGATCGCCGAGGGCCGCGTCCAGCTTCCGCCGCGCCTTGGCCCTCTCCGCCCGATAACCCTCGAGCGACTTGTTGCGTTTCGCGGAGGGGATCTCCCCCTGTCGCGCCAGCAAGCGCTCGTGGAGCCGGCGCAGGAAGACCCGGACCTCGGCCAGCACCGGCAGGTCGGCGGGCTTGTTGGCGCCCAAGACCTGCCCGTCCTGATCGACCTGGATCAGCCGTTGTTTCCGGGAGCTGCCCCAGTAGGGGGCCTTGCCCCACCAGTCGGTTTCGCCTAACCGCGAGCCGAGGGCCAGCACCAGGTCGGCCTGGCTCCTGATCTCGTTCACCAGCTCCACGTGGATCATGGGAAACGCCACCTCCGACGTCTCGGCGATGGCGGCGCGTCCCCCCCAACTGGTGGTCACCGGGGCCCGCAGCAGCTCGGCCACCGCGCGCAGCTCCTCGAAGGCGCCGGCGTGGATGACGCCGCTGCCGGCGTGAAGGACCGGGCGGTCTGCGGTGAGGAGCCAGTCCGTGGCCTGGTCCAACTGATCGTCGGGCGGCGGCAGCGCAGCCGTTCGGCGATAGCGGGCGGGTTCCCAGAAGGTGAGATCGGCCTTGACCCTTCCGTTCATCACGTCCTCAGGCACGTCCAGGTGGACCACACCCGGCCGGCCCTCCCAGCTAGCGCGCAGCGCCGCCCGCAACCGCTCGGCGAGGCGCTCGAAGCTGGGCACCCGCTCGCTCCACTTCGCCATCTTGCCGATCACGCCGGTCTGGTCGAAGTACTGGTAGGTGCCGCCTCGCTCCGGACCGGTGATGCCGGTGCGGCGGGAGCTGGTGATGGCGAGCACGCGGTTGCCCTCGCCCTGCTCGACCGCGATCCCCGGCAGCAGGTTGGCGGCGCCGGGCCCGTTGCTGGCCATGCAGACGCCGAGGCCGCCCGTCAGGCGCGCGTAGGCGCCCGCCATGTGGGCGGCGCTGGTCTCGTGACGCGGGCTGATGAGGGCGATCTCTTCCTCGCGCAGGCCGACGCAGAGGCCGAGGTAGGTCCCATCCACGATGCCGAACAGGTGGCGGATGCCCTCGGCCTTCAGCATCCGTGCGATCACCTCGCCGCCGCTCATCTCGCTCATCGGGCCTCCAGGCGGGGTAGTGTACAGGCGGGACGGGGCAGTCGGCAGAGTTGGTCGACAGTCAACAGGCGACAGGGGGGGCTGGCAATCACCGACCGCCGGGCCCCCTTCAACGCCCGGCCGTCTGCTACAGTACGCCCGGAGAGCGAGCGATGGCGCTGTGGGTCCTGAGCTACGGCTTCGTGCTGTGGATGGCGGTGGAGGCGGTGCGGCGCGGCGACACCTCACGCTGGCTGTGGATCATCCTGGTGTTCGGCCCCATGGGCGCCGCCGTCTACTTCTTCAGCGAGTACCTGAGCGGGGGGAGCGTGCTGGGCCGGGTCAAGTTCCGGCCCCGCAAGGTCACCAAGGCCGACGTGAGCCGGGCCGAGGCCGAGGTGCGGCGGCTGGACAACGGCCCCTCCTGGACCGAGTACGCTTCGCTGCTTCGGGCCCGGCAGGACTTCGCCAAGGCGGCCGAGGCGGCGGCCCGGGCGGTGGAGCGGACGCCCGGCTCCCTGGACGCGCGCTACGAGCTGGGCCTGGCCCACCTGGGGGCGAAACGCTACCCGGAGGCGGCGCAGGCGCTCAAGGCGGTGGTGGAGAGGGACCGCTCGTTCGACACCGACGACGCGCTCTACGCGCTGGCCAAGGCCCAGATGGGCGCCGCCGACCTGGGAGGCGCTCGGGCCAGCCTGGAGGAGCTTTCGACCCGGCGGGCCCGGCCCGAGATCCTCTTCGATCTGGCCACCGTGCAGGGCCTGACCGGCGATCGAGAGAGCGCGCGGCGAGCGCTGCAGCGCATCCTCGACGAGGCCGAGCTGGTTCCCCCTTACTTGCAGAAGAACGTGAAGCCCTGGATCAAGAAGGCCCGCAAGGGGCTGGCCATGCTGGGAAAGACGCGTTAGTCGCAGATCGCCGCCTCCCGGATCTCCCGATCCAGGAGCGCAAGATCCGCCCGCACGTAGACCTCGCCGGCCTGCTCCCCGGGAACGCTGAAGGCGAAGGAGGCCACCCGAGCCTGCCCCGAAGACAGCAGGCGGGCGAGCTGCCAGCAGAAGACGACCTGCTGGTCCGAGCCGCCCCCACGGCTCTCCAGGTACTTCAGGAGCTGGAGGCCGCCTGGCAGCGTCTCCAGCGATCGTTCGGCCTCCGGCCGGGCTGCGGCTAGCGATTCCAGCAGGCCCTTCCCTCCCGCCCCCGGCGGCTCCAGGGTCAGCAGATCGAGCCGCAGCCGGCGCCCCGAGCCGCAGTCGAAGCTCGCCCCCTTCGAGTCCTCGAAGCCGCCGGACCAACCGGCGGGCAGCCGGATGCGGACCAGCAGGCCGGGATCCGCAACCTCGACCCGGCTCCCGATAGGCGCGAAGCCGGCCAAAGGCGCGCCATGGAGGAAGCAGCCGCGCAGCTCCGAGAGGCGGCGTCCCTCCCGCTCCCGGCGGTCTCGGTAGAGGGCCACCACCAGGGCGCCGGCCACCACCATCAGCAGAGGGACCAGGAAGCGGACCATGGGCTCAGTGCTCGCCGGGTGCCGCCGGAGGCGTCCGTTCGGCGGCCACCTCGGGGGCCACGTGCTTCAAGCACTCGGGGCAGATGCCGTGGGTGAAGTCGGCCTGGGTGTGATCTCGGACGTAGGTCTCGATCTGGCTCCAGTAGCCTTTGTCGTCGCGGACCTTCTTGCACCAGGCGCAGATGGGGAGCAGGCCCGACAGGGTCTTGATCTTGGCCAGGCCTTCCTGCACCCGGCGCGTC
>DATECU010000049.1:0-17907 GCA_035286745.1 Vicinamibacteria bacterium | reverse complement strand
CCCGCCGTATCCGGCAGCCTGCTCCTTTCCTGGGCCCGATAACGCCGAGGTGATCGTCTGGCGCCGGGATGGACAATCGAGCGTCCTGCTGGTACGCGGCAACGATGTGCGGATCCTCGCTGGCCGCCTTCCAATCGCCGTCTTCACCGGGTGGTCCCAGACGGGTCGCCTGCATTTGGCCGGCATGCGACCTCGCAGGCATCAAGAGGATGAGAAGAACTACCGTTTCCGCCACGGCAGGGCGAGCGTCTACGTCCTCAGTGCCGGCGGCCAATTCGAAGAACGCACGGCCCCCAGGTTCATGAGCGGAATGATCCGGTCTGGCCTCCGTCGCGATTGCCCTCAAGAAGCAGTCGGATGCGAAACTGCTCGCTTTCGCGTCGAGTGCTGGTTGGCCAGCCTCCCCGACGAGACCGGGTGCCACCTCGTGGGTGGAATCGTCGCCTTCACCAACCCCTTCGCCGACGACAACTGGGGGAAAGGAACCGAGCCCCACTGGAGTGATTACTCGATTCTAGGCTTGTTCAGAGCCGAGGCGGAACACCTCAGGCTGCTCCGCGTTCTTTACGCGAGCCTTCTCCAGGCGGTTCGAACGCCCGGCGAGGATCGTCTCTTTCTGGTGCGCGGACGACCCCGGCCCCGGGACCTCGTTTGCCTTCACCTATCGAACGGGCGCTGGCCGCCAAAGCAAGAGCAGGTTCACGTGGATGGGATCAACCCAGATGCGGACTTCTGGCACTTCCAGATCCGACACGCCCCCAAACTGGGCTTCTTCGGCGTCATGTCCACGCTCGGCGAGGGCCTGCTCATCCACTCCTACGTTGTGAGAAGCGACGACGGTCTCCGCTTCCGGGTGACGCAAGCCCTGCCACCGGTTCCGTCCGCACCAGGTGAGCGCGACACCAAGAATGGACACCCGGGCCAGTAGGCCGATGGGAACCGCTGCCGTCGGTTGGCTGCTGCCAAACACCCCACTTGGGGTCGATGCACCTCTCGGCACGACGCTCCGTGTGGACGGAGGTCATTCACTTCGGGACCCCGGGGGCCCGGCCGTGAGGCTACTCTCAGCCTCGTGCCTAATGACGTTGGGCGGCTGCTGCTGGCTCTTCTGGCCGGCGCAGCCACCCCCGACTGCGTCGGGGGTGGTGGGCCACTACGAGGGCAATGACGCGAGGCTCTTGGAGACCTTGGAGATGAAGGCCGACGGCACGTTTCACCAGCGCGTTCTGGTCCGTGGTCGCGCCTTCGAAGCGAGCGGCAAGTGGGTGGATTCACGAACGTCAGGTGTGGTTTGAGGGCAGGCTGATCACAATGAGCCTGGGCGACCCCCTGCTGGCGCCCTACCCCACGCTCCTGCGACGGGGGAACTCCCTGGCGCAAGGGGGGTTCAACACCGACGGCTTCCTGCCAGCTATTAATGGCCAGGCGTTCCGATGAGACCACCTGTTGCCGCGGCTCTTGTCTTGTCGATAGTCGCACAGGGCTGCCAGTACAATCCCCACGCCCACCTCTACACGACACGGAAACCGGAGTGCGGGGACGTTGTGGGGCGATACCGGCTGACGGAACTTCACGCGTCCCGTCGCGATGGGGTCTGGGGCCTTGCCGCACTTGATGGCCGATCCTGCGTTGTCGAGCTGCGAGCCGATGGGACCTTCGCCGCGACCAACGTGCCGCCGTCGGAGCTGGGGCTGTCCGGCAGCGAAGCCCTCGACAGGCTCATCGACGATTCGGGGGCCTGGAGCATCGGCGAGGTCACCTCGGTGGATGGGGGGGGAGGAAGGGCGCAGGCGGTGTGGGGCCTCAGGCTGCGCTCGTCACCAGACGCGCAACCGAGGATGCTGCCCCCCAGGTTCACCGGGCAGAAGCCGCCCCACGGGCTGATCTTCACGCTAGGCGACCCCGACGCGGGAGAGGCCATGATTCTGACCAGGGAAGGGTAAGCAGCGCAGGACCGCAACCAAGGCAGGGAACCGCTGAGCACGGAGGACCAGGCCCAGGTTGCAGTCACACCTCATTTCACACGCCGCCCGTTGACGCTTGGCGGGCAGCGGACTAGGCTCGCCAGGCTTCGCCTTCCAAGGAGGTCCGCCTTGCGCCTGCTTTCTCTCCTCGCCCTCTTGGCCATCGCCTCTCCAGCCGCGGCCGCAGAGAAGGAAACCCCCAAGCCGCCGCTGACCAAAGAGCAAGAGCGCGAGAAGTTCCACCCGCGCGCCCTGGGTACCGAACCGGCCGCCCGAATGGCGGGGTTCGCTCATCGGTTGGAGATGGAGCAGGACTCGCCCCTCGCCGCCCTGCGCTTCCGAAGCGTGGGCCCCGAGATCCAGGGCGGGCGCATCGTCGACATCGAGTCGCCGGCCAAGCACCCGGACACCCTCCTGGTGGCCTTCGCCTCGGGTGGCCTCTGGCGAAGCGACAACCGCGGCGGCAGTTGGACGCCCCTCTTCGACCACCAATCCGCGATGACCATCGGGGACTTCGCCATCGCCGACCCGGACGGGCAAGTGCTCTGGGTCGGCACCGGGGAGAACAACTCCAGCCGCACTTCCTACTCCGGCACTGGGGTCTTCAAGTCGACCGACGGCGGAAAGACCTGGAGCGCCGCCGGCTTGACCGACAGCCATCACATCGGCCGCATCGTGGTCGACGCCAAGGACCCGAGCACCGTGTACGTGGCCGCACTCGGCCACCTGTACACGGAGAACGCGGAGCGGGGCGTCTACAAGACCCAGGATGGCGGCAAGACATGGCGGCGCACGCTGTTCGTCGACGAGCGCACGGGGGCCATCGATCTGGTGCAGGATCCCACCCGTCCCCAGGTCCTCTACGCCGCCACCTGGGAGCGGGCCCGCGCACCCTGGAACTTCCTGGAGAGC
This sequence comes from Vicinamibacteria bacterium, assembly GCA_035286745.1. Lineage (GTDB taxonomy): Bacteria > Acidobacteriota > Vicinamibacteria > Fen-336 > Fen-336 > DATECU01. The sequence continues at coordinate 15,031 of DATECU010000049.1, read as the reverse complement.
GGTCCCGGGAGCGGGATCTGGAAGTCGAGCGACGGCGGAGAGACCTGGAGTCGCCTAACCAACGGCTTCCCCACCGGGTCCACCGTCGGACGCATTGGCTTGGCCCTTTCCCCCTCCAAGCCGGATACCCTCTACGCCGTCCTCGACAACCAGGAACGGCGGCCGGAGAGCGAGCCCTTCGACGAGGAGGCGCCGCCGGGTGAGCTGACGCCCCGCCGCCTCAAGAAGCTGGACGGGGACGCCTTCGCCCGCCTGGACGATGCCATCGTCGCCCGTTTCCTCGAGCGCAACGACTACCCCAAGGCGATGAAGGCGGCCAAGCTCAAGGCCGACGTCAAGGCCGGCCGCATCACCATCGAGGATCTCCTCGCCTACCTCAAGGATGCCAACCGCGACCTCTTCGAGAACGACATCGTGCAGGCGGAGGTCTACCGGAGCGACGACGGCGGTGGCCACTGGAAGAAGACTCATGAGGGCCGTCTCGGCAAGATCTTCTACTCGTACGGTTACTACTTCGCGCGGATCGCGGTCGACCCCCAGGACCCCGACCGCGTCTACTTCGGCGGCGTCCCCATGCTGGCGTCCAGGGATGGCGGCAAGACCTGGACCGGCATCGACAACCGCGGGGTCCACGTCGACCATCACGTGCTGTGGGTGGATCCCCGCTCGCCCAATCATTTAGCGTTAGGCAACGACGGCGGCCTCAACGTGTCCTACGACTACGGCTCCACCTGGACCAAGATCAACAACCTCCCGGTGGGCCAGTTCACCACCCTGGCCCTCGACGATGCCAAGCCCTACAACATCCTGGGCGGCTTGCAAGACAACGGCGTGCTGCGCGGCCCCTCCACCTACCGGCCGGGCAAGAGCGATCCTGGCCAGTGGAAGGAGATCCTGGGCGGCGACGGCAGCATGGTGCTGGTGGACCCCAAGGACTCGAACCTCGTCTACGCCGCCTATCAGTTCGGCTTCGCCTCACGGCTGAACCTCAAGACCGGCGAGCGGACCTCGATTCGGCCCCGGGCGGAGCTTTCGGCCACCAAGAAGGAAAAGCCCCTGCGCTACAACTGGGTGACGCCATTCCTGCTCTCTCCCCACTCCCGGGACATCCTCTACTTCGGCACCAACAAGCTCTACCGCTCCTTCGATCGGGGCGACACCTGGACCGCGCTCTCGGGCGACCTCACCTCGGACCGCGAACAGGGCGACGTGCCCTTCGGCACCATCACCTCGATTGCCGAGTCGCCCAAGAAGTTCGGCGTGCTCTACGTGGGCACCGACGAGGGCAAGGTGTGGGGCACCCGCGATGGCGGCGTCACCTGGAGCGATCTCTCCGCCGGCCTGGCCAAGGACCGCTGGGTCACCCGGGTGGTGGCATCGGCCTTCCAAGAAGGCACCGTCTACGTCACCCAGAACGGCTACCGCAACGACGACTTCACCCCTTACGTTTGGCGCTCGACCGACCATGGCAACCGCTGGCAGTCCCTGACCGACGGCTTGCCGCTGGAGCCCGTCAACACGGTCCGCGAGGACCCCAAGGCCGATCACCTGCTCTATGTCGGCACCGATCACGGCGCCTTCGTCTCTCTGGATCGGGGCGAGGGCTGGACCGCCTTGACCGGCGGGCTGCCCAAGGTCCCCGTCCACGACCTCCTGGTGCACCCGCGCGAGGGGGACCTGGTGCTCGCCACCCACGGCCGCAGCGTGTACGTTGCCGACGCCTCGCCCCTGCGCAAGCTCACCGAGGCCGCGCAGGCGAAGCCCCTCTACGCATTCCCGGTGAAGCCGATCCAGGGCGATCCGCGGCGGGGCTACGGCGACCACCCCTACCTGACCTGGTTCCGCGAGGAGCCCACGGTGCGAATCGCCTACTGGCTGGGCCAGGCCGCCCCCGCGCAGATCGCCATCAAGGACCAGAATGGGAGCCTGTGGCAAGAGTTGGCTGGGACCGGCTCGGCGGGCCTGAACGTCGTCGAGTACCACCTTGGGGTCGATGCGAAGCTGGCGGATGCGGCTGAGGCCATTGCCAGGGCCAAGGCGCGCGAGAAGGAGAAGGCCAAGTCGACGAAGTCCGCTGAGACACCCGAGGGCAGGGACGGCGAGGAAGATGGTGAGGAGGAGGAGGATTCGGCCGCCAAGCCCAAGCCGGGACCGACCGCGCCTCTCGATCCGGACCTCGAGGCGGCCCTGGCGGACCCCCTGCGGTCGACCCGCCGCCGGTTCCTGCCTCCTGGGAAGTACACCGTGGAGATCAAGGCCGGATCGAGCACTGATAAGACCACGCTGACGGTGCGGCCTCCCATGGCGGGACGGGCCGATGAGGACGACCCTGGCGGCCGGTAAACAGTAGACCATCAGAACTTAAGCTTAGCGATCGCCATCTAAGGCTAATTTCTTGCCTTCTAAGCCTCGCGTGTGGTAGTGTCTCGCCGTTCAGAGGAGGCAAGATGGATCAGATCGGCCTGCGTTCATTCCTTGAGATCCCCTACGAGAAGTTGGAGGACATGAACCTGGAGGTGAAGGCCCAGCGCATGGCCAGAACCTCCCCCGACGCAGCCCGCGAGCAGCGGCTCAAGTACCTGTCCGACGAGAAGCGGATCAAGGCCCTCACCGTGTGCTTCACCGACCTCGAGGGCCGGCTTCACATGCTGGACTACGACAAGAAGTTCCTGCTCAAGGCCGCCGACAACCTGACCTTTGACGGCTCTTCGGTGCGGGGTTTCTCCCAGCAGCACGAGTCGGACCTCCGGCTGGTCGTCGACTGGCCCGCCTTCTATTGGCTGCCGGCCGACGTCTTCGGCCCCGGCAAGGTGCTGGCTTTCGCCGAGGTCCGATCCCGCGACGGCTCTCCCTATCCGGCCGACATGCGAACCCGACTCCGCATCTATGCCGAATCGCTCTTCGCCAAGGACCGGACCACGGCGCAGGTGGCGGCCGAGATCGAGGGCTTCATCTTCAAGGGCAAGGACGCCGAACGGCGCTACCACGAGACCGGCCGCTTCGAGTTCATCTCCACCGGCGGCTACTACCACTCGCTTCCCGGTGACGTGCTGCGCCGCTTCATCGACGGTGCCGCCGAAGTCCAGCGAGCGATGGGCTTCGGCAACGAGAAGGACCACCCCGAGGTGGCTCCCTCCCAGTTCGAGATGAACTACGAGCACACCGAGGCACTGATCGCCGGCGACCAGATCCAGCTCTACAAGCTGCTCTGCCGGCAGGTCGCCCAGAACATGGACCTCTCCGCCTGCTTCCTGCCCAAGCCCGTCACCGGCGTCAACGGCAACGGCATGCACACCAACATGTCCCTGAAGCGGGATGGCAAGAACCTCTTCTACGACCCCAAGGGCGAAGACAACCTCTCGGCGCTCGGCTGGAGCTTCATAGACCGCATCCTGGGCGCCGCCCCCGACATCTGCCTGATCCTGAACTCCAGCGTCAACGCCTACCGCAGACTGGACCCTCACTTCGAGGCACCCAACCAGATCAAGGCCTCCGCCATCAACCGGGGCGCCATGATCCGGATCCCGCTGGGCAACGAGAGCTCGGCCCGCATCGAGGTGCGTTCGATCGCCCCCGATGCCAACCCCTACCTGTCCATCTTCACGCTGCTCAAGACCGGCTTCGAGGGACCGGAGCCGGAGGCGGGAGACGCCGAGGGCAAGCGCAGCCGCACCCGCTTCCTTCCCGACAACATCCACGACGCCCTGCGCATCTTCAAGGCTAGCGAGTTCGCGGCCCAGGTGCTGGGGGAGGAAGTGCACGCTCGCTTCGCCGAGCTCAAACTGGCCTCCGCCGAACGCTGTCCCAAGGCCCTGGGCTCACAGATCAAGGTGGCCGAGGTGCAGTTCCACCACGAGGTCACCAACCAGTACCTCTGGAACCTGTTCTAGACGTTAGGCTACGGAACCGACGGGGTGGTGTCCGACGGCGCCAGCAGAGCCGCCGCCAGGAAGGTCATGTCGGCGGGAAGCGGCCGCGACAGGTCCACGTGGCCGGCCAGGTTGGACGCCGGGTGGTCGTCGACCAGGATCTGGACCCGCTTCACGGCCGGGAAGCTGGCGGTCAGCGAGTTCACGATCGAGTAGACCGTGATCAGCTCGCCCTCCGAGCCACCGGGCAGGCCAGTGCCGACCTCCTTCGAGAGATCGACGTAGGCGATGCCGCGGGCGCTCACAAAGACCTCCAGCACCCGGGTAGCCGGATCGACGGTGGGCAAGAGGCCGGCGCCGGAGCCCTTGATCAGCTCCTCCAGCACCGAACGGAGCTGCTCCGCCAGGTCCCCCGAGAACGCCACCGCCCGCTCCTCGATCACCAGGCCGGGGCGCTCCGGGGACTGGAAGAAGAGCTTCACGTTGATGTGCTTCACGGCCTCCGGCTCCTTGGCCGCAGGCGTCGAGATGGCGTCGGGCGAACGGGTGGGAGCCGGCTCCGCCTCCTCGGTGCCCGCCGGCAGCGGTCGAGTCAGCAGGCGGGCCCAGCGAGGGGCGGTGGCCGAGACCCCGACCAGCAGACCAAGGAGTCCCAGCACGGTGAGCAGGTTGGCCCGCCGCGGGTTCACGGGCGGCCCGGGCCGGGAGGCGGGCCGAGCGGGAGACCCGCCCGCTGGCGGAGCTGCTGCTGATAGCGCGCCACCCCCTTGACCAGCGCACCCACCACCTTGTTCTGGTAGGCGTCGGACGCCAGCAGCTTCTCTTCCTCGGCGTTGCTGATGAAGGCCACCTCCACCAGGACCGCCGGCATGGCCGCGCCCACCAGCACCCGAAAGGGCGCCTGCTTGATCCCTCGACCCTGGCTCCCGGTGACCTCCGCCAGCTCTTCCTGGAGCCGCGAGGCCAGCGCCGAGGACTCCTCCAGATGCTCGGCCTGCGCCATGTCCCACAGGATCAGCGCCAGGTCCGATCCGCTCGGCGCCTGTGCGTTAGGCACGAAGTCCCCCTCCTGGGCCGCCACCCGCCGGCTTTCTTCGTCGGTCGACTGGTAGGCCAGGAAGAAGACCTCGCTGCCCCGGGCGCCCTGGCTGCGGCTGGCGTTGGCATGGATGGAGATGAAGATGTCGGCCTTGTAGTTGTTGGCGAAGGCCGCCCGATCGTCGAGGGCCAGCTCCTGATCGCGGTCGCGGGTCAGGAAGGCCTGGATGCCCAGGCTGTTGGTGAGGGCCGCCCTGAGCTTGCGGGCGATGACCAGGGTCAAGTCCTTTTCCAGGCTGCCCCCGGGCCCCTTGGCACCGACCTCCGGTCCGCCGTGGCCGGGATCGATGACCACCGTCTTCAGAACCCCGACCTCCGGGGGCGGTGGTGGCGTCGGCTTGGCCGGGGCGACGCTCGGCGGCGCACCTGCCGCCAGCGGCGCGGCCTGGAAGTCGATCACCAAACGTGACGGGGGGCCGGGATCCTCGGTCGTCGAGAGCTGCTGGAAGCGGCGTCCCAGGCCGACCGCAAACAGATTGTCGCGCCCGCCCAGGAACTGCACCTTGTCGACGATGCCGCCGGTGAGCCGCTCCTCCTGGAAGCTCACATCGATCAAGTCGCCAGGCACCGACACCAGGACCCTCTTCTCCTCCTGGCTGACGCGGAAGTGCGCCTTGTCGCTGGACTCGATGACCACCCGGACTGAGTCGCCCGAGACGAAGGTCTTGACCCCGACTCGAGGGATGGCCACTTCGCCGATCAGGAGCACTCGGCTGGACGGCCTCCATTCGCAGCGCAAGTTCAGCAGCGGCGAGAGGAGCCTGGGCAGCGAGTCGACCGGCACCAGCCAACGGCCATCCTCCACGATCGGGGGAGCCGAGAGGAGGCGCAGGTCCCCGCCCACGGAAGCCAGGCTCCTCTTCTCGTAGAGCACCACCTCCCGGCCCGCGTAGCTCAGCACCAGGGCCCCTTTGGGGTCCACGGTCGAGGTGACACCCAGGCCGTAGAGAACCTCGCTCACGGGGAGGAGCTCCACCGAACCGCGCGCCACCGACAGCAGCTCGCGACGCTCCCGCTCCAGTAGCACCACCACGGGCTCGCTGGCGACCGCAAACAGGCCGTTCGGCAGCGAAGCCAGAAGGATCATGAGACTGCGTCGAATGCGGATGGTGCCTCCCTCGCTTGGTGCGGAAGCCGTGCAGCTCCTACATCTTAAGCGCTGCCCGCCTGCGAAGTCGAGAGGGCGAACCACACACGCCTTCACGGCCCCGGCGGCTCCTGTGCGGCAGCATTCAGCATTCAGCGCGCAGCGGTCAGCCACGGCAACAACGGACGAGCTGTTCTCCAACCTCGGGCCCTGCCGTAGCTGAAGGCTGATCGCTGTTCGCTGACCGCTGTCGTTCTGGGGCAACTGGCTGCTGACAGCTACCGCCCGCTGTGACGCAGGCCACCGCCCCCTGAACCTTTCGGCTCGGGTGGACGTCCAATCGAGTGAGGGGTTGGCCAAGGTCCCTCGGGAGGCGCTGGTGATAGCTCTTGCGGTTGCCGTCGACGCTCGGTGCCCCGTGTGCGGGACGTCGATCCTGGCCGTCGGACAGAGCGGGCGCGTGCTCACCGAAGACCTGCATCCGATCCCTCTCCACCGCAGCCGCGGTGGAGAGGGCTACATGGTGTGCGACGATTGCGGAGTCCTCGCCGAACTGCCCGCCAACCTGACGCTGAACTGAGCCGAATCCGCGCCCAACGATTGACGGGGTGGCGGCCTCGGCAGCTGGTTGCGCCGACTCCCGGACGGCTGGTCGCAGCGGCGCCATCGCGGCTCGACTTGGTTTCGACTTGGTCTCTTGACCGGCAGGCACTGACGGTGCACACTCACGCCATTGCGGTCTGGCTAGCACGAATCACTCAGGTCTAGCGCCCTGGAGGTGCCGATGGAAGAGCCCACCCAACCCAGCCCAGAGTCCCCGGTGGCCCCGGAGCCGGCCCCCACCCCTGCGCCGCTCGCGGAGTTCCAGCCCAGCCCGGCTCCGGCCGAGGCAACCGCAGCGAGCCCGCGGGCCACCGCCAAGAAGGCCAAGAGGCCGGCGGCCAAGAAGGCCAAGGGGTCGGCGGCCAAGAAGGCCAAGAAGTCGACGAAGCCTGCCAAGAAGGCAGCGAAGAAGCCCAAGAAGGCCGCCAAGAAGGTGAAGAAGGCCGCAAAGAAGGCCAAGAAGGCTGTCAAGAAGGCAGGGAAGGCCCAGAAGAAGGCCGCCAAGAAAGCGGTCAAGAAGGCCAAGAAGGCCCGCAAGAAGTAGCGGCTCAAGGGGCACGGGCTTCCGTGCCCCGGCCCTGCCGCGCGACTCGTGGGGTTCCGCTTCACCGACTGGGAGAACCCACCGCCCGGGACGTTTGTGGCCTGGGACCTTCGACGGCGCGGTCGGCATTCCCCGAACCGGGATCCGCGGGGGCCCTCAACCGCCGACCGACGGCCTCGTTGTCGTCCCCCAGGGCAGAATCGCCGTCTTCAGGCCCGGCCCGCCCCTGGCCATGCCTCTCAGAACGCCGGGCAAGTCCTCGAGCGGGGCCTCGGCGGTGATGAAGGCGGCGGGATCGAGGTGGCCGTCGGCGATGAGACGGAACGCCTTGCGCACGCTCTCCGGGGTGTGGTGAAAGGTCGACTTGATGGTCAGCTCCTGGTAGTGCAGGCGCTGGGAGTCGATCCCGATCCGGGTGTCGACCGGACACCCGCCGAAGAGCTGGACCACTCCCCCTTTGCGCACGGATTGGATAGCGGCCTCGCAGGTCTCGGGCAGGCCGACGGCCTCGATCACCACGTCGAAGCCGCGCCGATCCGGGCTCCGCTCCCTCAGGGCTTCCGCCAGGGGGTGGGGGTGCCCGGCCGAGACGACTTGCTCGGCACCCATCTCGATGGCCTTGTCCAGCCGCTCCCGGCGCCGGCCTGACGCGACCACGTGGGCTCCCCTCATGCGGGCGAGCGCCACGAACATGAGACCGATGGGGCCGGTTCCGATCACCGCCACCGACTGGCCCCGGCCGATCCAGCTCTCCTCCACCCCGCGCACGACGCAGGCCAGCGGCTCCACCATGGCGGCGTCGCGAAAGGCCAGGCCGTCGGGCAGCGCCAGCAGGTTCTTGCGCACCACCCGGGCCGGGATGCGCGCGAACTCGGCGTAGGCGCCGTTCCAGAACAGCAGGTCGTCGCACAAGCTCGGGGTCTCGTGGCGGCAGAAGTAGCACTCCCCGCAGGGCGCCGAGTTCGCCGCCACCACCGGCGTGCCTAGCGCGGGCGCTTCCCCGCCCGGACCGACGGCCTCCACCAACCCCGCCACCTCGTGGCCGAAGACGGCCGGGGGAACGATCATCTTGGCGTGGTAGCCGCGGCGGAAGACCTTGGCGTCGGTGCCGCAGGTGAGAGCGACTTGGGTTCGCAGCAGCACGTCGCCCGGCTCCAGGCGCGGAACCTCGACCTGCTCGATCCGCACGTCCTCCCGACCGTAGAGGACAGCGGCCTTCATCTTGGCTCCGCTCAACGCACTTCCCCGCCCGGCCCAGTTTCGATCACCACCTTGAGCACACCCGGCGCCGGCTTCGAAGCCAGCTCCACGGCCTGGGGGGCCTGCCCGAGAGGGAACCTGTGGGTGACCAGATCCGCCACCTTGACCTCCCCCCGAAAGACCAACTGCGCTGCCAACTCCTGCACCTCCACCGAAGCGCTGTACGAGGTGAGGATGTCCTTCTCCGCCGTGCAGAGCAGGCCCAGGTCCACCTCCGCCGTCTCGCCGGCGGAGGTGGCAGCGAAGACCATGATACGGCCCCCGGGCCGGGTGGCGGAAACCGCCTGATCGAGGGCCTGCGGCCCCACCGCGGCCACGAAAGCCACATCGACGCCACGGCCCGCCGTCAGCGCCCGGGCCTCCTTCACCACGTCTTCGGCCAGGGCGTCAAACGCCGCAGCAGCGCCCAGCCGCCGGCTCATGGCGAGCCGGTCGGCCAGGGTATCGGAGGTGAGGACCTCCGCCCCCGACCAGCGGCAAAGCTGCATGAGGAGAAGTCCGATCTGTCCCTGCCCCACCACCAGCGCCGTCTCACCCCGGCCGACCGCGGCCTTGCGCACGGCCTTGAGGCAGGTGTTCACCGGCTCCACGAACGACGCCACCGCCGGCGGCACGCCATCGGGAATGCGAATGGTGCCGCGGGCGGCGATCCAGTCGAAGGCCTTCACGTACTCGGCGAAACCGCCGCCCGAGGGCTCGAAGCCGGCGGTGGTGCCGTTCTTCTTGTAGACCTCGCACTGGGCGTAGGCCAGACGGGCGCAGTAGAAGCAGTTGCCGCAAGGGATGTGATGGTGGACCACCACCCGGTCGCCTTCGCGGTAGGCGCAGCCGGCCCCGGCCCGGGCCACGGTACCCGCGATCTCGTGACCGAAGACCCGGGGGCCACTCAGCAGGCCCTTGTCGATCTTCTTGATGTCGGTCACGCAGACGCCGCAAGCGTCCACTCGAACCAGGAGTTCGCCGGGCCCGGTTTCGGGAACGGGGACATCCTCGACCGCGAAAAGACCGGGCCCTCTGTAGACGGCCGCCTTCATGCGCACAAGCAGCGATCCTATCGCAGGCGTCAAGCCGACCGCGATCAAGAGGCCTTTCGCGTTGACACCTTTTTGCCCGGCGCATACGATGGGCTCACCCATGGAGCCTGCGCCCGCCCGGGTCCTCATCGTCGACGACGAGCCGGCCTTCGCCGCTCTCATCGCCGAGATCCTCGGCGACAGGAACTTCGACCCGGTCATCGCCAAAAGCGCCCAGGACGCCCTGGATCGGGCAGCCGACGGCAGCTTCCCAGTGGCGGTCGTCGATCTCGTCATGCCCGATATGGGCGGGCTGGAACTCGCCGAACGACTGCGGGCCATGAGCCCCGATACCCAGGTCATCATCCTGACTGGCCAGGGCGACATGCAGGCGGCGGTCGAGAGCATCCACGTGGGGGTCTTCGACTTCCTGGACAAGGCCTCGTTGGACCTGAAGCGGCTCGAGCGTTCGGTCCGCGAGGGCAGCGAGCGATGCCGGCTGGCCCAGAGGAACCGGGAGCTGGTCGATCAGCTCCAGGAGTCGAATCGCCTGCTCACGGCCCTCCACGAGATAGGCGCCACCCTCACCGGCGAAGCCCACGTGGACCGGGTGCTGGAGCGGGTGGTCGGGGCCTCCAAGGAGCTGACCGGGGCTGCCGCCGGGCGCGTCATCCTCTTCGGCAAGACGCATGGCGAGGGGCTCTTGGTGGAGATGGCCAGCGGCGACGGCGCCGATGCCATCGTGGGCGCCCGCATCCATCCCAGCGAGGGCATCGCCACCTTGGCGGCGGAGCGAGACGAGGTCATCGTGGTGGCCAAGGCCGAGGACCACCCGCGGTTCTCCCACCGCTGCGATGAGATGCCGACCAGCCAGGCGGGCTGGATTTGCGCCCCCCTGCGACATGGGGTGGTGAAGGGCGCGCTGATCCTGGCCGGTCGGCCCTGGAAGCCCTTTGGACCCGAAGACACCAGCGTGCTGGGGATTCTGGCCCGCCAGACGGCGGTGGGCATCGACAACGCTCTCACCCACGAACGCGCCATCAACTTCTTCACCCACATCTCCGACATCCTGGTCCTGTGCCTGGAGCGCACCGACCACTTCAGCCCCGGCCACTCGCGGCGGGTGGCGGCCTTGGCCGACATGCTGACCCGGCGCTTGGGCATGAACGACATCGAGCGGCGGCACATCCACTTCGCGGCGTTGCTCCACGACATCGGCAAGATCATGGTGGACCCCTTTGCCTTGAAGCCGGAGGCGTACGATTCCGACGAAGGCCGGCAGCTGATGCAGCAACACCCCGCTCTAGGGGTGGAGCTGCTCCGCCCCATCACGGTGTGGGAGGACGTGCTGCCGGTGATCCACGCCCATCACGAGCACTGGGACGGCAACGGTTACCCGGTCGGCCTGGCCGGCGAGGAAATCCCGCTAGGCGCGAGGATCGTGGCGGTGGCCGAGGCCTTCGACACCATGACCCGGGAGATCACCTACGGCGTGCGCCGGACCCCGGAAGCGGCCCTGGCCGAGCTGGAGGCCTGCTCGGGCACCCAGTTCGACCCCCGCATGGTGCGTCTGTTCGTGGCCGAGTACCGCCTGCACCAGGACCAGCTTCCGTAAGCACGGCAGCAGCAGTCAGCCGTCAGCTATCAGCACTCAGCTACGGCCGGGCGCGAGGCTGGAGGGGCGACCTGGCCCGAACGGCTTCAAGCGATCAGCTATCAGCTATCAGCTACGGGAACGCACGAGGCTGGAGAGGCGTCCTAGCCCGAACAGCATTTTGCGGACGGCGGCTCGCCTTCTTCCGCTGAATGCTGACTGCTGATCGCTGCGGTCCCGTCGTCACCCCCTGAGGATCCCCTTGAGGACGAAGAAGACGTTCTCCTTCCGCTCGCGGAGCCGGCGGTAGAAGTAGGGGAACCAGTGGGTGCCGTAGGGAACGTAGACGCGCAGGTTGTTGCCGGAAGCGACCAACTGCTCCCAGCGCTTGGGGCGAAGGCCATAGAGCATCTGGAACTCGAAGCGGTCGGCGGGGATCCGGTTCGCGCGGGCGTAGTCGAGGCTGTCCTGGATCAGACTCTCGTCGTGGGTCGCGAGCGCCGGGTAGTTGCCCCGGTCCAGCAGCAGATGGGCGCACTTCCTGAAGTTGGCGCGGATGTCGTCCATCTTCTTGAGCGCCACTTCGGGCGGCTCGGCGTAAGCGCCCTTGCACAAGCGCACCCGATCCCCGCGCGACACCGCCTCCTTCACGTCGTCTTCGGTCCGGTGCAGGTAGGCCTGGAGCGCCATGCCCACGTTGTCGAAGGTCTTGCGCAGCTCGTGAAAGACCTCGACCGTGGCCTGGGTGTGCTTGGAGCCTTCGATGTCGATGCGCACAAAACCGCCGACCCCACGGGCCACCTCGATCACGCTGGCCACCTGCTCCAGACAGAAGTCCCTGGAGATGTCGAGGCCCAGGACGGTGAGCTTGATGGAGACGTTCTTCTCCATCCCGTCAGGGATCAGGCCGAGCAGCCGCTTGTTGGCCTGGGCGCTGCGGATGGCGGCCTCGCGATCCTTGACGTCTTCCCCGAGCTGGTCGAAGGTGGCCCGGATGCCCTTCGCCTTCAAGCGCTGGCCGACGGCAATGGCCGCCTCGGGTGTCTCTCCAGCGACGAAACGCCGGGCCAGGAAGGTGAGGGCTCTCAAGGTTTCCTCCTGCGCGGAGCACGACGGGGGGCTTCATAGCTGGCGGTCACGCGGCTCGAGATCCCGCCCCGCACGTTGAAGTCTCCCTCGACGGTCAGCCGGCGCGGAGCTAGCGCCCGCACCAGGTCGTCGAGGATGACGTTGACCACCCGCTCGTAGTAGATGCCCTGGTTGCGATAGGCCTGGAGGTAGAGCTTCAGGCTCTTGAGCTCCACGCAGCGGGCGTCCGGCACATAACTGATGCGCAGGGTGCCGAAGTCCGGCTGGCCGGTCTTGGGACACACGGCGGTGAATTCGGGACAGGTGTGGGTGATGGTGTAGTCGCGGCGGGGGTGGCTGTTGGGAAAAGTCTCAAGGTCGGCCATGCCGCGGGAGATTCTACTCCAGCGGCGCCGGTCTCAGGGCCTGGGGGCCGGAAAGCTGGCCCGGGCCTTCTCCAGGTCGCGGGCGATGGCGTCGCGAAGCGATGTCGGCTTCAGCACCTGCGCGTGGGGCAAGAACCCCTTGACCCAGGCCTGGAGCTCGAAGCCCGGGGCCACGCTCAGCCGCAGGATGACCGACCCTCCGGGCCCGTCCTCCAGAACCTGGCTCTCGTGCCAGACCCGCTCGCGGATGTAGCCCGCCATTTCGGCCGCAAAGGCGATCTCCACCGTCTCCGGCCTTCCGCCGGCAATGCCGAAGGCTCCGCGAGCGTACTCCGAAACGTTGAAGTCGGCGGGGATCTGGAAGCCCTCCTCTCCCACCTCGATCTTCTCCACCCGTTCCACGGCGAAGGTGCGAACCTCGCCGTACTCCTGGGCCCGGGCGTACAGGTAGAGCCCGCCGTGATAGTAGACGAGACGGTAGGGGTCCACCGTGTAGCTCTTGGTCTTGCGACTATTGAAGGAGTAGTAGTCGATCCGCACCTGCCGCTGGTACAAGACAGCGTCGATCAGAGAGACGATCACGTCCTGCTTCTTGGAGTAGTCCTTCCACGGATCGGGTCGAGCCGCGAAGAGATCCTGAATCCGGGCCAGGTACGGAAGGCTCTTCGCCGGCAGCGCCTCACGGATCTTGGCGAAGGCTGACTCCAGGTCCTGGGCGAAGGGGGCCCCGCCCAGGAAGGACATGAGGTTGCGGCCGAAGAAGAGGGCGGTCAGCTCGGCCAGGGTGAAGCTCTGGGTGAGCTTCTGCTTGTAACCCTCGACCAGCCGCCAGATCTTGCGCCCGTTTCGCCACTCGTCGTACAGCGGGAAGCCCGCCTCCTGCAGCGCCTCGACGTCGCGCCGGATGGTCCTTTCCGTGACCTCGTGCTCTTTCGCCAGGGCTCCGGTCGTGGTGTGGCGGCCGGCTTCGATGGTCTTGAGGATCCGCCACTGCCGAATGACCTCGGCATTCCTCATGCCGGCTCTCGATGGAAGTGGAAGCCCTGTCCCAGCTCGATCCCCAACTCGCGAAGGGTCTCCAGCTCTTCCGGTCGTTCCACCCCCTCGGCGATGACCCGGGCGCCGATCTTGCCGGCCAGTTGGCGCAGCGACTCCAGCAAGCTGCGTTTGATGCCGCTGCGGTCGATGTCGCGAACCAGGCTGACGTCGAACTTCAGGTAGTCGGGTTCGACCGCGGCCAGCGACTGCAAGGACGCATACCCGGCCCCCATGTCGTCGATGGCCACCCGATAGCCACGGCTCTTGAAAGTCCGAAGCGCGGTCTGGAACTCGTCATGACGATGGATAGCCACGCGTTCGGTGATCTCCACCACCACGTCCCGGGGGTGCAGGCCGCTGCCGGCCAGGGCCTCCTCCACCACCCCCGACCAGTCGGGGTCCTCGACCGCCTGGGCCGAGGCGTTCAGGAACAGCAAGCCCAGGTTGGGGATGGAGGCCGCCGAACGAATGGCGGTGCGGCGACACAGGCGTTCGAACTCGATCAGCAGGTCGGAGGACTCGGCAAAGGCGAACACGTCCTCGACCGAATCGAAGCAGGTCATGTCCAGGGGCCGGGTGAGCGCCTCGTGGCCCATCACCGACCCGTCAGCCAGCCGCACGATGGGATGGAACACGGTGCGGATGCCGCTGTCCTCGATGAGTCGGGCCAGCTCGCGGCGGCGGGCGACCTCGGTGCCCTCGCGTTCCACCAGACTCATCACGATGGCGTCGGCCACCGCCTGCTGAATGCTGCGCTCGCAGCGGACCATGGGATCGGCGCCGACCCAGGCGTGGCCGGAAGAGAAGCCGCAGGCGCGCAGCAGGCTTCCGTGGTTGACGCCCTCCAGGCGCTTGCGCAGCCAGGCCAGCAGGCGCTCGCGCCGCCCGCCGACACCCGGGCTGCGGGGATCCTCTTCGGCCAGGAAGGCGATGAAGCGGTCGGAGCGCACGCTGAGCAGGCAGACGACGTCGTGGGTTCCCAGCGCGCCGGACTCTCGCGAGGAGAGGAGAAGCTGCGCGAACTCGCGCACCGCCTCGTCGTAGGCGGCCCAGCCGTGGGCCATCTCGTGGAGGCCGGAGCGGCCCAGGTCGAGATACAGCACCTCGACTCCGCCGCGCGCCTCCACCACCCGTCGCACGTCCTCGATCACGGCGGGCAGCGCCGGCAAACCGGTCAGGGCGTCGAACAACTGGCTCTTGAAGCGAAGCCACTCGGTGCGGAGCCGGTAGTAGTCGGCCTGGGCTGTGCTCAATCGGGGCCTCTCTCTCCTTGGGATTCTAGGCACCCCACGGCCGCTTTTCAACGCGCCTTTGGCGCTATACTCCCGGCGGGGAGGCGCCATGGGGGATCGACCTCTGAGGCTGGGCGACGTCATCGACGACTACTGTCCCCGCTGCCGTCTGCTCATGAACCACGACGTGGCCAGCATGACGGCGAGCGAGGTGGCCAAGGTCACCTGCCGCACCTGCC
>DATECU010000048.1:0-4468 GCA_035286745.1 Vicinamibacteria bacterium | reverse complement strand
CTTCGAGGGTCTCCAGTCGCCCCGCCGCAAGCGCCTCCGGCGCCAAGCGCGCCATCTGATCGCGGGTCGACTGGAGGGCGTGAGGGCTCGAGTCGACCGCCAGCACCCGGCACCCCAGGCGCAGCAAGCCCAGCGTCCAGCGGCCGCCCCCGCAGCCGGCGTCCAGAACCAGGCGTCCTGGAAACCAGGCCGGGTCCAGAGCCAAAAGCTCCGCCGCCAGGATGCGGTCGGCGTGCTCGATGAACCAGGGGTCGGAGAGCATGGCGTCTCCGGCGGGGATGCCCGCCCACTGGTAGTCGAAGCTCCTTCGGGTCTGCTGCCTCAGCCGCTCACGCAGCACGGCGGGTCTCCAGGGCGCGCAGCCACAGCTCCGCCGACAGCAGACGGAAGAGCCCCGGCTGGCGCGCCAGCGCCCCGTCGGGCAGGGCCAGCCAGCGCCGGATCCCACGGGAATCGAGCCGGGAGCGGAGTCGGGAGGAGGGACCCAGCCAGTCTCGCACCTGAGGGGCCAGCTCCACCAGCCAGCGCGTCTCCGGGGTGGCGAAGCCCAGCTTGTCGCGACGCAAGCGCACCGACTCCGGCAGGACGCCGGTCATGGCGTCTCGCAGCAGCGCCTTGGTCCAGCCGTCGCGGATGAGGTCGGAGGCGGGGAGGGCCAGGGCTCGCTCCACCAAACGGTAGTCGAGGAAGGGCGTGCGGGCCTCGATGGAGAAGGCCATGGAGTTGCGGTCTTCGTAGCGCAACAGGGCGGGCAGGCTGGTGGTGAGGATGTTGGCCCGACGCTCGGCCGCCAGGCTGGGGCGCGGCCGATGCCGCTCAGCCGCCGACCCCCCCAAGGCTGTCCGCAATTCCGGGGCCAGCAGGCCCGGGGGCACCCGGCCCTGACCAGCGCCCCGCCGCACCGCCCAGGCCCTGAGCGGCGCCGGCAGCGGCAGCGTCTGGTGGACCAGAAGGCCCAGGAAGAAGCCGAGGCCCCGGCCGGTCACCTGGCGCGCCAAACGCGCCTGTCGGAGTGCCGCCCGCAGGCCGTGCTGGCGCACCACCTCCGCCAGGAAGGGGCCGAAGTGATAGTGGTAGCCGGCGAGCACCTCGTCGGCTCCCTGCCCGTCGAGCAGCACGCTGAGGCCAGCCTCCCGCGCCAAGCGCATGACCCGCCACTGCGAGTACACGCCGGGAGACGGGAACGGTTCGTCCTGCTGGCCGGCGAGGCCGGGGAGATCGGCGGCGAACTCGGCGGCGGTGGGCGTGGTGCGGTGACCGGTGACGCCGCTGGCGGCCACCATGGTGTCGACGTGGGCGCTCTCTCGGATCTCCGGGTCCGGATACACCACGCTCACGGCGCGCCGGCCCAGGCCACCGTCGCTAGCGCGCCAGCGGGCGGTGATCGCAACCAGCGAGGAGGAGTCGAGTCCACCCGAAAGGCAGGTGCCCACCTCGACATCGCTGCGCAGGCGCAGGCGGACCGCGTCTTCGAGCAGTGCCCTGAACTCGGCGGGATCGCCGGGTCGCGGATCCGGATCGGGAAGCTGGTACCAGCGTTCGACGGCCGACCGGCGCTCCGCCAGGTCGAACGTGAGCTGATGACCGGCGGGGAGGCTGCGGATTCCCGCCACAAAGCTGTCCGACGTCTCGTCGACGGCACCCAGGGCCAGAAAGCGGGTCAAGATGGTCTCGTGAGGCGCACGCGGGCAAGCCGGGTGGGCCAGCAGGCCCTTGATCTCGGAGGCGAAGGCGAAGAGCGGCCCGTCGCCGAAGAAGAAGAAGGGCTTCACCCCGAAGCGGTCCCGGGCGCAGAAGAGCCGGCGCTCCCGAGCGTCGTAGAGGGCGAACGCCCACATGCCGTTCAGCCGGTGGAGCGCCGCCGGCCCCCATTCGGCATAGGCGGCCAGCAGGACCTCGGTGTCGGAGCCGGTGCGGAAGCGGTGGCCGCCAGCCTTCAGTTCCTCCCGCAGCTCGAGGTAGTTGAAGATCTCCCCGTTGTAGGTGATGGCCAGCCGGCCGTCGGCCGAGACCATGGGTCCGTGACCGGCCGGGGAGAGGTCGATGATGGCCAAGCGGCGATGGCCTAACGCGACATCGGTGTCTTCGACGGGGGTTCGAGGCAGCGCCGGCAGCCCCAGAGCGGCAAGGGTGTCGGTGCCCCCGTAGGCATGGGCTCGAGCCGTGCGGCTATCGACCAGCAGGTAGCCCTCGTCGTCCGGGCCGCGGTGCCTGAGCGCGCGCGTCATCGCCGCCAAGGGCCGGAGCAACTCCGGATCGCGGGCCGCGATCCCGGCGATCCCGCACATGGTCAGCCCTGGGCGGCGGGTGCGGCCGCCGGCGCCCTCAAGCGACGGGGGCCTGGCAGAAGCTCCGCACCTCGGCGGCGATGGCGGCGAGCGCAGCGAGCGGCAGCTCGGGGTAGAGGGGTAGCGAGAGCACCTCACGAGAGAGTTGCTCCGACACCGGCAGGTCCCCCGGCCGGCCGCCGGCCGGTGCCATGGCCGGTTGCAAGTGAATGGGGCGCGGGTAGTGGACGGCGGTCGAGATGCCCTTCTCCTTGAGGCGTGCGGCGAGCGCGTCCCGGTCCGGGGTCCGCACGGTGTAGAGATGCCAGGCGGAGCGGGCCCCCTGGCGCTCCCCGGGCAGGACCAGGCCGGGAATGCCCTGAAGAGCCGTGCGGTAGGCGGCGGCCCGCTCCTGGCGTTCCCGGTTCCAGGTGTCCAGGTGCCTGAGCTTGACCCGCAGAATGGCCGCCTGCAGGGTGTCCAGGCGGCTGTTGGTGCCCAGCACCACGTTGTCGTACTTGTTGCTGCCCCCGCCGTGGTTGGCGATCTGGCGCACACGGGCCAGGAACTCCTGGTCGTTAGAGACCACCATGCCCGCATCGCCGTAGGCGCCCAGGTTCTTGCCGGGGTAGAAGCTGAAGCAGGCGGCGTGGCCCAGGTTGCCGGCCCGCCGACCGTCGATCTCGGCGCCGTGGGCCTGGGCGGCGTCCTCCAGCACCGGCAAGCCGTGCCGTTTGGCGATGGCGAGGATGGGCTCCATGTTCGCCGGGTGACCGTAGAGATGCACCGGCAGGATCACCTTGGTCCGGGGCGTGATCGCCTTCTCCAGGGCCGCGGGATCGAGGGTGAAGGTGTCCGGATCCACGTCCACGAAGACCGGCTTGGCGCCGTTCAGCAGGATGGCCTCGCCGGTGGCGATGAAGGTGTTGGCCACCGTCACCACCTCGTCACCGGGGCCCACGCCGTAGGCGCGCAGGGCCAGGATCAGGGCGTCGGTGCCGTTGGCCACCCCGCAGGCCGCTTTGGCCCCGCAGTAGGCTGCGAACTCCTGCTCCAGGAGCGTGCATTCCTCGCCCTTGATGAACTGGGTGGATTGCAGGACACCGGCCACCGCAGCGTCCACCTCGCCCCGAATCCGTGCGTACTGGGCCTTCAAGTCCACCATGGGAACGGAGAGCTTCTCGGTCATTGTTGGCTCATGTCCTTCTCGGGCGGCGCAGAAAGGGGTTGGCCCCCGGACGCGGAACCCCAATCTTAGCCCTGGGCAGCGCGGCGGGCCAAACCGTCCGAGGCCGCTCGGCCGCTCACCACCCGGAGGTCGCCTCGAGGTCCCTATGCCCCCGCCAGCTCCAGGATCTGCCGATAGGTGAACTCGGCCACGTCCAGGTGCGCGTCGGCGAAGGCCAAGGCCCTGGCCTGCCAGGACGTCTTGGCGGCCGGGTCCGCCAGCAGGCGGGCCGCCTGCTGCAGGGCCTCCTCACCGCTGCGGAAGGAGAGCACCAGGCCGGCTTCGCGCAGGGCCTCGAAGTTGCCCATGGTGCCCACCAGGGACGACACGTAGAGCGAAGGCGTCCCCAGAAGCGCCGCCTCGGTGGCCATGGTGGCCCCCTCGCCGAGGTAGAGGTCGGCCTGGGCCAGGACTTGGTGCATTCGGTGCACGGGCACCGGCAGCCTGAGGGCCTGCCACTCCGGCGGCAACTCCTTCTCCGAGGACAAGAAGACCCGCCCGTGTCGAGACAGGAGTCGAAGCGCCTCCACTTGCAGCTCGCGGCTCAGTCCCCGGGCGCCCTTGTCGTGAGCCGCTTGCCAGGAGATGAAGCGCATCACCGAGAAGGGTTCGTGGGGGCCAAGGCCCAGCTCCCGCCGCACTCCGGGGTCGAGGGGGAACTGCCGCGGGTGCAGATAGGCGAGCTCATGAAAGCCGCGGTAGCGCAGCTGGCGGGGGCCGAGGTCCTTGCCAAAGACCTCGGGGGTACAGATCCGGGTGGCCCAGGGGTAGGTGAGGTAGGGGTCGGTCGAGGCGTGCTCGGTGTCGGTGAAGATCAACGAAGGCGTTCCAGTTATGCGTCCGAGGGGGGCCAGGAAGATGCCGCCGATGCCGGTGAGCAGGTGGGGGCGGAAGCGCCGGATCTCCCGGTACAGGGCCAGCAGCCGCTGCCCGAACTCCAGGTAGAGCGAGGCGCGGGAGCGGCCCAGGCGGG
>DATECU010000047.1:0-4568 GCA_035286745.1 Vicinamibacteria bacterium | reverse complement strand
GAGGCAGATCCGCATCGGCCTACTCCACAACCCGGCCGCCCAGGGACTCATGAACCTGGCCGGCCTGCTCTTCGCCACCTGCCCGGATCCGCGCGTCCGCAGCCCGCGGGAAGCCCTGCTCCAGGCCAACCGGCTCGCCCGGGAGACGGAGTTCCGCGATCCTTGGGCGCTTTTCACTCTGAGCGCCGCTCTGGCCGAGAACGGGGAGTACCCGGCGGCCCAGGATGCAGCTCACCGGGCCCGGGCGATCGCGGAACGTCAGGGAATCCCTGATCTAGTTAGGCGTCTGGGAGTGGCGCTCCCTCTTTATGAGTCAGGGCAGCCGCTACGAATGGCGCCGGCGGACTGGGGGGAAGGAGCCTCCCCAGAATAGCGAACGCCCCTCGACTCCGCAGGCCGAGGGGCGTCTTTCGGGTGACAGTGGTCGGGACTACTTGACCTGGAAGTTCATCAACTCCACGGGAAGCGGCGGCGGACCGCTCACGATCACCGACCATGCGGTGAGCGTCCCGGTGCAGATGGATGAGTCGTCGGCGACGTTGAGAGTCCAGGTACCCGACTGCTGGGTGGACACGTTGAACGCGGACAAGGCGGTCGCGTTCACAGTCCCGGCGCCTTGCCTGGCCTGAAACGTCCCGGTGAAGGGGGCGTTCGCGAACGCGCAGCCGCCTGCTGCGCCCTGGTCGCTGATCCGCGTGCTGGTGAAGTTGTCCCCCGAGCCCCCGCAGTTCTCCATGACGGTGACCGCGGCCACCGAGGGAGCGGCGATAGTGACCCGGACATCGGAATCCCAGGTGTGGGTGATGCTGAACTGCACGTCAACGTCGGTGATCCCGTTGGTGGTGCTGACGGGGAAGTTCAGCGTGCTGTTGACGTTTCCGTTGTCGGGGATGGGCAACGGCACGTTCGTGCTGGTGGCGGTCACCTGGGCATAGACCTGCGCGCCGAAAGCCAGCGCGACCGCGATCGCCACCAGTCCGAAGACCTTGATCGACTTGTTCATGGTATCTCTCTTTTCTTCGTCAGGCGTTAGGTTGCAGTTCGAAGTGGGATCGAGTGGCGAACCGGAAAGGCGGACCGCGAGGCTCCCTGAACTCCGCGGCTCGCACGGCACTCTGCGATCGCGGGTCGCTTCCGGGACGGCAGGCGGGAACCGACCTGACTCGCGCCCCTCCGGATTGCGGCGTGGCTGAGGCCAGGCGGGCGAACGGCTCGCCGCGAATGTCCCTGGATCCGTCGGCCCGACCTAGGGGCGCGCAAGTTACTCTCATCAACCACCAGCCAATGACACCGGGCACCCGCGCCAGGCCATCGAGGCCGCAACGCGCCAAAGGGTCCGCGGGTCAATGAAAGAGGCGGGACAATGATGGGTCGCGCCGCCGAGCTTGTCAAGACTCGGGATGCGCCGATTCGCAGTGGCGCATTCCCGAGAGTTCCGAGGCCGTGGGGGGGCGGCCCCCTACTCGAGCGCGTATAATCACCGGCTCTCAGGAGGTCCAGGATTGACTCGCCTTCGTTGCTACCTTGCAGGCACTCTGACCGTTTCCGTGCTCCTTTCTTGCCGCCGGGCTCCTGCCGTTTCTCCCGCGCCCGCCGATCCCAACCAGGTGGTGGCGACCTACGACGGGGGGCAGTTCACCCGGGGCGAGATCGCGGCCGACCTGGAGCAGCGCCTGGCTCGCGAGTCGGTCCCTCCCACGCCCGAGACCCGGCAGGCCGCGCTGCGCGCGCTTCTGGCCCGGCGGGTTCGGATCGAGTTACTTCATCGCGACGCCCTGGCGGACGGTCTGCCCGAGCGGCCCGACCTCAAGCTGCGGCTTCTCGCCATCGAGGAGTCCTTGCTGGCGGAGGATTGGCTGGCCCGACACACCGGCAAGGGCGTGGGGGCGACGCCGGCTCAGGTGGAGGCGGAGGTCGCCCGGCGGGCGCAGCCTTCGGAAGAGCTGCGCCGCTTCAGCAACATCTTCCTGCGCGCACCCGAGTCCGACCCTGCCGCCCGCAAAGCGGCACGCCTGCGCATGGAGCGGATCCGTCAGGAGCTCACGGAGGGCCAGAGCTTCGAGGAACTGGCGCGGGCGCACTCCGATTCCATCACCGCCCGGGGAGGTGGCCAGGTGGAATGGACAGCCAGGGGGCCGCTTCATCCCGCCGCCGCCGCGGTGGTCTTCTCGCTCTCCGAAGGCCAGATGAGCCAGCCGCTGGAGACCGATTCCGGCATCCACCTCTTCCGCCTCGATGGCGTCCGCCGCGGAGGCCAGCCGGACCTGGCGGCGCTACGCCAGGAAGTCAGCCGAGCCCTGAACCAGGAGGCGCTGCTGGCGGCGATCGACGCGGAAAGGACGCGGGTCTTCGACGAGAGCGGGGTTCGCATCGACGCCAAGTCCCTCGACCGGCCCCCCACACCCGGGGCTCGGGTGACCCTGGGCGCTCTGGTCCTTTCCCGCCGTGACTTCGACTCCCTGCGGGAAGCGTCCGCCCACACCCGCGCCCTCTCCCCCGCCGACTTCGCTCGGCTGCTCCTGGTCAACCGGCTACTGGCGGATCGTCGCCGGGCCGAGGGGGTGGACCCCGTCCTCACCAAACGCCTGGAGAACGCGCGGAAGGCCGAGATCGTGTCGGTGCGGCGCCAGGAGCTGGTGGCAGCGGTTCCCCGAGAGGTGACGCCGGCGGCGGAGGCGGAGTTCCACGCCAAGAACCGTGAACAGGCGCCGTTCCTGAAGGAGTACCTGCTGGACGTGCTCTTCTTCAAGCAGGAGGCGCCTACCGCGGTTGAGGTCTATGGCGAAGGGGAGAGGGTGTCGCAAAGGCTGCGAGACGGGGAGAGCCTGGACCGGATCCTGGAGACCGACGGTCGCCGTCCGGGGGTGGTGGTGCGAAGGCGTCTTGTCGGTTGCGACATGGAATCGCTGCGCCGCGAGAACCACTTGATCGCCAGAGAGGTGGGGGCTCTTCCCATCGGTCAGGTGTCGCGCCCCCTCTACCTGGAAAAGCAGCGCGTGAGCTTTGGCCAGCGGTCTCCGCTGATCGACGGCAGCGGCCTGCTCTTCGTTCGGGTCGCCGAGGTGCGCCCTTTCCCCCTGGCCCGGGTGCGGGAGCGAATCCGGGAGGCCATCAAGATCCAGAAGGACAACGCCCGCATCGAAGAGATCCAGCGCCAGTTGAACGAACGGGGAGCGCTGAAGATCCTGGTTCTCGATCTGTAGTCTAACGAGTCCTCGGATCCGGCTCGGGGCCTCGCAGCCGCTCCTTGGCCATGCTTCTGGCCCAGGTGGCGCCCTGGTGGCCGGGCGCCAGGATGAGAGCCCGCTCGAAACAGCGAACCGCCGCTCGGTCGTCCCTGGCCTGGGTCAGGGCCAGCCCCAGCGTGTAGTGAGCGATCTCCGACCCCTGGTGATGGACCAGTGCCCGCTCCAGAACCGGAACCAGATCATCGAGTTGGGGCTTCTCCAGCCGACCCCCGGTTTGCTCCAGGATCGGCTTCAGGGTGGACCAGGGTCGGGGGTAGCTGGGGGCCACCCTGAGCGCCTCGGTGAGCTCCGAAACCGCGGCCACCAGGTCGCCGCGCTGGGCCAGCAGGTTGCCCAGGTTGTGGTGGGCGAGGGCGGAGGGACCGCCAGTCAGCACGTGTCTCCACAGCGTCTCATCATTGCGCCAAACGCCAAGCTGCCGGCGGCTCAGGCCGGTCCACCCGATGAGCACAACTGCGGTGGCGACGGCGCAGGTCGCCCTTGAAAGCAGAGCTGAGGACGAGGCCCAGAGGCGGCCGATCAGGACCGCCACCAGCAGCGCCGGACCCAGGCCAGCCAGATACGAGTAGCGATCCGCCACCAGTTGAACCCCGCTCTGGGAGATGCCCAGCACCGGCAGCAGCAGGACGACGTAGCAGGCCCAAACCGCGAGGAGAGAAGGGAGGCGGCGCCGCAGGCCGACCAAGACCGCAGTGAGAGCGCAGGCCGCGACCAGCGAGAGGGCGAAGGCGGGCGCCAGCGGATCGAGGGGGACCGGCCGCTCGTAGAGCGGATACCAGCTTAGGGTGAACCAGGTAGCGCGGACGTAGAAGACCAGGCCGTACCCCGCCTGGGCCGCCCGCGCGAGGACGCCGTGGTCGGCCATGGAGACGAGCGCGCCCGAGTGCGCCTGTGCCCTGAGCGCCAGCGCGGAGAAGGCGGCGGCCAGGGCGAAGAAAGGTGTCTTCTCCAGCAGCGAGCGGCGCCAGAAGGCCCAACCCTGTCTGTCGGCGCCGCGCCGCGGCAGATACGCGTCCAGGATCAAGAGGACGGCCGGCAGAACGACCAGGGCCTTGGAAAGCAGGCAGAGGACGAAGACGCCGAGGCCGGCCCCGTACCAGCGCCGCTGGCCCGTCTCGTTCCATCGCAGGTGGCAGAAGACCGCCAGCAGGAAGAAGCAGGAACCGAGAACGTCGCGGCGTTCGGTGGCCCAGGCCACCGACTCGACGCGCATGGGATGGAGGGCGAAGAAGGCGGCGGCGAGCAGAGCGATCCCGATCCGGAACGAACCGCCAGGGCGAGCGCGGCGAACCAGGTGGGCGGCGAGCAGAGAGAAGACGA
>DATECU010000046.1:0-2869 GCA_035286745.1 Vicinamibacteria bacterium | reverse complement strand
CCCCCTGCGGCTGATCGAGGGCGGCAAGGCCCGCCAGCAGGGCGAACCAGACGATCAACCCGCCAAACCCACGGAGACACCGAGATGGCTGATGTGAAGACCGAGACCCTGAGCGGTCCCCGGCCGGTGCGGGCCCCCCGGGGCCAGGAGATCACCTGCAAGTCGTGGCAGCAAGAGGCCGCCCTGCGCATGCTGATGAACAACCTCGATCCCGAGGTCGGGGAGCGACCCGAGGAGCTGGTGGTCTACGGTGGCATCGGCAAGGCGGCTCGCAATTGGGAGTGCTTCGACGCCATCGTGCGCTCGCTCAGGAACCTCGAAAACGACGAGACGCTGCTGGTCCAGTCTGGCAAGCCGGTGGGGATCTTCAAGACTCACGCCGACGCCCCACGGGTCCTCATCTCCAACTCCATGCTGGTCCCCGCCTGGGCCACCTGGGAGCACTTCTACGAGCTCGACCGCAAGGGCCTCATGATGTTCGGCCAGATGACGGCCGGCTCCTGGATCTACATCGGCACCCAGGGCATCTTGCAGGGCACCTACGCAACCTTCGCCGAGGCCGCCCGCCAGCACTTCGGCGGCACCCTCAAGGGTCGTTTGGTGGTGACGGCTGGGCTTGGCGGCATGGGTGGAGCGCAGCCGCTGGCCGCCACCATGAACGAGGGAGTCCTGCTGGCCGTCGAGGTCGACCGCCACCGCATCGAACGGCGCCTGGAGACCAGGTACCTCGATGTCATGAGCGAGAGCCTGGAGGAGGCGATCGCCCTCTGCCAGCTCGCCAGACGGGAGGGGCGTCCCCTCTCGGTCGGCCTGCTGGGCAACGCCGCCGACGTCCTTCCCGAGCTGGCGCGGCGCGGCGTGGTCCCCGACCTGCTCACCGATCAGACCAGCGCTCACGATCCTCTGAACGGCTACGTGCCAAACCGCATGACCTACCCGGAGGCGCTGGCCCTGCGCAAGAGCGATCCCCAGCGCCACATGGCCGAGGCTCGCCGCACCATGGGTGAGCACGTGCGGGCGATGCTCGACCTCATGCACCGGGGTGCCGTCACCTTCGACTACGGCAACAACATCCGCGCCGAGGCCCAGAAGGCCGGGGTCGCGGACGCCTTCGCCTTCCCCGGTTTCGTCCCTGCCTACATCCGGCCCTTGTTCTGCGAAGGCAAGGGGCCCTTCCGGTGGGCGGTCCTGTCCGGCGATCCCGAGGACCTTCGGGTCACCGACGATGCGGTGCTGGCGACCTTCCCCGAGGACGAGGCGCTCGGGCGCTGGATCCGTCTGGCCCGGGAGCGGGTGAAGAGCCAGGGCCTGCCCGCCCGCATCTGCTGGCTGGGCTACGGCGAGCGCGCCAAGATGGGCCTGGTCTTCAATCATTTGGTGCGGACGGGTGCCGTGAAGGCCCCCATCGTGATCGGCCGCGACCACCTGGACGCCGGCTCGGTGGCCTCTCCCAACCGGGAGACGGAGGCCATGCGCGACGGCTCCGACGCGGTGGCCGACTGGCCGATCCTGAACGCGCTCCTGAACGCGGTGGCCGGAGCCACCTGGGTCTCGGTGCATCACGGGGGCGGAGTAGGCATGGGCTACTCCATCCACGCCGGCATGGTGGTGGTGGCCGACGGCAGTGCGGCGGCGGATGCCCGGCTGGAGCGCGTGCTCACCACCGATCCCGGGACTGGCGTTATGCGACACGCCGACGCCGGCTACCCGCGCGCCCTGGAGGTGGCGCGGGAACGCCGACTCCGCCTGCCCATGCTCGAGAGCGAACGGTGAGCGGGCCGGGCGGTCGGCAGATCGCCCGGCCCGGGCTCGAAGCAGCCCTTCGCCAGCGGGCCACCGGCCCCCCGGTCTTGCTCACCGGCCCGCCCGGCTCCGGCAAGACCACGGCGCTGCTCTCCCTCGCCGACATCCTGGCCGGCGAGGGCTGGACGCCCGTCTACCTCGACCTCATGGGCGCCGCTTCCTCCCCCGATCGCTTCGTGGAGGCGGCGCTTGACGCCTTGCCCGCCGACACCTTCGGCTCACGTTTGGCGGAGGCCACCGACCTGCGCCGGCTGGCCGCCGCCGGACGCAGCCGGGGCCTGGCCGCCGTGAAAGGCCTGTTCGATCTCTGGGCCGACCTCACCAGCGGCAGCGGACGCCCGGTCGCCCTGCTGCTCGACGAAGCCACCGAGATCCGCTCCCTCGCCTACTTCGAGGGCCTGCGTCAGGTGGACCGCTCGCTGGCGGACGCGCTGACCCGACGCCCCCAGGGCACGGTCCTGGCCACCTCCTTCCCCACCCTGGCGCGGAAGCTGTGGCCCGACCTGGCCGTCCTTCAGGCGGCCCCGCTCGCAGCGGACGAGATCCTGGGACTCGGCGGGCAGGCGCGGGGCGTCGATCCCAGCAGCCTGCTCCGAGCCTCCTTCGGATGGATTCGCTATGCGCGGGTGCTGGTCGAGGCGCTCGGTCCGGGGACGGATCTGGTCTCTGCCTGGTCCCAGGAGATGGCCCCGGGCGGTCGCCTGGAGAGCCTGTGCCGCCACACCCACGAGTCGTTGCTCCTGCGCAGTCGCGGCTATGGCATGTCCAAGGCGGTGCTGGCCGCGGTGGCGGAGGAGGAAGGGCTCAACCTGACGGCGCTGGTGGAGCGGCTGGGCCGCACCCCGGGAGCCATCCGCGACTACCTGGGCTGGCTGCTCGGCGTCGATGCCCTGCGGATGGTCGGCAAACGCTACTACTACGTGGACGGCATGATCCGCGCCTGGGTGCGCCTGCACGCGCGGGGGGTCCCGGCTCGGCCCCAGGAGATCCGACGGCTGGCCGAGGAGCTTCTGAGCCAGCGCGCGGAGCCGGAGCCCGCGGGGCACCCCGGCCCCCAGCGGGAGGA
>DATECU010000045.1:0-7321 GCA_035286745.1 Vicinamibacteria bacterium | reverse complement strand
TCGATGCCGAAGTGCTGGTCGTCGAGCGCATGCGTCAGCTCGTGGGCCACCAGGATGGGGCCTGCCCCCTTGGGCATGTCGTCGAGCACGAAGAAGGTGTCCTGCTCGGGATCGTAGTAGCCGCCCGCTTGCTCGTCGAGGATGTCGAGAAAGCTCGGCAGCAGACGGGCCCCGGCGGGGATGAGGCCGAGCTGCGCGTAGGCGCGCTCGTCGGAGAGGAGCTTGGCCTCCGGGTTCTGGGCGGCGATCCGGGCCTTGAAGTGCTCCCGCGCGGTCTTGTCGTCGACCAGCTTCACCGCCACCGGCCGCTTGAACTTGAGTCCCCGGATCTCCTCCACCGCCGGGGTGACGGTGCGCGCCAGCTCCACGGCTTCTTGGAGCGTGATCTTGGCGGGCAGAGCCGCTTCCCCCGCTTGCATCGCTCCGACCAGAACCGCCAGCCCCAGAAGCATCGAGATCCTCCCCGCCGTCAAACGCGGCGCCTGCGCCCTCCGCGGTCCAGGGCTTCGCCCCAGTGCTCCAGGAAGGCGGTGATGAAGCCGCGAGCTTGCGGCGGTTCGACGGCGAGAGACGCCAGCGCCATGGCCACGGTCACCGCGACGTGGTAGCCCTCGGAGCGCGAGGCCGCCGCCCGGCGATAGGCGGGGTGCGCCTCGTTGACCCACACCGTGGATTCCAAGAGCCGCCCCAACTCGGGATCGTCCGGCCGGGATTCGAACTGGATGCTCAGGCCATAGCGGGAAGGCCGCTTGGGTCCGCCGGCCGCCGGCAAGCTTCCCCCGGGGGGCGGCGACTCGGACGAGGCCGACTCGGGCGACGGAATCGCCGGGACCGGTGGCTGCGCCGGCTCCCGGCCCACGTCGGAAGGCTCGACAGACGTGGCTCCCGCCGGTAGTCCCGGTAGGCGCGCGCCTGGGCCCATGGGAAGCCGCTTCTGCCCGCCCCGCCGCTGCTCTACCAGCGAGGCCAGGAGCGGGAAGTCCTCGGCCAGATCCAGCAGCACCGTTTGCAGGTCGCGCTCCAGGGGACGCACCAGACGCTTGTGCGTCTCCTCGGCCGGGTCCCGGGCATCGCCCCACAGGGCGAGCTGCGCCGACACCACCTCCTGGATCAGCTTCCGATAGGCGAGGTAGCTGGCGCCGCGGCTCCCGGTCCTGATGAAGTCGGCCTTGTTCAAGGTCAGGCATCCGGCCAGACCGGGGACCTCGATCAGGCCCCCCACCCGCTCGGGGGTGGCCGGCGTGGTGCCCAGCCAATCCCAGCCCCGTTTGATGACCTTGCCCAGGGTGCTGATGGCGACGCCCTGCTGCTCCTCCGCCAGCGGCGCGGGCAGGCGCTCCAGGTACCCCACCGCCGAGGGCTTGCGCTTGCGGCCCAGCCTGACGAACAGCGGCGCTCGCTCCCCCGCCGGCGTCTGCCGCGGCACCTCTCGCCCATTCACCAAGAAGCGCACGCCCTCCGGGTAGTGCTCGCCCAGCAGCCCCTCGAAGGCGCTGTCCAGGAGCGGCTGGAAGTGCCTCTGCACGGCGCTCTCGATGAAGCCCCCGTCGAGCAACGGGGACAGGGGGTTCTTGATCTTGAGCCTGACGCCGGTTCCGCGATCCTCCACCAGGCCCAAGGGCGCCACCCACTTCCAGGGCGCCCGGTGCTTGCTGGCCAGGAACCAGGTGGTGGCCACGTGGTTCTTGCCGCGTTTGGTTTCCGTCAACACCTCCTCGCAAGCCAGAAGCCCCAGCTTGATGCCCACCCCGGCGAAGCCAATGCCCTCACCTCGCGTCTTGCGGCTGGCGGCGATGTTGTGATAGCTCGACAACTCGCGGCGAGCCATGCCCGACCCGTTGTCCACCACCGTCAGCGTGGATTGCACCGCGTCGGTGACGAAGGCGACCGCGGTCGCCCCCGAGTCCAGAGCGTTGGCCACCATCTCGGTGAGGATGGTCTCCTCCAGCGCGCCCGGGTAGGCGTCGCGCAGGTCCTCGAGCAGGTGCTGAAGATCGACTCGGGTTTCGCCCATGGCTCTCAAGGCGCGGATGCCCGGCCGAAACGGCCCAGCTCCCGCCGAAGCGGAACGCCCGGTCGCTTGACCGGGCTGGGCCATTCTAGTCGGCCGCGGTCCGCCTCGGAAGTCAGGCCCCCCGGATCCCTCGCCGGTTGGCCATGGCTGAAACGCCCGGCCGGCCCGAGTCACCATCCCGTGGGATCGCCGCGGGGCTGCTGGTCCGCGGATCGACACTTTCTGGCACTATGGCTATACTCTTGGCCTCCAAGAGGCCCAAGCTGCTTGTTTTCGAAGAGTTCGACGAGCTCTACCTCGATCGTCTCGCGCGAGGCGACCGCGAGACCGAGGAGCACTTCAGCAACTACTTCGGTCGTCTCATCCTGATCAAGCTGCGGCGCCGGGTACGCTCGGCGCAGGTCATCGAGGACGTGCGCCAGGAGACGTTCCTCCGCGTCCTCAGGATCCTGCGGTCCGAAGCAGGGATCAGGCGGGCCGAAGGCCTGGGCGCCCTGGTCAACTCCGTGTGCAACAACGTCCTCCTCGAGACATGGCGGAGCCAGAAGCGCCACCCCTCGGTGCCAGAGACCGGCTGGGACCCGGCCGATCGCGGCGCCAACCCGGAGCGCGCGCTGCTCACCGCGGAACAGCGAGGCGCGGTACGGGCGGTGATCGACGAGATGCCGGAGCAGGACCGGCAGCTCCTGGCCGCGGTGTTTCTGGAGGAGCAGGACCGCGAGGTAGTGTGCGCGCGGCTGGGGGTGGGTCGAGACTATCTGCGGGTGCTCCTGCACCGCGCCAAGCGCCAGTTCCGCATGCGTTACGCGAGCACAGAGCGACCGCGCCTACAAGAGGTGCCCCGTGCCTGAGGGCGGGGTGAGGGAGACCACCATGGACCACGGAGAAGCGGAACGACTCGGGGCCGCCGAGCGCTACTTCCTGGGCGAGCTGCCGCCAGACGACCGCGACGCTTTCGAGGCCCACTTCTTCGGCTGCGCAGCCTGCGCAGGCGAGGTGCGCTCGCTGGCCAGCTTCCTGGAAGGGGCTCGCGAGCGCCTGGCGGCCAGGCCGGCTCCCCGGTGGGCTTTCCGCTGGCCGTCTCTGGCCCTGGCCGCCTCGCTGCTGCTGGCCCTGGGGACCGCCGGCTACCAGGCCGGCGTGGTGGTGCCCCGCCTGGAGTCGCAACTCGGCGCCTACCGCGCTGTGCGGCAGGTGCCGTCGTTCTTCCTGAGCGTGTCCCGGTCGGAGCCGCAGACCGTCAGCCTCACCCGCCAGGACCGAGAGGTGGTGCTGGCGCTCAGCCGCAGCTCGATCCAGAGCTTCGCAAGCTACGAGTGCGAGCTTTCGGATGGCGGCGGCAAGGCGGTGAGCCGGTCGCGGCTCCCCGCGCCTCCGCAGGCTGAGGAGCTGCAAGTCCTGGTGCCCACGCAGGGGCTTTCGTCGGGGCCCTACGTTCTCAGGCTTTCTGGTGTGGAGGCCGGCGGCCCAGCGGCTCCCATCGAGGTGGCCCGCTATCACTTCGTGCTTCGGTTCGAAGGTGAGGAGGTGAAACGATGATCACGCAGGCAACGCCCGCACAATGGACGAACCTCTTTCCGCGATTCGTGTTTCGGGGGGCCGCCGTCGGCGTGGGAGTTCGCCTGGGCGGGCCCCGGGCAACCACGCAGGTGGCAGCAACGAGCTGCCTGCCGGTGGTGGGAGGTGAGGCGCGAGTCTCCGCCAAGCGTGGGTCGGTGAACGGTATCGTCAGCTTCCGGGCGGCGACCAGCGAAACCAGCGGGGCCGCCACCCGCAAGGGCTACGAGACGTCGGCCAGGACCGAGGTGCTCGGGGTCAACGTCGCCGGGGTCATCACCGCTCGCCGGGTGGCCGCGACCATCCGCTCGGTCCGCCGCCTGAACCACGATCCGGAGTTTGTCGAGCAGGTGGTCGAGATCGATGGTCTCCGCATCGCTGGGCAGCCGGTGGGTCTAGACACCGCACCGCTCAAGCTGATTCGCAAGGCGCCGACGTTCGCGCAGCTCCAGACCGGGTTCGGGCGGGGCGGGGCGCTGCGCCGACTGGTGAATGCCAGCGTGGCTCCAGGGACGAAGCGGGCATCCGGCGGGAGAGCGCCGCAGGGCCAGGGGAACACCATCAGCGTTGCCCTCGTGCAGGCGGCGGGTGGGAACGGCGCCGCTCCCCTCGTGGTCGACCACGAGGGCACGCGGTTCTTCATCTTCCTGGGGGAGTACCTGGTGAGCCCGCTTTCGCGACGCCTCACCATGATGCGCGTGGTCATGCAGCCGCTCGCTCGGCGGTCCGCGCGGAAGGCCTCGGGGCGGGCACTCGCCATGAAGAAGGCGCTGGCGGCCTCGCCCCTGGATGCCGAGGCCGCCGTGGCCGAGGTGGAGATCAACGGGCACGGCCACCCGTAGAAGCCCACAGGCCTCAAGACACTCCTCGGTTCATCAACCCCTGGCCACCTTGCTGGGATCGCGGTTTCGCATTGGGTTGGTCGCAGCTCTGCACGCGCTCGTGGCCTGCGGTCCGTCCGCCCCTCTGTCGCCCGACGCCCTCCGTAACGAAGGCTATGCCCTGCTCGACGAGGGGGATCTGGCAGCGGCGCTGCAGCGGGCCAACCAAGGCCTGAGTGACTCAGAAGGCGATCCCATAGCCCGCTGGCTGTTCCGCGTACTGCGAGCCGAAATCCACGCAAAGCGACGGGAGATGGCTCAGGCCCTCGACCTCCTCAAAGACCCGCCGCCACCTGGGACGCCAGACAGGGGACGTGCCCGCGCGCTGATGACGGCAGCGTTCGCCGGCTGCTATTTGGCCGCCGCCACGGGCGAGCACCCCGCGGTCGACAGCGATGGCGCTTTCGCTGAGTCCTCCGCCATCGCCCTCGCCCTGGGCTCAGCGTCCCTTTCGGCCGAGGTCGACCTGCGTCGAGGAGCATGCCTGATCTACCGGAAGGACTACACGACAGCCGAGAGCGTTTTGCGAGGGACCCTCGGGACCGTTCGGGCTCACGGCCTGCGCCGTCTTGAAGCCCATGTCCTAGGTAGCTTCGGTTGGATCCGGCTGCGGAACGCGCGCTTCGACGACGCGACTGAGTGGCTTGGGCAGAGCCTCGCGGTCTCCGCCGTCCTGGGTTCCCGAACAATCGACCTTAAGCTGCTCGGCAATCTGGGCTGGTGCTACACCACGCTGGGCGACATCGACAAGGCACTGCCCCTCCTAGAGCAGGCTGAACGGTTGGCCCGGGAACGGGGCTACATCGAGGACCTGGAATTGGCACTCGCCCATCAGGGCGAAGCGTACCGCCAGGGTGGGGACCTCCCTCGCGCCATCCAGGCATTCGAGCGCGCGCTGGCCGCGGGCAGGGGACTCGCGAACCGCGACGTGGCTCGGGAGATCCTCGCCAACCTCGAGTCGCTAGCGCTGGAACAGGGCGACTACGCCGGGGCCGAGCGCTATGCGCAGCAGGCACCCTCTCTGGGCCTGCAGGACACCGCCCTCCCGCCCTTGATCGCAGCCGAGATCCAGACCCAACGCGGCGACCTGGCGAGCGCGCAGCGGCTGATCGAGGCCGCAATCCGGGCGCCGGCCACCGAGGTCGAGCAGCGCTGGAAAGCCCATGCGCAGCTTGCCCAACTGCACCGCCTTGCGGGCCGTCCCGCCGAGGCGGAGAAGCAGTTCGTCGCCGCCGAGGCAGCCGTTGAGAAGCTGCGCCAGGAGCTGGTCCAGGACACCTTCGACTTCCTCCTCTACGCGAGCCTCACCCGCTTCTACGATCAGCGGGTCGCCTTCCTGCTGGAGCGGGGACGGGGCCAAGAAGCCCTCCAGACGGCCGATCGCGCCCGAGGTCGGGTGCTCTGGGGGAAGCTCGGCGGCCCCAGCACTCGATCGCCCCCGCGCTCTTCCGAAAAGGCCGCGGCGGCACTGGACGCCAGCCTCGTCTTCTATCGGCTCGCCCCCGAGGTCTCCACGGCCTGGATCACCACCGCGCACGGAACCCGTTGGGTGACCCTCGCCGGAGCCAAACGTGTGTGCCCCCTGGTCGAGCGTCACCAGGCCTTTGTCCTCCAGGGCAAGGACCTGCTGGCCCGAGAAACCGGCCCCTCTCAGGAGCTGTTCGACCTTCTCCTGGCTCCCTTGGGCAAGGAGGTCGGCCCCGGCAAGCGGGTCGTCATCGTGCCCGACGGCTGCCTGAGCGAGCTGGCGTTCGAATCGCTGGTGGTGCCTACCCCGCGCCCCCACTACTGGATCGAAGACGCGGTGGTCGCCCGCTCGCCCTCACTGGCACTCCTGGGGACCGCGGCCTCGACCGGTTCGGGGCCGGCCAAAAAGCTCCTGCTGCTGGGAGATCCGGTGCAAGCCGCCCCCGAGTTCCCCACCTTGGCCGGCGCCCAACGTGAGATGGCCCAGGTGGAGGCCCAGTTCGCACCCGCCCACCGGGACGTGTACGCGCGCGAGAAGGCCCACCCCGACGCCTACCGGACCGCAGAACCCGGACGCTTCTCGCTCATCCACTTCGCCGCTCACGCCACCGCCAACCGGGACCGGCCGCTGGAGTCCGCCGTGGTCCTCTCCCGCCCTCAGGCCTCGGCCAGCTACAAGCTGTACGCGCGCGACATCGCCGCCATCCCCCTCCAGGCCAAGCTGGTCACCCTCTCCGCCTGCCGCGGCGCGGGGGCCCGCAGCTACGCAGGCGAGGGCCTGGTGGGACTGGCCTGGGCCTTTCTCCACGCCGGAGCACAGAACGTGGTGGCCGGACTTTGGAACGTGGAGGATGCCTCCACCGCCCTGCTCATGGAGCACCTCTACCGCGAGATCGGGCGCGGCAGCGCCCCCATGGACGCCCTGCGCTCGGCCAAGCTGGCCCTGCTTGGTTCGCCGACCGCCTACCGCAAGCCCTTCTACTGGGCCCCCTTCGTCGTCTACCTTCAGGCGCAAGCGCCCTCGCCCAAACCGCCGCGGTGACGCCCGCAGGCATCACCCGTGCCATCTAGTATGGCGATTCCTTAATAACATCTCAATGATCTACGCGTCGAGGATCGAGTCCATCGCGTACCGCCACCGGAACACGACGGGCTGGGCGTACACTTCGGTGAGGTACTGCTTCATCCTGTCCTTGAGCTCTTCCTTCGACGAGACTCGGATGCCCCTCAAGAACGTGTGCGTCATCTTGGCGAAGAAGGTCTCGATGATGTTGAGCCATGAGCCATGCTTGGGCGTGAAGGCGAAGTCGAAGCGATTCGGCAACGGTGGCGAGGTACGCGCGCGTCTCCTTCGATATGTGCGCCGAGGGTTGTCGAGGATGACGCGAATGATGGCGGTCTT
>DATECU010000044.1:0-5804 GCA_035286745.1 Vicinamibacteria bacterium | reverse complement strand
GGCGGGGCTCGCCCTTCTGCAGGATGAAGATGTAGAAGTGGCGGAGGTCCTCCCTGAGCGCCGCCATCGGATAGAGCCGCTCCTCGCCGTCGATGAGCCGCCGGTACTCCGAGACGGTGAGCGCCAGTGACGGCTGGGGGTAGGGCTTGAGCAGGACCGCGCTGAAGCCCGCGTTCCTCGCCTTGCGTTCGACGTCGACCAAATCGAGATCGTTCTCCAGGACGCCGGTCGCCTCGCTCTCGTAGAGCGACTGATCGGTATGCGCATGCCCCTCGCCCGGCTCCCCGAAGACCGCCCGTCCCCCCGGCTTCAACACCCGGAAGACCTCGGCCAACACCTCCACCTGGTTGGGCACGTGGTGAAAGGCGTCGAACATCACCACCCGATCCATCGACTCGTCCGGGAGGTCGACGTGGTGGCCGTCATAGGGGAGGAACTGCGGGTCGAGCTCGAGGTGGTGTCGGGGGTCGGACTCGAAGAGGTCGCGGCCCAGAGCCAGAGCGGTCGGGCTCACGTCCATGGCCACGGTGCGGCAGCGCAACCGGTTCAGAAACGACGCCAGCCAGCAACCCCCGGCGCCGAAATCCAGCACCCGAAGCCCGACCCCCAGGTCCAGCGCGTCGAGCACCAGCCCCAGCCGGTAGACGAGGCCGGGGGTGTCGGCGATGGTGCTGAGGGGCTTGTTCAGGATCTGGCGGCGGCTGGTGGGGTCCTTGCAGATGGCCTGCCAGTAAAGCTCGGCAGCCTGATTGAACTCCTCGGTGCGGCGGATCAGTTCCTCGTCCTGATAGGCGGGAGCGCTGCGAGCCACGCCAGGGCCAAGGCCCAGGTTGCGGGCTGCTTGTCTCAGGGCCGTCTTCACGCGGGTTGCGATCACCACTACGCCTTGGCTGCCGGAGCCGGCAGGTCGAAGGCCTGGCACTCCGACTGGAAGCCCGCCCGCGCGTGGCTTCCGTCGCAGAAGGGCTTGTTCTGGGAATGGCCGCAGCGGCACAGAGACACCACGCCGCGACCAGCCAGACCGAAGGATCTCCCCTCCTGGTCGACGATCGAGAGCCCCTCGCCTTCGACCCGCAACGGTCCGTTGTTCCTCACCACCACCTTGATGCTCATGGCAACTCCTCAGCCCCGATGGGATTGGGGCTCGTATTCTATGCCGCCGGCACGCCCGACCGAAGCCGCCCAAGAGCCCGCTCCCGAAGAAGGGGCTAGAATCCCGGCGACGTCGCCGGACACTCGAGGGGCTGGCTGCTGCCCCACAGGAGAACAACGCATGTCCTTACGCCGCGGCCGGTCCTGGGGGCTGCTCCTGCTGCTCAGCCTCCCTTCCACCCTCTCTGCAGGCTGGGCCTCGTTGGGCGCCATGCCCCAGCCCGAACGCCAAGAACGAGCGCTCGTCTTCCGGAGCCCGCAAGGGGTGGCGGCGATCTCGGTGGTCTCGGCCGAGATCGTCCGCGTGCGCTTCTCCCCCACCCCGGAATTCGGCCGCGACCACTCCTACGCCATCGCGAATCACGTCTTCGGCGATTCCCGGCCCTCCTTCGAGGTGAGCGCAGAGCAGTCGCGGATCACGACCAGCGCCGTGCAGGTCGTCATTCAGCACTCCCCGTTTCGGCTGTCGGTGAGCGACCGCCAGGGCGAGCTGCGCGACCAGGACGACGCCGAACGCGGCATCGCCTTCGTTGGCTCCACGGTCCAGGTGTCGAAGCGGCTGCTGGAGAACGATCACGTCTACGGCTTTGGCGAAAAGGCCGGCCGGCTCGACAAGCGCGGCTGGGGTCTGGGTGGCGTCAGCTACGCCATGTGGAACAGCGACACCTATGCCTACGACGGCAGCACCGATCCCATCTATGCTTCGGTGCCCTTCTTCATGGTCCTGCGCAACGGCCGGGCCCACGGCATCTTCCTCGACAACACCCACCGCAGCTTCTTCGATGTCGGCAAGCAGTCGCAGCAGCTCCTGACCTTCGGCGCCGAGGGCGGCGAGCTCGACTACTACTTCATCGCCGGCCCCACCCCCAAGGACGTGGTCGCGCGTTATACGGCGCTCACCGGCCGCACCCCGCTGCCTCCGCGCTGGGCCCTCGGCTATCACCAGTGCCGCTACAGCTACTACCCCGAGTCCAGGCTCCGCTTCCTGGCCGACAACTTCAGGCAACGCCGGATCCCGGCCGACACCCTGTGGCTCGACATCCACTACCTCGACTCCTACAAGCCCTTCACCTGGGATCCCGAGCGCTTCCCCGACCCCACCCGTCTGCTCGGCGATCTCCGCAAGCAAGGCTTCCGGGTAGTTACCATCCTCGACCCCCACCCCAAGAAGGAGCCGGGCTACGCGCCTTACGATAGCGGCCTGGCCGGCGACCACTTCGTGAAGAACCCCGACGGCAGCGTCTACGAGGCTCCGGTGTGGCCAGCCCTGGCCGAGAAGAACCCCGGCCCCAGTGTGTTTCCCGACTTCAGCCGGGCCGCCACTCGCGAGTGGTGGGGCGACTTGCA
Source organism: Vicinamibacteria bacterium (assembly GCA_035286745.1). Classification (GTDB taxonomy): domain Bacteria; phylum Acidobacteriota; class Vicinamibacteria; order Fen-336; family Fen-336; genus DATECU01. The sequence continues at coordinate 3,305 of DATECU010000044.1, read as the reverse complement.
CCGCGGCCTGGTGGAAGCCGGGGTGGCCGGGATCTGGAACGACATGAACGAGCCGGCGGTGTTCCGCGATCCCGCCCACACCATGCCCCTGGACCTGCGCCACGACAACGAGGGCCAGCCCACCGACCACCGGGAGATTCACAACGTCTACGGCATGCTGATGACCCAGGCCACTCACCAGGGCCTGCTGCGCCTCCGGCCCAACAACCGGCCCTTCGTGTTGACCCGGGCCAGCTTCGCCGGCGGCCAGCGCTATGCAGCGCTCTGGCCCGGCGACAACGTCTCCGACTGGTGGCACATGAGGGCCACTATCCCCATGTTCGGGGGCCTGGGCCTTTCCGGCTTCGCCTTCGTGGGCGCCGACATCGGGGGCTTCGCCGAAGCGCCCTCTCCCGAGCTGTTCACGCGCTGGCTGCAGCTCGGAGTCTTCTACCCCTTCATGCGAACGCATACCACGGTGGGCACCCCCGACCAGGAACCATGGTCCTACGGAACCCACCACGAGGCGCTCAACCGTCGAGCCATCGAGCTGCGTTACGAGCTGCTGCCTCATCTCTACAACGTTATGCACGAGGCCGCGGAGACCGGCATTCCCGCTTTCCGGCCGCTGGTCTTGGAGTTCCCTGAAGACCCCCGGGTAGCCTCGCTCGACGACCAGTTCCTCCTGGGCTCCGACCTCATGCTGGCCCCCGTGGTCCGCGAGGGCGCGACCGAGCGCGAGGTCTATCTTCCGGCCGGGGACTGGTACGACTTCTGGACCGGCGAGCGCCACCAAGGCGGTCGCACCCACCGTTTGGCGGTGACGCTGGAGTCGATCCCCGCCTTCGTGCGGGCTGGCGGCTTCTTGTTCCGCCAGCCGGTGGTCCAGCACACCGGCGAGATGCCGGGCCAGCCGCTGATCGTCGAGGTCTACCCGTCGGCCCAGTCGTCAGCCAGCCTGTACGAGGACGACGGCGAGAGCCTGGACTACACCCGAGGCGCCTTCGCCACCCGCCGCTTCGAGCAGCGCCGGGAAAAGGGGCGCACCGCGATCGCGGGCTCGGCGGTGGCGGGATCGTATCGGCCCGCGCCGCGCGATCTGGTGCTGAGCGTGCGCCTCGACGCCTCCCCCAAACGCGTCCTCCTGGACGGCGCCCCGCTGCCCGAGATCCCAGTGGAGACGGCCGGTGGGGCCGGCTGGAGCACGACCAAGGACGGCTTCGTGACAGTCCGCTTTCGCGATCGGGCGCTAGCCTTCAAGTTGACCATCGAGACCGGCGCCGAGGCGGCGAGCGCTTGCGGCGGCTGCAACGGCCCGGCCGCTCGCGCCGCCCGCCACGCCGTCTACCGGCTGATCCGCGCGCTCTTCTGAACCAGCGGCGGGCGCCGTCGATCCCTCTGGTGCCCGCTCAGCGGTAGTGCGGCGGGTGCACCTGGTCCACGAACAGGATGGCGTCGTACTGGTTGCGGGGGACCATCCGGGTGTCCTGGCGACCCCAATCCTTGGCGGCGATCTCGTCGAACATCCAGGCCGTGCCCTCATTCCGCTCCTGGCCTAGGAGGTCCACGAAAGCCAGCGGCAGTCCGCTGCGGCCGAAGAGCGCCTCCAGGCTGTTCGGGAGCGGTGCGGTCAACTGGTAGATCGTCCTATCGTTTTGTGCGGCGGTTCCCCGGCCCATGAAGAGCCCCACGGTGTAGAGGTCCGCACGATGCCGCTCCGCCAGGTGGCTTCCCATGTTGCGGTTGTCTCGACCGTAGCCGGGCATGGCGGAAGGGTCGTGCTGGACGTGCCCGTTATGGGCCCAGACCACGATCTTCTTGTCGGGGTAGAGCTCGGCCAGCAGGAAGCCGATGTTGTCGGCCATACCCAGATCGCGCAGGTTCCCGTAGACCGCCAGGCTGTCGCTGCGAAGGCAGGCCACGTGGACCGGCGCGGCCTCGGCCACCCGCCGCATCAGCCGCGGCCACCGTGCTCTCGCCTTCGCTGTTGTTGAGCGCCGCAGGGTCTGCCGTGGTGGCCGAGACCGAGGCTGTGTTGTTGATGGTTCCGCCCGCGCCTGGGGCCGTGACCGTGATCGTGATCGCAGGTGCCGCGCCCACGGCCAGGCTGGCGCGCGTACACGTCACCGTGCCCGTCAGCTCGCCGCAGGCCCAGCCGGAGCCCGTGGCCGACACGTGCGTCATACCTGCCGGTAGGGTGTCTGTCACCGTCAGCGACTGGGCCGTGCTGGGGCCCGCGTTCGACACCGCCAGGCTGTAGCTGAAGTTGCTGCTGGCGTTCACCGGGTCGGCCGAGTCCGTCTTCACCATCGACAGGTCCGCCTGGGCCGCCGGATTGGTGTTGCGCAGGATCGAGACGTTGTTGCTGCCGTTGTTCGCCGTCGCCAAATCCGGCTTTGTGTCCCCGATGAAGTCGCCTACCGCCACCGAAACCGGGCCTCCTCCCACACCGAAGTTGACCGCAGTCGAAAAACCGCCCAAACCGGTTCCCGTCAGAACCGAGACGCTATTGCTGCTGCGCCGCAGCCAGGCCCGGCAAGCCCAGCCACCCCACCACTAGCATCGACAGCAGCGACCACATGCGAGCGCTCATGACGCCCCCTGCTGAGCTACTACTCCGTGAAGCTGTCGCTGTCCGCTGACATTCTCGCCGAAGAAGGCGACCGGCGACGTTTCTGCATGGCCGTCGTCATGCCCGGCGAAGAACCAGACCCAATCGTTCGCCGCGAACTCCCGTCAGCCGTGGACCACCAGCCAGTCGCCCAAGGGCTGGGGCCGCCCGCGGGCGGCCCCCAGCTACTACTACGGGTCACCCCTCGAAGCCATCCTCGAAGATCAGGTCGCCGTCGATCGCGTACGCCCCGCCGGTATTGAGGTACCCGCCGTTGTAGCCTCCCCAGACGAGCATCTTCGGACCGGTCCAGACTGCCCGGTGCTGTTCGCGACCCGTCGCGCCGACCGCGCTTACGCCGCTCCACGTATTGGCCAGCGGGTCGTACGCAGACCCGTTGGCAAGGCCACCGTTCCCTCCCCAGACAACCATCCTGAACCCGGTCCAGACTGCGGTGTGGTCGTACCGTGCCGTCGGTGCGCCCGTCGTGTTCGTCAGGCTCCACGTGTTCGCAACCGGGTCATGCACGCCCCCCGACGACTGTGTGCCGCTCCCATTAAAGCCCCCCCACACGATCATCTTCGACCCCGTCCAGACCGACGCGAAGTAGGAGCGGGGCGTCGGTTGCCCTACCGTGCTCATGGCGGCCCAGGTGTTGGCCACGGGGTCGAAACTGCTGCCCGACTGGTAGGCTCCGCCCGACTCCCCCCCCCAC
>DATECU010000043.1:0-10810 GCA_035286745.1 Vicinamibacteria bacterium | reverse complement strand
CCATGCTCTCGTGCGCGGTGCGCGCGCCTGGGTCACGGGCTTCTTCTTCTCCATCGACTTCCGTGATCAGGCCGCTACGGATCCCCGCGGCCAAGCGTGCTCACGCTTAGCTCCGACGGTTGCGGCTGGGTGACGAGTTGACTGTTCGGCTCCATCGGGCTGCGCGCCCAACGGCACCCATCAGGCGCGAGCCCGCCCCGAAAGCCCGGCATACCAAGCGCGGCACCCTTGACCGGTGCAGCTTCTGCCGGCGGCGGCGGGCCGACCGCGAGGTCGATGCGCGAGCATGGCCTTCGCTGCCGGTTTCGACCGCCCCGCCTTCCGACCGTAGCTGAGCGCTGACCGCTGCCCTGGCCGACCGCCGCTATCCCTTCCCCAACCCCATGTCCTCCAGGATCCTCGGGTTCTCACGCCAGTGCTCGCGCACCTTCACGAACAGGCCCAGGAACACCTTGGCCGCCAAGAAGGCCTCGATCTGGTGGCGGGCCTGGGTGCCGATGGCCTTGAGCATGGCCCCACCGCGGCCGATGATGATGCCCTTCTGGCTGTCGCGCTCGACCAGGACCGAGGCCTCGATGCGCACCAGGCCCTCCTCCTCCTTGAAGGACTCGACCACCACGCCGCTGACGTAGGGGATCTCGTCGCGGGTGTGATGAAGGATGGCCTCCCGCACCATCTCCCCCACGAAGAAGCGCTCCGGGAGATCGGTCAGGAAATCCTCGGGGTAGAGCCGTTCCCCCTCGGGCAGATGGGCCAGGAGCCTCTCGGCGACCAGGTCGGCGTTCTCGCCGGTCAGCGCCGAGAGCGGAATCACCTCGGCGAAGTCCATCAGTTGCCGGTAGGTGTCGATCAGGGGCAAGAGCCGCGGCTTGGCGATCAGGTCGATCTTGTTGAGCCCCAGGATCACCGGCTTGCCCGCCTTGCGCAGGGCCTGGGCCACGAAGCGGTCTCCCGCGCCGAACGCTTCCGAGACGTCCCCCAGCCAGAGCACCAGCTCCACCTGGCCCAAGGTGGAGAGCGCCGTCTCCACCATGCGCTGGTTCATCCGGTGCATGGGCTTGTGGATGCCGGGGGTGTCGAGGAGGACGATCTGCCCCTGGGGCCGGTTGACCACGGCCAGGATGCGGTTTCGGGTGGTCTGGGGCTTGTCGGAGACGATGGCCACCTTCTGGCCCACCAAACGGTTGACCAGCGTCGACTTGCCCACGTTGGGCCGCCCCACCACGCTCACAAACCCGGAGCGAAAGCTCGCGGGCTCCGGCTCGCTCATTCCGGCTCTTTCTCGGGTAGCTTCCGGAAGCGCACCCGGTTCACCCGCTTGTGCTCGGCGTCCACGATCTCGATCGAGAAGCCGCGGAACTCGATGCGCTCGCCGACCCGCGGGATGCGCCCGAACACCGTCGACACCAGACCGCCCACGGTTCCCACCTCGTCTCCCTCGGCGAGATCGGCCTCCAGGGCTTGCTCCAGCCGATCCACGTTGACGCGTCCGGCCACCAGAACTGCGCCTTCGGGCTCGACGCTGATTGGCTCCGTCTCCACGTCGTACTCGTCCTTGATCTCGCCCACGATCTCCTCGACGATGTCCTCCATGGTCACCAGGCCAGCGGTGCCTCCGTACTCGTCGATGACGATGGCGAAGGTGAGGCGACGCGCCTGCAGCTCCTTCAGCAGCTCGGCCAGCTTCTTGGTCTCGGGGACCAGGAAGGCCTCACGGACCAGGGGCTTTATCGCCTCCTCCTGAGTTCCCTCGTGCTCCATCAGATCGCGCACCGAGATCACGCCCAGAATGTCGTCGAGATTCTCGCCGTAGACGGGAAGCCGGCTGTACTTGGTCTCCCGGAGCAGCTTGCGCAGCTCCCCCACGCTGGCTCGGGCCGCCACCGCGACCAGGTCGGGCCGCGGCGTCATCACGTCCCGCACCAGCATGGACGAGAAGCGAGCCACCGAGTCGACCAGGCGACCTTCGTCCTCGTCGTGCACCGGCGGGGGAGGAACCTCGGGCAGGCTTTGCGCCTTGGCGCCGGCCTCGTCCAGGTCCCCGCCGGTGTCCCGTACCATCCGCGCCCGAAGCGCCATCACCAGCGGCCTGAGCGCCTGGGCGTAGCGATGGAAGGCCGGCAGCAGGACCAGAAGCGAGCGCTCCGGGCGGCGTCTCACGATCGCGTAAGGCGCGGTCAAGCGGAAGACCAGCAGGTAGCCCACCATCACCAGGAAAGCAATCAGCATGGCCCAGTGGGCCAGCAGGTCCAGGAACAGCGAGGTGATCACCACCGTCATGGCCACGTGAGCGGTGTAGGTGCCCATCTGGATCGGCATCAGCAGCCGCGAGGGGTCGTCCAGGTAGTCGTTCGCCAGCTCCGCCCACTTGCTGTGGTGAGCCAAGAGGCTCATGCGCCGGCGCTTCACCAGATAGAAGGCCGCCTCCACCACCGCCAGCACCAAGGAGACTGCCGCCAGCACGACGAGCAGGACGATCTTGAAGACGATCACAGGAGCTTCCTCCGGAGCCGCTTCTCCAGACGCTCCATGGTGCCCCGGTCGGTCTCGTGGTCGTAACCCAGGAGGTGGAGGAAGCCGTGGAGCACCAGAAGGTCCAGCTCCTGGAGCAGGGTGCGCCCGTGCTCCCGCCCGTTCCGGGCCGCCGTCTCCACGCTGATCACCACGTCGCCTAACCCTTCTGCGCCGCCCTCACCTTCGAAGGACAGCACGTCGGTGGGCCTGTCCTTGCCGCGGTAGCGGGCGTTCAAGGCTCTCACCGGCTGGTCGGCGGTCAAGACCACCACGATCTCGCCGCTCACCCCCAGCTCGGCCGCCGCCCCTTCCAGGACCCGCCGCAGGCGCTTCGGGTTGATGCGCCGGCGCCGTTGTCGGTTGAGGACAACGACCTCCAGGCGACTGCCAGCTTCGGACATGGCGAGCCTTACTTGCCCGGCGCCTGGGCGGCGCCGTAGGCCTCGTAGGCCTTCACCACCGCCTGCACCAGCTTGTGGCGCACCACGTCGCGCTCGTCGAAGAAGACGAAGCTGATCCCGCTCACCCCCGACAGCACCGAGATGGCTTCCACCAGCCCCGAGGTCTTGCCCTGGGGCAAGTCGATCTGGGTAATGTCGCCGGTGATCACCACCTTGGAGCCGAACCCGATCCGGGTGAGCACCATCTTCATCTGCTCGCTGGTGGTGTTCTGGGCCTCGTCGATGATCACGAAAGCGTCGTTCAGGGTGCGGCCCCGCATGAAGGCGATAGGCGCCACCTCGATGGCGTTGCGCTCCAGCAGGCGGGATACCTTCTCGTAGTCCAGGAGATCGTAGAGAGCGTCGTAGAGCGGGCGCAGGTAGGGATCGACCTTCTCTTGCAGGTCGCCGGGCAGGAAGCCCAGCTTCTCTCCCGCCTCCACCGCAGGCCGGGCAAGCACGATGCGAGCCACCGCTTTGGCGGCCAAAGCCGCCACCGCCTGGGCCACAGCCAGGTAGGTCTTGCCGGTGCCGGCGGGGCCGATGCCGAAGACCATGTCGTTGCCGGCGATCTTCTCCAGATACACCCGCTGGTTCAGGCTGCGGGGCACCACCGTCTTCTTGCCGCCCCGGACCACCGCCCGCATCAGGTAGTCGCGGAGCCGGGTCCCCCCGTCCTGGCTCAGCAGTTGGGCCGCCAGGCGCACGTCGCCTGAACCTACCGCATAACCGTCCTTCATCAGGCCGGAGAGCTGATCGAAGATCTGGAAGACGGTTTCCTCCGCCGCCTGCTCGCCCTCCACCACGAGCTCCGGACCCTGGCTCAGGATGCGGACCTTCAGGGTGTCCTCCAGGAATCGGAGGTTCTCGTCGTGGTTGCCGAACAGGGCCTCAGCCCCGCGCTCAGGTACGGCGACCCGTCTCATTCAGCAGGCGAAGGGATGGGAGACGGGGCCTTCCGGGCCTTCGGAAAACATGGCAAGAGCTTATCACTTCCTGACCACCAGCACCCCCAGCTCCTTGAGTTGGTCATCCCCGACCGGGGACGGGGAGCCGCTCATCAAATCGGTGGCGGATGCGGTCTTGGGGAAGGCGATGACGTCGCGGATGGACTGCTCGCCCGCCAGGATCATCACGATCCGGTCCAGGCCGAGAGCGATTCCACCGTGCGGCGGGGTGCCGTACTGGAGCGCGTCCAGGAAGAACCCGAACCGCTCCCTGGCCTCCTGGTCGGAGAGGGACAGCAGCTTGAAGATCTTGGCCTGCAGTCCCGAGTCGTGGATCCTGATGCTGCCGCCGCCCACCTCGCTGCCGTTCAGCACCAGGTCGTAGGCCTTGGCCCGCACCGCACCCGGGTCCTGATCCAGGAGCGGGATGTCCCGATCAAGCGGCGCCGTGAACGGGTGGTGCAGGCTCACGTAGCGCCGCTCGGCCGCGTCGTGCTCCAAGAGCGGGAAGTCGGTCACCCACAAGAATCGGTAGGCGTCGGCCGCGATGAGGGCCAGCTCCCGCCCCATCTCCAGTCGGAGAATGCCCATGGCCATGGAGAGCGGTCCCGGCCGATCGACCCCCACCAGCACGGTGTCTTCCTTCTCGGCGCCCGCCTTGCCGAGCAGTCTCCGCGCCACCTCCGGGCTGGCGCCCTTCTTCGCCAGGTTGGCGATCGCCTCCTCGGTGGCCTTGAGGGTGAACAGGGTGCGCCTGCTGGCCCGGGCATCGGGGACGATGCGCCCCAGCCACAACTCCTCGTTGATCTTGCGCAGCCGGGTCCCGGAGGTGCCGCCCGCCGCCGGCAGCACGATGGCCCGCGCCCTGGCCCCGGCCGCGATCAGGTCCGGGAAGCTGTCCAGGCCTAACGTGTTCATCTCCTCGGTCACATCGGCGATGGGCATCCCGAAGCGCAGGTCGGGCTTGTCGCTGCCGTAGCGCTCCATGGCCTCCGCATAGCTCATGCGCGGGAACGGCCGCTGGACCGGGATTCCAGCCACCTTGCCCAGGCGCTCGAAGAGCGGCTCGATCAAGCCGAAGATCGTCTCCGGGCGCGGGAAGGACATCTCGATGTCGACCTGGGTGAACTCGGGCTGGCGGTCGGCCCGGAGGTCCTCGTCGCGGAAGCAGCGGACGATCTGGAAGTACTTGTCGAGGCCGGCCACCATCAGAAGCTGCTTGAAGAGCTGCGGCGATTGCGGCAGCGCGTAGAAGTGCCCGTGGTGCACGCGGGAAGGAACCAGGTAGTCGCGCGCGCCTTCCGGCGTGGACTTGGTGAGGAAGGGGGTCTCGATCTCCAGGAACCCCTGCTCGTCCAGGTAGCGCCGGACCTCCATGGTCAGGCGGTGCCGGAGCGTCAGGTTCTTCTGGAGGCACGGCCGGCGCAGGTCCAGATACCGGTACTTGAGGCGGACGTCCTCGGAGGTCGAAAGCTCGTCCTCGATCGGAAAGGGCGGGGTCCTGGCTTCGGACAGGATCCGGATCTCCCGCGCCAGCACCTCCACGGTCCCGGTCGGCAGGTTGGGATTCACCGTCTCCGCCGAACGCTTGGCCACCCGGCCCGAGACCGCCAGCACGTACTCGCTGCGGACCGCGTCGGCGGCCGCGTGGGCCGGCTCCGACACCTCGTGACGCGCCACCACCTGGCAGATGCCGGTGCGATCGCGAAGGTCGATGAAGATCACGCCCCCCAGGTCGCGGCGGGTGGCCGCCCAGCCCATGAGCACGACTTCTTCTCCCACGCTGGCCTCGGTGAGCGAGCCGCCGTAGTGGGTCCTGGTGAGATCTCCGAGCGACTCAGCCATTGAGCTTCTCCTTGAGGTAGTCGACCACCCCTTGAAACGGCACCTCCTCCTGGGTGGATCCCACCATGTCGCGGACCGTCCAGGCCTTCCGCGCCAGCTCCTCCTCGCCCAGGATGAGCGCATAGCGCGCGCCCAGCTTGTCGGCCTGCTTCATGCGGGACTTGAAGCTGCGGCCCTCGTGGTCCATGAGAGCGGCGATGCCGGAGCCCCGCAGTTCTCGCTGCAGCAGGAGCGCCGGGTCTTGCCCTCCCGCCGCGAGCGGCAGCAGGAAGACCTGGGCGCGCGGCTCGCCGGGCGCCGCCGGGGTGAGCAGCAGCAGCCGCTCCATGCCCAGCGCGAAACCAATCCCCGTCAGGTCCGGCCCGCCCAGGTCCTTGACCAAGCCGTCGTAGCGCCCACCTCCCAGCACGCTGTTCTGCGCTCCCAGCTCGCCGCTCACCACCTCGAAGGTGGTGCGGGTGTAGTAGTCGAGACCCCGCACCAAACGGTGACTGACGCGATAGGCGATACCCAGCAGATCGAGCTGCCGCCGCACCTCGGCGAAGTGATCGGTGCATTCCGCGCAAAGGTGATCGGCAATCCGGGGCAGCGCCTCGACCAGGGCTTGATCCTCCGCCACCTTGCAGTCCAGCACCCGCAGCGGGTTGGTCTCGGTGCGGCGCTGGCAGTCGGCGCAGAGCCGGTGCTGCTGGCCCCTGAGCGCCTGGCGGAGCGTCTCCACGTAGGCGGGGCGGCAATGCGGATCGCCGACCGAGTTCAGGATCAGCTCGTGGTTCTTGAGCCCGCAGGCCTCGATATAGGCGAGCGCCATCTCGATGATCTCGACGTCGATCCCGGGGCGGGAGATGCCGAAGGCCTCCACGTCGACCTGGTGGAACTGGCGGTAGCGGCCCTTCTGCGGCCGCTCCCGGCGGAACATGGGCCCCAGCGCATAGACCTTGAGCGCCGGATCCTGCTGGAACAGGCTGTGCTCGATCACCGAGCGCACGATCCCGGCGGTGGCCTCGGGCCGCAGCGTGAGCGATGTCGCCTCGTCTCGATCGGCGAAGGTGTACATCTCCTTGGCGACGATGTCGGTGTCGTTGCCGATGCCACGGGCGAACAGCTCGGTCTGCTCGAAGACAGGGGTGCGGATCTCCCGATACCCGTAGCGGGCGAAGAGGCGGCGAGCCACCGCCTCGATGCGCTGCCAGGCCGAGCTCTCGTCGGGGAGGATGTCCCGGGTACCCCGGATCGCCTGGATCACTTCGCGATCTCCGCCAGGTAAGTCTCCTTGTACTCGAAGTAGTTTCGGGCCGACAGGCGAATGCCCTCCAACTCCTCGGCGGTCACCTGACGCTTGACCTTGCCCGGCGTTCCCATCACCAGGCTGCCCGGCGGCACCTGCATCCGCTCCGGAACCAGGGCGCCGGCCGCGATGATGCTCCCCTCGCCGATCACCGCGTCGTTCAGGATGGTGGCCCCCATGCCGATCAAGCAATGGGATTCGACGATGCAGCCGTGGAGCGTCACCGAGTGCCCCACCGTGACGTGATCCCCCACGATGGTCGGGAACTGGTTTCTGTAGACGTGGACCACGCAGTTGTCCTGGATGTTGGTATGGGCGCCGATGCGGATCGCTTCCACGTCGCCCCGAATCACCGCGCACATCCAGACGCTGGCGTGGTCGCCCAGATCCACGTTGCCAATGACCTGGGCCGACTGGTCGACGTAGACCTGCTCCCCGAGCCTCGGGGTCCAGGTCTTGTAGGAACGGATCATCGAGTCGCTCCGATTTCGATCGCGGGGGCGACACCTCCCGCGAAGAAGAGGGCGGTCGGAAGACCTGGGCTCGCCGGAGCCGTTCTTCGGAACCGCCAGGAACCGGGGAGTTTAGCAAGCCCGGCGCGGCGCAGGCAAACCCCTGGTGTGCGCCGCGTCACTGCCCTTGGGGCCGGCGGCCGAGCAGGATGGAGCATGCGCGGTTGCCTGCTGAGCCTGACACTCGCGGTGCTTGGCGGCACCTCGGCCCCGGCTGCCTTCGCCCAAGGACCGGTGCGGGGTGGCCCGCTCCCCCAGCTCTTCCCCTCCACCAACTGGTGGAACACCGACATCAGCGCGGCCCCCGTGGACTCGGGCAGCGCCGGCTACATCGCCTTCATCGGCGGCGATCCCCTCCACCCCGACTTCGGGGGGGACGCCGAGCCGCCTCCCGCGACCGCCATCTACGGCATGGTGTACATAACGACACCGGGGAGCCAGCCGCTGGAGCAGGTGGCCTTCGTCGAGTACCCGGGTGAGAGCGATCCGGGGGCTCCGGGGCGGCCGTCCGGCTACCCCATTCCCATAGAGGCCCGCACCCAGGCCAAGTGGATCGAGGGCGGCGCGCCCGGCGGAGGCCTGAGCGGCGACCGCCACATGCTGATCGTCGATCGGGACAACCTGCTCCTCTTCGAGCTGTACCACACCCACTGGAACCCGGGCCTCTCGCGCTGGGAGGCCGGCTCGGGCGCCGCCTGGTCCCTGCTCACGAACGCCCGCCGGCCCGAGGGCTGGACCAGCGCCGACGCGGCCGGGCTCGCCATCCTGCCCGGGCTGGTCCGCTACGACGAGGCCTACGGTCCCGACCCCATCCGCCACGCCTTCCGCTTCACGGTTCACGCCACCGACGGCCACGTCTTCCCGGCCTCACACACCGCGGGCTCGACGACCGGGGCCCCACCCATGGGCACCCGCCTCCGCCTCAAACCGGAGGTCGACATCTCCGGTTTTCCCGAGCCGGTCCGCAAGATCTTCCAGGCCATGAAGACCTACGGCCTGATCCTGGCCGACAACGGCTCCGACATGTACATCCAGGGCACGTACGACACCCGCTGGGACAACGACATCCTGAACCCGGCCTTCGCCTCGCTCAGCGCCACCGACTTCGAGGTCATCCAGTTGGGCTGGCAGCCGCCCGACACCGACCTCATCTTCCGCGACGGCTTCGACGGGACGCGGTTGGCGGAGCCTCCATCGACTAACGGTTAGCGAGCCGGTTCCCCACTCCCGGCGATCCCGGGAGCCGGGTTTGACCCTCGGGAGAGGGGTCGGCTAGGCTTGGTGGGTTGGCCGTCCCTCCGTCGCTTTCTTCCATAGTGAGGTTCGCCGTGACTCTAGCCCCTTCTTCCCCAAACCTCGCCGCCTTCGCGGGCGTGCGCCGAGTCCCCCCGCCCGTCAACGAGCCGGTCAAGGCCTACGCCCCCGGCTCCCCCGAAAAAGCCGAGCTCAAGACCCGGCTCAAGGCCATGGCCGCCGAACGCATCGAGGTGCCGGCCATCATCGGCGGCCAGGAGGTGCGGTCGGGCGACCTGGTGCGAGCGGTGATGCCGCACGATCACGCCCACGTCCTGGCCGACGTGCATCGAGCCTCGCAGGCCCACGTCGAGCAGGCGGTGGTGGCAGCGGCCAGGGCTCGCGCCGAATGGGCGAGCTGGCCCTGGGAAGACCGCGCGGCGGTGTTCCTGAAGGCCGCCGAGCTTCTGGCCGGCCCTTGGCGTGCCACCTTGAACGCCGCCACCATGCTGAACCAGTCGAAGACGGTGTTCCAGGCGGAGATCGACTCGGCGTGTGAGCTCACCGACTTCTGGCGCTTCAACCCCGCCTACGCCCAGGAGCTGTACCACGAGCAGCCGCTGTCCGACCGCGGCATGTGGAACCAGCTCGAGTACCGGCCGCTCGAGGGCTTCGTGTACGCCGTCACCCCCTTCAACTTCACAGCCATCGCCGGCAACCTTCCCACTGCTCCAGCCCTCATGGGGAACACGGTGGTCTGGAAACCTGCCAGCACCGCGCTGCTCTCGGGCTACTACGTCATGAAGGTCCTGGAGGCGGCCGGACTGCCGCCCGGCGTCGTCAACTTCGTGCCCGCAAACGCCAGCATGATCTCGAAGGTCTTGCTCTCCCACCGCGATCTGGCGGGCGTCCACTTCACCGGCTCCACCGAGGTCTTCAATGACATGTGGAAGACCATCGGGGACAGCATGTCCCGCTACCGTTCCTATCCCCGCATCGTGGGCGAGACCGGGGGCAAGGACTTCATCGTTATCCACGCTTCCGCCGATCCGGTGGCGGCGGCGGTCGCTATTGTGCGCGGGGGCTTCGAGTACCAGGGGCAAAAGTGCTCGGCCGCCAGCCGCGTCTACGTGGCCAAGTCGATCTGGCCCGAGGTGCGCGACCGAGCGGTGGCCATGATCAAGGACATCAAGATGGGGGACGTCAGCGACTTCCGCAACTTCATGGGCGCGGTCATCGACAAGAACGCCTTCGGCAAGATCTCCGAGTACCTCGAGGACGCCCGGAAGAACGCCTCCATCCTGACCGGGGGCGAGTGCCGAGGCGAGCGAGGCTACTTCGTCTCGCCCACCCTGATCGAGACCCAGGACCCCGCCTACCGCTTGCTCGGTGAGGAGATCTTCGGTCCCGTGGTAACCGTCTTCGCGTACGACGACGCGCGCTTCGAGGAGACGCTCGCGCTGGTGGATCGAACCTCGCCCTACGCCCTCACCGGAGCGGTCCTCGCCCAGGATCGGGCGGCGGTTCGGCAGGCGGCCTCCGGCCTCCGCAACGCGGCGGGGAACTTCTACATCAACGACAAGCCCACCGGTGCGGTAGTCGGCCAACAGCCGTTTGGCGGGGCCCGCGGCTCGGGAACCAACGACAAGGCCGGCTCCAAGCTCAACCTGATGCGCTGGGTGAGCCCCCGCACCATCAAGGAGACCTTCAACCCGCCTCGGGACTACCGGTATCCGTTCCTGGCCGAGGAGTAGAACGGCAGCCGTCAGCTATCAGCTACCGCGAGGTACGAGGCTGGAGACAGTACGAGCAGCGGCCGGACGTTGTCGCTTCAGCCTCTCGCGGCTTGTCGTAGCTGAGCGCTGAACGCTGTTCGCTGAATGCTGCCGTTCGGCCCGCGGGATGAGCATCGAGGTGTCCGACGCGCGACTCGCCAGGCCCGGGACCTGGCGGTCAACCATCAGCGAGTAGCGATCAGCAACGGAAGGCTCCCGGGGCTGGGAAGCGAACGGCACCTAGGGCCTGCGTAGC
>DATECU010000042.1:0-4351 GCA_035286745.1 Vicinamibacteria bacterium | reverse complement strand
GGCGCCGCAGGCGCCCGCCCCGAGCCAGCCGGTCTGAAGTATCCTCTGGCCCCGATGCCCAGGCCTGGCTCCGGCCCTTCGCTCTTCGAGCGCCATCCAAGAACCACCCTGTTGTTGATGCTGGCGGTCCTGCTGCCCCTCACCGATCTGCTCTTCACCCGCCTGTACGCGGCCTTTCGGCCCCAGTTCTATCGCGACCGCTCGGCGTTCCGCGTCAGCAACGCGATCTACCACCACGGCTTCAAGCCCAACGTGAGCGTGGACCTGGAGTACTGGGGACCCCTGCGCGCGCCCTACCGCATCAACTCGCTCGGCTTTCGTGATCGTTGGGTGCGCGAGGTGCCGCCGCTGAGCGCCCGGCGCCGCATCGTCTTCATCGGCGATTCCTTCACCGAGGGGATCGGGATTCCCTACGAGCAGACCTTTGTCGGCCTGGTGGAAGAGGCCTTGGCTCCGCGCGGCATCGAGGTCCTGAACGCCGGCGCCGCCTCCTACACGCCGATCATCGACTACCGCAGAGTGAAGCACCTGGTGGAGGAGGTGGGCCTGCGCTTCGACGAGCTCATCGTCTTCATCGACATCGGTGACATTCAGGACGAGACCACCTACGCCCTCGACACCCAGGGCAACGTGAGCTTCAAGCAGAACCGCTGGCTCAAGGAAGACCGAGCGAACTGGTACCGGGGCAAACCTCCCGGACTGGCCCGGTTTCCCCTCTACCAGTGGCTGCGCAAGAACACGCTGGTCATGAGCACGGGCTACGAGTACCTGTTGCTGTGGTCGAGCCGGGGACCGCGACGCGCGGCGGCCTGGACGTTAGACGACCAGACCTACCGGGAGTACGGCCTGGAGGGATTGGCCAGGGCCCGCAGGCACATGGACCTGCTCGCGGACTTCGTCGCGGCCCGGGGTATCCGTCTCACGGTTGCCGTCTACCCCTGGCCCGACCAGATCCTGGCCGGCGACCGGGACTCCCGTCAGGCGCGCTTCTGGAGCGCCTGGGCGGAGGCTAGAGGTGCCCGGTTCATCGACTGCTTCCCGAGCTTCTTCGAGAACCCGCCCGAGGAGACCGTACGCCGGGAGTTCATCAAGGGCGACATCCACTGGAACCAGGCCGGCCACCGGCGGGTGGCCGAGGTGGTACTCGCCCATCTGGAGCGGCGGTCGGGGGTCGAGGCCGAGGCGACCGGCGTCCCGCAGTGAGCAGGGGCCGAGGCCGCGCGGTGGTTGCGCGGTAGGCGGGTCAGGATCTCAGGGCGATCAGTGCAAGCGCATGGTGGGGTCGCCGAACAGGATCCACACCCGTCGAGTGTCCTGATCGGGGACCGCCGCCTTGGCCCGAATGATGGCGTCGCCTAGCGTGATGGGACCGCCCTGGAACACCCAACGGAAGAACTCCTGGTTCATGACCGCCTGCGGCTCGGGTTCGGTGAGCCCGGAGGAAGCCCACACCGCGGCCGCGCCCCCGCCGGGCGCCTTGAGCATCGCCTCGGCCAGGCTCTCCACGTACAGGTCGTCGAACAGGCCGTTCAGGCAGGTCATGGCCACCAGCACCGGGAGCTTGGCTCCGTTGGTCAGGGCAAGAGCGTCGCTTCCGTCAAAGACCGCGGACTGGCTCCACACCGCCTCGGACCCGTGGCCGGTGTAGCTCACCAGAAGCTGGCCGGCGTTGATCGCGGACACGATGGCATCCCTGGAGGCGCCGGCCAACTGGCCGACCCGAACCTGGGGAGCCCGGAACCCCCGCGGGAGCAGGGTGCGGAGGCCGGCGCTGGCGGACTCGAAATCGAAGCCGTCGTTCTGGTCCGCCACCAGGAGGACGCTCCTGGCCCAGTCCGGATGCTGGGCGAGGGCCGCCTCCCGCGTCAGGATCTTGGCGACCATGGTCGAAAGCTCGGCCGGGGTGCGAGCCGGTAGTCGCCCGATGGCAAGATCCGGCAGGCTGTCGCCAGCGAAGTCCACGAACCAGTCGTCGGAATCCGTCTTCATGACGGCGGTGGGGACCAGCTTGCTGGGAACCAGATCGAAGTTCCCCATGCCCAGGTACTCCTTGGGGTCGAAAGAGGCATCCCCGACCAGAAGGACGTAGCGAGGCGGTCTCGCCCATGCCTTCTGGGTGTGCCACAGGAAGTCCCGAATCGCCAGCGGGCTCTCCTGGCCGAAGGCAAACTCGTCGTAGACGTCGGTGACGTCGACCACCTGCGTGAGCAGGCCCTGCGCTTGGCGCAAGGCCCGCAACGGCTCCACGCCGGCCAAGAGCGTGGGGTGTGCGATCACCAGCAGATCTGCGCGGTTCGCGCCGTCCCGCAAGCTCGAGGGAGCATTCGCTTGAATGGCGTTCGGGGGCAGGACACGGGCCGAGGTGAAGGCCAGCAGCGTCGCCGGGTCGGCGCCGAGGATGCTGACGCTTGCCGGCGGCCGTGGCCCGTCGCCAAGGAAGCGGACCGGCAGCTCGCGCACCTGAGCCGGGTCGCTCACGTCGACCACCCGCAGAGAGCTGTCGGCCAGTCCCCGCAACGTCACCTGCGTGTTGGGCGGTGCCGTCATGCGCAGGGCTTCCGAGTCGAGCCGATACGCGCGGGGGTAGGTGAGCCGCACGAAGTCGATGAGGCTCACGTCCGCCTCTCCGCCGGTGGCCAGGAGCCCGACCTGGTTGTTGCCCTCGATCAGCCACGCGTTCGGCACCGTCAGCACCTCGACCGCGCGCTCTTGCCCGAAGAAGGTCAGGCTGCCCGCGATCTGGCCGTTCACGCTGACGTCGACCTGGTGCAGGACCCCCGCGGTGACCCCTTGCAAGGCCACCCGCAGCGTCGAGATCCCGGTGGCCGAGGGATCGAGGTGAGACACCGTCAGCTCCTGCGTCATCGCCTCGCCGGCCACCACCGGTCCGAAGAAGTTCTCGGCTTCTCCGTTGGTGGTGAGCGCTGCAAAGAAGATCGTGCGGTCCTTCCGTTCGACGGTGAACGGGAAGCTGGTGGGCGCCGGCGGGAGGGAGTCCCAGGATCCGCTCTTGATCCTCATTCCCGGGTCCTGGCCCGCCACCAGCCAGTAGGTGCGCGTGGCATCGTAGGGGCTGTCGAAACCCACTCCGTAGAACTCGATGGCATCGCCGTCGTCGAAGCTCCCATCGTCGCCGTGCAGGACCAGGATCGCTTCTTCCCACCCGCTCGCCAGCAACCGCAGGGTCTGCGGATCCGTGCCCGGATTGAAGCCCGCCGCCATCAGCTCGGCCTTGGTGACTCGGTACCAGCCCTCCTGCCCAACCAGGATCTTGGCCGCCGGACCGGAGGGGACGGTCCAGGGCTTCGGTTCGCTGCTCTGCGGCGGGAGAGGACGCCGTCTTGCACCCAGCCCAGGCGAGGCCGTCACAATCGAACCAGAGCCGGCTCGGCCCAGGCCCCTGAGCAGCGGCGAGTTGACGGGCGACCCCTTCTTGTCGCCGACGACCGGAACCGCCGGGCCGGTCCACTGCCGCGTGCCATTGAGGTCGATGTCCTCCAGCCAATAGACCGCGCCGTCTCCCCGGGCGTCTTTGTCGACCCACGAGTAGCTCCGTCCGGAGCGCATCTCGAGTTGGCCCACGAAGAGCGCGGAGCCGGCGATCAGCGCCGGCGTGATCGGCAGTCGCACTCCGCCCACCTCGCGATGGACGCGGAAGCCGAGGTTGCGGGACTCGAAGCTGGTTTGCCAGTTCAGCACCACGGCGTCGCCGAAGCGGACGGCTTGGAAGGAACGCAGCACCGCGAGCGTCGGTGCCGTTATGCCCACGGCATCGGTGGCGGTGTTGTTCGCGGTGTTGATGTCGCCGCCTCCACCAACGGTGGCGGTGTTGCCCGTGAGCAGGGTGGGCCCGGCGGCGATGGCGGTGGCGCCGATGCTGATGCCGGCATAGCTCTGGTGGGCGACCAGGGCGTCGGAACGGGTGCAGGTCACGGTCTGGCCGGCGATGCCGCAGTTCCAGCCCGAGCCGCTGGCCGCGGTGGGAGTCAGCCCGGGGTCGATGGTGATGGTGACCGTGATCGGTCCCGAGGTGGCAATGAAGGGCCCTGCGTTGGTGACGGTGGCCAGGAAGGTGACGGTGGCGCCGGTCGGCACCGTCGCCGGCGCGTGGGTGAGCGCGATCGCGGGATCGGGGCTGCAGTCCGCTGCCGAGCCCACGCCAGGAATCTGGCCGGGGGCGACGTAGAGCGTCTGCCCCAGGTCTCCCGCTTGCGCGCCAAACGTGTCGTTGGCGGTGGTGGTGACGCCGGGCTGGCCGCCGGTCACGTCCAGCGAGGGAGCCACCGCGGTGTTGGTGTAGGCCACCACCCCGCCGCCGCCTCCTCCTCCCGGTCCGTGGCGGTTGCCCGGG
>DATECU010000041.1:0-5728 GCA_035286745.1 Vicinamibacteria bacterium | reverse complement strand
CTGCACGTCGTGGTTGCCCAGGAAGGTGACCAGCTGCTCCGGCCGAGGGTAGAGCCGATCCAGCCCCAGGGTCTGCACCATCTCGCGCAACGGCTTGCCCTCCGCAAACGCGCGGCGCAGCGGAAAGAGCAGCGGGAAGTCGAACAGGGTATCGACCCCGGTGTCGACGCCATCGAAGCCGGCGGCCCCGCCCTGGAAGAAGGAGACCAGCCCCGCGTTCCCGTCCCACATCTCGCCCACCACGGTTAACGTTGGGTACTCGCGCTTTATGGCGCCCATCCAGTCCCGCCAGAAGTCCCGGGGCACGTAGGGCCAGGTGTCCTGACGAATGCCGTCCAGACCGGTCGTGGCCACCCACCAGAGCGTGTTCTGGATCAGGTAGCGGCGGACCTCCTCGTCGTTCTGATTGAGGTCGGGCAGGATGTTGGCGAACCAGCCCTCCAGGGTGGCCCGCGTCTCCTGCGGTGTGGCCCTGGGGTCGGCCAGCGTCCACACCTGCCAGTTGTTGGCCAGGTGTCGGTCCCGGGTCCCGTTGTACCAGGTGGGCGTGGGCGCATCGCTCACCCAGGGGTGATAGGGCCCGGTGTGGTTCGCCACCTGGTCCTGGATCACCTTGAGGCCCAGGCGGTGCGCCTCCTCCACCAGACGCTTGAGCGTGGCGAGATCGCCGAAGTGGTCCTCCACCCCGTAGAAGTCGGTCGCCCCGTAGCCGTGGTAGTCGGTGACGGGTTGGTTGTCGTACGTCTCGATTTGGTTCAAGCGGTTGTTGTTGTCGTACCAGGGGTTGAGCCAGAGCGAGGTCACGCCCAGGTCCTTGAGGTACGGCAAGCGGTCGATCACGCCCTGAAGATCGCCGCCGTGGTAGAAGCGCGCCTTCTTGCGATCCAGCAAGCCGGCCGAGGCGGCGGGATCGTCGTTCCTGGAATCGCCGTTGGCGAAGCGATCGGGCATCAGGAGGTAAATGACATCGTCAGTCGAGAATCCCTGGAAGCGGCCCTGGCGGGGCAGGGGCGCCAGCAGCGGGAAGGCCACCTCGGCGGCTCCCTCGCGGCCGACCACTCGAAGGACGCGCGCCCCAGGCTGAGCGTCCGCGGCCAGGTGCAGGTCAACGAACAGGTAAGTTCCGGTCGCATTCACTCGGGTGAGTCCAATCTGAACGCCGGCGCCCTCGGCCTCGACCCGAGCCCCCTCCAGGTGACGCCCGCGGAGCATGACCCGCACCGGGTTCCAGGTGTGGCCTACCCACCAGTTGGGCGGCTCCACCTTGGAGACCTCGGGTCCGGCGGCCAGGCAGGGTCCGGCCAGCAGCAGGAGCACCAGGCCGCAACCCGCATCCCTCAGTCCTCTCATGCGCGATCCTCCGGGGTATGTCTAACGCTGGACGTCGTCGACCAGGAACACCGCCATGGCTGCCAGCAGCAGGGACGCCCCGCCCAGCATCACCACCTTCACCGGGTCGTTGCCGAAGAGCTGGCGCACCACCGGCTCCAGCGCCAGCGACGCCACGATCTCGGGAATCACGATGAAGAAGTTGAAGATCCCCATGTAGACGCCGACTCGGGCCGACGGCAGGGCGCCGGACAGGATGGCGTAGGGCATGGCCAAGATGGAAGCCCAGGCGATGCCGACGCCCACCATGGTGAGCTTCCACAAGAGCGGCGAGTGGATGAAGCCGGTGGAGAGCAGCCCTAACGCACCGCAAAGCAGCGCCAGGGCGTGCACGGTCTTGCGGCTGCTCACCCGCGCCAGGGCGGGCAGCGCGAAGGCCACCGCAAAGCAGACGATGGAGTAGACGGCGAAGGTCTCGCCGCCGAAGGCGGTCCCCCGATCGAACTCCGCCGACCGGGCGTCGGTAGTGTGGAAGATCTGTTGGGCGGTGGCCAGACCGAAGAACATCCACATGCAGAAGAGGCCCAGCCAGGTGAAGAACTGCACCGCCGCCAACTGCTTCATGGTGCGCGGCATCTCGCGCAGGGCCGAGCCCACCTCGCGTCCGGAGAGGGCGAAGCCAATGGCGGCGCCGATCCCTGCCCCCGCCAGCAGGTGCCAGGCCGTCAGGTGGTGCTCGACCAGCGCCCCCCGTGAGGCTCCCAGCAGCGCGCCGGCCAGCGCCCCCACGGCCAAGAACCGGGGCCGAACCTCAAAGCCGGCATGCTCGCGCTTGCGGCGCTCGAACTCCGCCAGGTCGTCCGGCGGGTACTCCGGCGTGGTGATCACCGTCCACAAGACCGCCAGCAGGAAGACGGCCGCACCCAACTTGAAGGCATATTGGACAGTGAGCGGGACCCCGTTGGGCGCCTGACCGCTGACGCCCAGGGCCTGGAAGATCGAGGGCAAGGCGTTGGCGACGGCGGCCCCGATGCCGATGAAGAAGCTCTGCATCACGAAGCCGGCGGTTCGCTGCTCGGGCGGGAGCTTGTCGGCCACGAAGGCCCGGAACGGCTCCATGCTGACGTTGATGGAGGCGTCGAGGATCCAGAGCATGGTGGCGGCCGCCCACAGCGCGGGCGCGTCGGGCATGAAGAAGAGGGTGGTGCTGGCCAGGATGGCACCGGTCAGGAAGTAGGGCCGGCGACGGCCCAGCCAGTTCCAGGTGCGATCGCTCATGGCGCCGATAATCGGCTGCACCAAGAGACCGGTCATGGGTCCGGCCAGCCACAGGATCGGGATCTCGTTGGGTCTGGCACCCAGCTTGGCGTAGATCGCCGACATGTTGGCAAGCTGCAGGCCCCAGCCGAACTGGATGCCCAGGAACCCGAAGTTCATGTTCCAGATCTGGCCGAAGCCCAGCCGCGGCTTTTCCATCCTCACCCCTTGACTCCAGACGCCGGAGCGACCTGTCCCGCCGAAGCGCTAGAACGAAGGTGGGTTCGGCGGCTGGCAAAGTCACGAAGGAGCGACGAAAGTTGGCCGAAGGCAGGCCGAAAGGGCGATCGACGGTCAGCGGTCGACGGGCGACGGGTCGGCGCGGCTGTACATCTCGGTCATCCGGCCCAGCCGGTCGCGAACCCCGCCCGTCACCTGTTCCCAGGTGAAGCGCCAGCGCCAGTTCCCGGCAGGCTTCGCCGGTACGTTCATGCGGGCTTCGCTGCCCAGACCCAGCACGTCCTGCAAGGGGATCACCGCCAGGTCCGCCACCGAGGCCAGGACCGCGCGGACGAAGTCCCAGTGGATCTCCCGCCCCTCGATGCCCAGGTATTCGCGGCAGTGGTCCCGTTCCGCCTGCACGTCTTCCGCGGTACGGGTCGAGTCTCCCACCCCACCCGACCACCAGCCGGCAATGGTGTCGTTGTCGTGAGTGCCGGTGTAGACGACCAGATGGCGCGGGTAGTTGTGGGGCTTGAAGCACTCGGCCGAGGCGTCGGTGCCAAACGCGAACTGGAGGATGGCCATGCCGGGAAAGCCGAAGCGCTCGCGCAGCGCCTCCACCTCGGGCGTGATCACGCCCAGGTTCTCGGCCACGATGGGAAGCTGCCCCAGAGCGGCCGCCAGCGCCTCGAAGAGCGCGTCTCCGGGCCCCTTCACCCAACGGCCGTGGACCGCGGTGAGGTCCTTGCCCGGGACCTCCCAGTAGGCCTCGAAGCCTCGGAAGTGGTCGAGCCGCACCAGGTCGACCAGGCCCAGCACGGCACGGAAGCGCTCGACCCACCAAACGTAACCGGTGCGAGCCATCGTCTCCCAGCGGTAGAGGGGGTTGCCCCAGAGCTGGCCGGTCTCGCTGAAGTAGTCGGGCGGCACGCCGGCCACCACCGCGGGGCTGCCGTCGGAGGACAGAACGAACAGCTCGGGATGGGCCCAAACATCGGCGCTGTCGTGGGCCACGAAGATGGGCACGTCGCCCATGATGCGGATGCCGCGGGCTTGAGCGTGAGCGCGCAGCTCGGCCCACTGCTGGAAGAACAGGAACTGGGCGAACTCGTGAACTCGCACGTCCGCCTGGAGCTCCCGCCTCGCCTTCTCCAGCGCTAGGGGGCGCCGGTTCGCGAGGTCACGCTCCCAGCTGGTCCAGGCGGCGCCGCGGTGGGCATCCTTGAGCGCCATGAAGAGGGCGTAGTCGGCGAGCCAGGGGTTCGCCTGACGGAAGCCCTCGAAGCTCTCGCGCGCCTTGGCTGAGGCCCCCTTCTCGAAGCCCGCGCCGGCGCGCTTCAGCAGCTCCCGCTTCCAGGCGATGACGGCGCCGAAGTCGACGCCCTGGTCGGAGAAGGCCGGCGCCTTCGCCAGGTCGGCTGCGCCGAGCCAGCCGTCCTTCCTGAGCCGCTCCGGGCTCACCAAGAGCGGGTTGCCGGCGAAGGCGGAAAAGCACTGATAGGGAGAATCCCCGTAGCCGGTGGGACCGAGCGGCAGCACCTGCCACAGGCGCTGCTTGGTCTCGCTCAAGAAGTCCACAAAACGGTGAGCCTCCGGCCCCAGATCGCCGACGCCGAAGCGACCGGGGAGAGAGGTGGGGTGGAGCAGGATGCCGCTCTGGCGCGCGATTTCCACGGTCGGGTCGATCCTAACGCTAGGTTACGTCGAGCTCGAGCCGTAGGGTCTGGGAACCCCTGGCCCCGAACCAGGTGAGGCCCTCCACCAGCAGGTCGAGCTCGAGTTGATAGCGACCGGGCCGGCTGGGCAGCCCGAAGGAAACCGCGACCGTCGCCTCCTCTCCGGGGGCCAGATCGCGAGGCAACGGGGCCCGGGTGTGATCGAGATCGAGGACCGCCCCCTGCCCGTCGAGCAGGTGCCCGCCCACGAAGACATGTCCTTCCGCCTTCTGGGGAGCGGCCAGCCAGCGCGTGTTGCCGGTGTTCACGACCTTGACCCGGACCGCGGCCTTGGTGCCAGCGGCCGCGCGCAGCGGCGGCGTCGGCTCGGCCCACTCGATCAGGGCGGAAAGCCGGCCCGGGGCCCGACTGTCGGGGACGCCCTCGGCCACTTCCAGGCCGAGGTCGATAGGCAGCGAGCCCCAGGACTCGAACCAGCCGACACGGTCGGCCACCAGGTCGATGCGGACCCGGTAGCTCCCCGCGTCGGGCGGTGCCGCGAACTCGCAGACGATGTCGGCGTGCTCGTGGGGGGCGATGTCGCGAGGCAGACCGGTCCGGAAGAAGTCCCAGTCCAGCGTGCTTCCGTCGGACCGCAGCAGGTGCCCTCCCACCAGGACCTGACCGGCGGAATCGTCGGTCCTCGCCAACCAGGTCGTATCCCCAGCGTTATGCACACGCAGCGGCACGCGGAGCGGCGCACCCGGCAGTCCAGCAGTTAGGCGGGCCTCGGCGGGGGGATCGATGTCGGCCTTGAGCTGGTGGGGCTGGCGGCTGTCCAGATAGCCGTCGACCTCGACCTCGATATCCAGGGTCGGCGACCCCACCTGCTCGAACCAGCTGATGAACTCGTCGACCATGTCTACCCTGACTCGATAGCGCGCGGGGGGCGCGGGAAGCAGCAGCTCGGCCTCGACCAGCACCTCATCCCCCGGCGCCACGTTGCGCGGCAGCCGAGCCCGCAAGTGCCCGCGCTTCAGGTGCCGGCCCTGCTGGTCCAGGACGTGCCCCCCGAGCATCACGTAGCCGCCCTCGGGCACTTCCTCGCGCAGCCATTCGGTGTCGCCTTGGTTCCGAACCAGGAACCGCAAGGGCAGGTAGGTGCAGGCCCGACCCGTCAGGCGCGGGGCCTGGTCCGCCAGTCGGATCTCCGCCGCCAGCTTGCGCGGGTTGCGGCTGTCGTGGCGGGGCTCGCCCTTCTGCAG
>DATECU010000040.1:0-9285 GCA_035286745.1 Vicinamibacteria bacterium | reverse complement strand
AATCCTGGCCCAGCAGACCTTCGATCTCGCCATCTTGGACGTGGGGTTGCCGGGTATGTCGGGCTTCGATCTGTGCCGCGAGATCCGCAAGAACCCTGCCACTCAGGATCTGCCGGTCATCTTCCTGACCGCCAAAAGCCTGCTCATGGACATGGCCGAGGGCGAAGACGCCGGAAGCGACCTCTACCTGATCAAACCGGTGCTGGCCACCAAGCTCCTCAACATGGTGGGCATGTTCTTGAACAACGAAGCCCCCCTGGCCAAGAAGCGCCGCCCCGCCACTAACGCCTAGTTAGCCGCCTAGCCGTCGATAGGCGGACAGGTGCAGACGAGGTTGCGGTCTCCGTAGGGGTTGTCGATGCGGGCCACCTGGGGCCAGAACTTCCGCTCCCGCAGCCAGGGGGCCGGGAACGCCGCCTGCTCTCGGCTGTAGGGCCGATCCCAGGCGGAGGAGGTCACCGCGGCCATGGTGTGCGGCGCCTTCTTGAGCGGGTTCTGCTGGCGGTCCATCCGCCCCTCCTCGATGGCCCGGATCTCCTCTCGAATGGCGATCATGGCGTCGCAGAAGCGGTCCAGCTCCTCCTTGGGCTCGCTCTCAGTCGGCTCGATCATCAGCGTGCCGGGCACCGGGAAGGACATGGTGGGGGCGTGGAAGCCGAAGTCCATCAAACGTTTGGCGATGTCCTCCGCCTCCACCTCCGCCGTCTTCTTGAAGGGCCGGCAGTCGAGGATGAACTCGTGGGCCACCCGCCCTCGGGAGCCGGTGAAAAGCACCGGGTAGTGCCCCTCCAGGCGCTTGGCCATGTAGTTGGCGTTCAGGATGGCCACCTCGGTGGCCCGGGTGAGGCCGGACGCCCCCATGAGAGCGATGTACATCCAGGAGATGGTGAGGACGCTGGGGCTGCCGTGGGCGGCTGCCGAGACCGCGCCCTCGGGGTGGCCGGGCAGGAAGGGGGCCAGGTGGGGAGCGACCGCGATCGGACCCATGCCCGGTCCGCCCCCGCCGTGGGGAATGCAAAACGTCTTGTGCAGGTTGAGATGGCAGACGTCGGCGCCCATGTCGCCCGGCCGGGTCAGCCCCACCTGGGCGTTCATGTTGGCCCCGTCCATGTACACCTGGCCGCCGTGGGCGTGCACGATCGCGGTCAAGTCCTTGATGCCCTCCTCGAACACCCCGTGGGTCGAGGGATAGGTCACCATGATGGCGCCCAGGCTGGCCCGGTGCGCCTCGGCCTTGGCCGCCAGGTCCTGGAGGTCGATGTTGCCGCGCTCGTCGCAGGCGACCGCTACCACCTTGAAGCCGGCGACCACCGCGCTGGCCGGGTTGGTGCCGTGGGCCGAGACCGGGATCAGGCAGACGTCGCGCTGCGACTCGCCGCGGCTCAGGTGGTAGCCGCGGATGGCCAGCAGGCCGGCGTACTCGCCCTGCGAACCAGCGTTAGGTTGAAGGGAGACCGCGGAAAGGCCGGTGATCTCGGCCAGCCAGGCCGAGAGGTCGGCAAACACCTTGAGGTAGCCGCCAACCTGCTCGGCGGGCGCCAGGGGATGCAGCCGGCCGAACTCGGGCCAGGTCACCGGCATCATCTCCGCGGTGGCGTTCAGCTTCATGGTGCAAGAGCCGAGCGGGATCATGGAGGTGGTGAGCGAGAGGTCCCGCGCCTCCAGGCCGCGCACATAGCGCAGCATCTGGTGCTCGGAATGGTGGGCGTTGAAGATGGGGTGGGTCAGGAAGGCGCTCTGGCGGGCGAAGGACTTGGGCAACTCGCCGCTGGCCTCGGTCACCAGATCTTCCACCGCGAACGATAGCGGGCGGGCGGCGAAGGCCTCGAGCGCGTCCCGCACGTCGGCCAGGGTCTTGGTCTCGTCCAGCGAGAGGCCGACGGTGCCATCGTCATAAGCCCGGAAGTTCATGCCGCGCGCACGGGCCCGAGAGTGAATCGCTTCCGCGGCCTCCGGGCTCACAACAACGCGGAGGGTGTCGAAGAAGGGACGCCGGCCTGGATCGAAGCCGAGCTTTCTGAGCCCGGCGGCCATCGCCTCCGTCAATCGATGGACGCGTGAGGCGATGCGGCGGAGCCCGTCCGGGCCGTGCCAGACCGCGTACATGCCGGCCATCACGGCGAGCAAGACCTGAGCCGTGCAGATGTTGCTGGTGGCCTTCTCCCGGCGGATGTGCTGCTCCCGGGTCTGCAGCGACATGCGGTAGGCGGGCTGTCCCTCGGCGTCCTTGGAAACGCCGATCAGGCGACCCGGCATCTGCCGCTTCAGCTCGTTCCGGGTGGCCAGGAACGCGGCGTGGGGACCGCCCATGCCCATGGGAACCCCGAACCGCTGGGCGGAGCCGATGGCGATGTCGGCGCCGAACTCGCCCGGGGGCCGGAGCAGGGTCAGCGCCAGAAGGTCGCTGGCCACCACCAGGAGCGCCCCCGCGGCATGGGCCTTCTCCGCCAAGCCGGCGTGATCCTGGATCCTGCCGTCGGTGGTCGGGTACTGAACCAGGATGCCGAAGAGCCCTTGCGACACAAAGTCGGCGGCCTCCAGGCCGCCCACCCGGATCTCGATGCCCAGAGCCGCGGCTCGGGTCTTCGCCACGCCGATGGTCTGCGGATGACAGTCCTCGGAGACGTAGAACGCGTTCTTCCCGGGCTTGGCCACCGCGTGCGCCATGTGCATGGCCTCGGCGGCGGCGGTGGCCTCGTCGAGCAGCGACGCGTTGGCCAGCGGCAGCCCGGTCAGGTCCACCACCATGGTCTGGTAGTTGAGCAGGGCCTCCAGCCGGCCCTGCGCGATCTCGGCCTGATAGGGTGTGTAGGCGGTGTACCAGCCGGGGTTCTCCAGGATGTTGCGCTGGATCACCGGCGGGGTGATGCAGTCGTAGTAGCCCTGGCCGATGAACGACCGGAAGACCCGGTTCTGGCGGGCGATCGCCCTGAGCTCCTCCAGCAGCTCGAACTCGCCACGGGGCTCGGGCAGATCCAAGGGCCGGCGGAGCCGGATCCCGGCCGGCACCGTGTCCTCGATCAGCGCCTCGATCGAAACCGCGCCTACCGTCTCTAGCATCGACGGCAGGTCGTGATCCCGCGGCCCCAGGTGGCGGGACAGAAAGAGATCGGAGGCCTGGGCCAGGCCCCTCACGGTCGAAGCGCTCATCGGGTCCCCTTACTTGGCTTCGGCGTCGACGTAGGCCTGGTAGGCGGCGGCGTCCAGCAGGTCGGCAAGTTGGCCGGGATTGGCGAGCTTCACCCGGATCATCCAGGCCTCACCGTGCGGGTCGCGGTTGAGGGTCTCCGGCTTGGCAACCAACCCGCCGTTGACCTCGATCACCTCCCCGGAAACCGGGGCGAACAGCTCCGACACCGCCTTCACCGACTCCACGGTGCCGAAGGTCTCGTGGGCGTTCAGGGTGCGCCCCAGCTCGGGCAGCTCCAGATAGACCACGTCGCCCAGTTGCTTCTGGGCGTAGTCGGTGATCCCCACCGTTCCCTGGTCCCCCTGGATCAGCACCCACTCGTGGTCCTTGGTGTAGCGGCGATCTTGCGGAAACATCGAAACTCCCCCTTGCTGAAGGGCGGTTAGCCGCGCCTACTGGCTGCGCTTGTAGAAAGGGGTGGGCACCACCCGGGCCGGCACCCGCCGGCCCCGGATCTCCACCTCGAACTCGGTGCCCACCGCGGCATGGGCCTTGGGCAGGTAGCAAAGACCGATGCTCTTTTGCAGGTAGGGGGCGAAGCTGCCGGAGGTCACGCTGCCCGACAGATCGCCGCCCAGATGAACCGGATGGCCGTGACGGGCGATCCCCCGGCCCACCACCTCGAAACCGACCAGCCGGCGGGAGGGCCCGTCCTTCTTCTGGGGCAGAAGCGCGCGCTTGCCGACGAACTCGCCCTTGGCCTCGTCCAGGGACACGATCCAGCCCAGGCCCGCCTCGATCAGGCTGGTGCTCTCGTCCATGTCGCTGCCGTAGAGGCACATGCGCGCTTCGAGCCGCAGCGTGTCGCGAGCCCCCAGGCCGGCGGGGATGAGCCCATCCTCTTTGCCCACCTCGAGCAGCCGGTGCCACAGAGCCTCCGCGCGCTCGGGAGCTACGAAGATCTCGAAGCCGTCCTCCCCGGTGTAGCCGGTCCTGGAGACGATCGACGGCTGGCCATCCACTTCCCCCTCGGCGAAGTGGTAGTACTTGAGGCCGCTCAGCTCGATCGCGGTGAGGCGACGCAGGATGGCTTCGGCCTTGGGCCCCTGGAGCGCCAGCAGGGCGAAGTCGTCGCTTCGGTTCCGAAGCTCGCAGGCCTGGGGCCCTTGGGCCATGAGCCAACCGAAGTCCTTCTGAATGTTGCTGGCGTTCACCACCAGCAGGAAGCGCTCGGCGGCGCGGCGCAGGACGATCACATCGTCGACCGGCGCTCCGTTGGGCATGGGCAGCGCCGAGTACTGAGCCTGGCCGTCCAACAGCTTGGCCACGTTGTTGCACGTCACCCGCTGTAGGAAGGCGAGGGCGCCGGCTCCGACCACCTCGAACTCGCCCATGTGAGAGACGTCGAAGAGCCCCGCCTGTTGCCGTACCGCCATGTGTTCGGCGATCAGCCCCGAGTACTCGACCGGCATGTCCCAGCCGCCGAAGGGCACCATCTTGGCCCCCAGGGCCCGGTGAGCGGCATTCAGAGCAGTCTTCCTGAGGGTCCCCACGCTGGTCTCCAACAGATCCTCCCCTGAGAAGCGGCGCTCACGCTACCACAGGGAAACCAGAGGGTCAACGGACATAGCGCCTTGATCCCAAAGGGGTTATGCGGTAAGGTCTCCGAGGATCCCCTCCGGGTTCGGGTGACGTGTTGGAGAGCTACCTGGCAACCTGCTGGAACTGTCTGGGCGAGTTCGACGCCCTGAACGCCGTCTGGTGCTCGGACGACCCCAAGAATCCGACCAAGCTCTGCCCGTTCTGCTTTCACTGCTTCTGCGACGCCTCCGAGCGGTACAAGCAGGAGTTCTGGCGACGGGCGCCGCCCCGCCTGCTGGACGAGCTGGCCACCCTCAACAAGAGCAAGGACCGGCTGGGCGACATCTTGATCCGGATGAAGAAGATCTCGACCCCGCAGCTGCTGGAGGCGCTGGTGGAGCAGCGGACCTCGGGCAAGCGCCTGGGCGAGATCTTGATGGACCGGGGCCTGGTCAAGCAGGAGGACATCTCGGCGGCCCTCAAGAGCCAGGGCCAGAGCCCACTCACCGACACCAAGGGGGTGGCCTTCTCGGCCAGCCCGGTGTGGGACCAAAGCGGACCCGACGCCATCATCCAGTACATACTTGGGTTAGGCGCCCGGAAGGGCGCGTCCGACGTGCAGATCGAGCCCAAGGAAGACCAGATCGCGGTGAAGTACCGGATCGACGGCTTCTTCTTCCGGGTGGATCCCATCCCCAAGGAGTACCAGCCGGCGCTGACCGAGAAGCTGTTCCACACCTTCGGCCTGGATCCGCTGCGGGCCGCCAAACCCCAGCGGGCGCGCATCACCAGCCGGCTGGGCGAGGTCGAGTACGACCTGGTGGCTCAGACCCTGCCCACCTCTCAGGGGGTGAGCGCCACCATCAAGCTGGTCAACCGCGCCGCCTTCCTCAAGGACCTGACGGCGATCGGCCTGGAAATCGAGGACCGGGTGCGGCTGCTGGAAGAGCTGCGCAACTCCTTTGGCCTGATCCTGCTCACCGGGCCGGTCTTCAACGGCGCCAACACCACCGCCTACTCGGTTCTGAACTTCCTGGTGCGCGGCCAGCGCGACATCGTCTCCCTGGAATCACCGATCTACTGGCCGGTCGAGGGGGCGCGCCAGGTGGATGTGGAGCCCGAACCGGGCAAGATGGAGGAGACCCTGCGCTCGGTGGTGGCAGTGCGGCCCGAGGTGCTGGTGCTCTCCGCCATCCCCGACCGGGCTACCGCCATGCTGGCCACCCAGCTCGCCACCAGCATCCTGGTGGTGGCGGTGGTCTCGGCCCAGAGCGCCGCCCAGGCGGTCTCGTCGCTGCTGCAACTGGGGGTGGCGCCGCAACTGCTGTCGGGCGCCCTGGCCGCCGTCACTTGCCAGCGCTTGGTGCGTCAGGTGTGCCGCATCTGCAAGGAGGCCGCCGAACCGCCGGCGCCCCAGACCCTGGCGGCCCAGGGCATCGCGCCCCAGGAGGCGGGAAGCCTCAAGTTCTTCCGGGGCCGGGGTTGTCCCAGCTGCAACAAGGTCGGCTACCGCGGGCGGCGGGCGCTCTTCGAGGTGATGAGCGGGGCGCCGGAGGTGCGCTCGGCGATCCTGGGCGAACTCACGGCCAGCGAGATCGAGGCGGTGGCGATCGGCACCGGCATGGTGCCCCTGCGCGAACGCTGCCTGCAACTGGTGCGGGAGGGCACCACCACCTTCGACGAGTACACGCGGCTCAGGCTGTAGCCGCCTTCGCCTCCACTGTCGCCAGCATCCGTTCCACCACCTCCTCCGGACCCAGCAGCGTGGTGTCCAGCAGGATGGCGTCGGGAGCCCGGACCAGGGGCGAATCGGCCCTGGTGGAATCGGCCCGGTCGCGTTCGCGGAGCTCTCTCTCGATAGCGGCGGGGTCGGAGGCGGTGCCCGAGGCCGCAAGCTCCGCGTGGCGCCGGAGAGCACGCCGCGCCGGGTCAGCATCGAGAAAGAACTTCACCTCGGCATTCGGAAACACCGCGGTGCCGATATCCCGGCCATCCAGCACCACCCCCCCCTGCTTCCCCATCTCCCGCTGCAGGGCCACCATCTGCCGCCGCACCTCGGGCTGGGCCGCCACCCGCGAAGCGGCCAGCGTCACCTCACGACTGCGGACGGCGGCAGTCACATCCTCCCCGGCCAGGAGCACGGTCCCGTCACGCTCCAGCCCCAGCTTGAGCCCGCTCGCCAACCGCGCCAGCCCGACCTCGTCGTCCGCGGCTAGGCCGCTGCGCAGGGCGGCCAGGGCCAGCGCCCGGTACATGGCGCCGGTGTCGAGGAACACGTAGTTCAGGCGTTCGGCGAGAGCGCGGCCGGCCGTCGACTTGCCGGCCCCCGAGGGGCCGTCGATGGCGACGATCAGGCCGCGGGGATGCGGCCCGTCAGGCTCTCTCACGCCGGCGGGATCTCGGCCAGGACCTGGTCCAGGGCCGAGAGGAAGCGGGCGTTCTCCTGGGGCAAGCCGATGGAGACGCGCAAGGCGGTGGGGAACTGGTAGGCGCCCATGGGCCGCACGATCACGCCCAGCGCCAGCAGGCGCCGGAAGACCTCGGCCCCCGAACGCTCCACGTCCATCAAGAGGAAGTTGCCGAGGCTGGGCAGCACCCGCAGGCCGCGGCTGCGGAGAGCCGAGGCCAGGGCCTCGCGTTCGGAGACGGTCAGCTCCACCGTTCGCCGCAGGTGCTCGCGGTCGGTGAGGGCTGCCCGGGCCGCCAGCTGCCCCAGCGAGTTGGAGTTGAAGGGCTCGCGGATGGTGTCCAGGGCCTCGATGATCTCGGGGGCACCTATCGCATAACCGACGCGGAGTCCGGCCAGGCCGTAGACCTTGGAGAAGGTGCGCAGCACCACCACCGGAGCCCCCCGCCTCACCCACAAGGTGCCGTCCGGGTAGTCGGCCTCTTCGCGGGCGAACTCGTGGTACGCCTCGTCCAGCACCAGCAGCACCTGTGGCGGCAGCTCCCCCAGCAGGGCCTCGATTTCGGCCCGCCGGTTCCAGGTGCCGGTCGGGTTGTTGGGGTTAGCCACAAACAGCAGACGCGTTCGCTGGTCGGCGGCGCGCGCCATGGCGGGGAGATCGTGGGTCATCGCCCGCATGGGCACCAGGTGAGCCCGGCCGTTTCGGGCCATCACCACCTGCCGAAAGCGGGCGAAGGCCCCTTCCGAAACGATGGCGTTGTGCTCGGGGCCCAGGAAGCTGCGGGCCAGCAGGTCGATCAGGTCGGTGGACCCGTTGCCGATCGCCACCTGGTCCGGGCCGACCCCCAGCTGTTGGGCCAGCTCCCGGCGCAACAGGGTGGCCGGGCCATCGGGATAGCGATGGAGATCGGCCAGGGCCTCGCGCAGGGCCGCCATCGCCCGCGGCGAGGGGCCCAGTGGGTTCTCGTTAGACGCGAGCTTCACCACGTCGCGGAGGCCCAGCTCGCGCTCCACCTCGGCGACCGGCTTGCCCGGTTCGTAGCGGTCCAACCCCTCGAGGTGGATCGGCTTCTGCAAGCGGCTGATCTCGATGCTCATGAGACGCGGCTCCCGCGGGTCGGGCCAGGCCGCCTCGAAGCCGGCCGGGCGGGTCGGGTCGCGGGACGGGTGGGGGACTTCGCTTTCAGCAGCCCCGCGATCTCCCCGGGGGCGAGAGCCCGGTATTGTCCGGGCTCCAGGCCCCGACAGGTTAGAGGTCCCAGTCCCACCCGCTTGAGCTTCGACACCGGGTGGCCCACCGCCTGCAACAAGCGGCGCACCTCATGGTGCTTGCCCTCGTGGAGGGTGATCTCCAGCCAGGTGTTGTTGTCGGCGGCCAGCACCTGCACCTCGTCCACCACCAGCCGCTCGCCCTCAACCCGGACCCCCTGGCGCAGCCGCGCCAGCGTCCTCTCGTCGGGCACCCGGCGCACCTTGGCGTGGTACACGCGAGGCACCCGGTAGCGGGGGTGCAGCACCCGCTCGGCAAAGGCGCCGTCGTTGGTCAGAACCAGCAGGCCCTCGGTGGTCACGTCCAGCCGCCCTACCGGAAACAGCCCAGCCACCGCGGGAACCAGGTCCATGACCGTCTGCCGCCCCTCGGGATCGTGGCGGGTGGTCAGCACACCCTTGGGCTTATTGAGCAGCAGGTACACCGGGTCCTTGGGGACCCTTACCCTGACCCCGTCCACCCGAATGTCGTCTTTCCCCAGCTCGGCCTTGCTGCCCAGCTCCCGAACCGTGACCCCGTTCACCGTCAATCGGCCCTCGGCCATCACCTTTTCGGCGGCTCGGCGGGACGCGATGCCGGCGCGGGAGAGGATCTTCTGGAGGCGCTCTTCCACCCGGGGATTCTAGCACCCTGCACGGCCCGGGGGGCGGACCCGCATGCCTAACCCGTCCTCGGAAGTCCTGCGGCCGGCCTCGGTTTGACCACGACCCGACAGGCCCGCGGCTCCGCGGCGCGCGGCTCCCCGCCAGCCGCTTCGGAAGTGACCGGTAGCGGCGGCAGCTGAGTTACTGAGCCGGCTGGTTTTTGGGCGTCGGAGCTGATCCCTCCTATTTTCGCATTCGGAAGAGAGGTCTTGCGTGCGTCGCTGTCTGAGTGTATGATTACAGCCAGAATGAA
>DATECU010000039.1:0-14375 GCA_035286745.1 Vicinamibacteria bacterium | reverse complement strand
GCAGTCCGCGGGAGGTACTACAAGCGCTACAGGTCGAGCACCAACATCATGGTGCTCGACCCCGACGTGTCGGATGTGTTCCCAAACGCCGACTCCGTCAACGAGCCGCTTCGTGCCCTGGCCGCGGTCGTCAGGGTCAGGGTCCCTGTCCCGAAACGCAGCTCCAGCACGAAGAACACCAAGCCAGGTAGGCGTCCGCGTTCACCAGATGCGGGGACAACGGGGTGATTGCGAACTGGCAGTCGACAGCATGGGATTTGCGGCCAACGCGCCCGGTCCACTGAAAAGCCCGCCCACGAGGATCCGGCGCGTCGTCCCCTACGCCAGCTTCCGCAGCACCAAACACTTGAGGTAGTAGGTCTCGGGAACGCCCAGGACCACGGGATGGTCCCGCGCCTGTCGCCGCTTCTCCACCACCGACACCGTGGCCCCGGCGTCGGCCGCGGCCGCGGCCAGGATGTCCTCGAAGTCGGCCTCGTGGATGTGGTAGGAGCAGGAGCAGGTGATGAGGCAGCCGCCAGGCCTCAGGATCTTGAGGGCCCGCAGGTTGATCTCCTTGTAGCCCCGCCAGGCCTTCTCCACCGCGTCCTTGCTCTTGGCAAAGGCGGGTGGATCCAGGATCACGGTGTCGAACCGCTCGCCCTTGTCGTCCATCTCCCTGAGCAGATCGAAGACGTTGCGGTCGATGGCGGTGATGTTGGTTATGTGATTGCGCTCGGCGTTGGCCCGAATGCGAGCCACGGCCCCTTCGGACACGTCGACCGCCAGCACCTCGTCGGCCCCGCCGGCCACGTGAAGGGCGAAGCCCCCACCGTAGGAGAAGCCGTCGAACACGCGACCGCGGGCGTAGCTCCGCGCCATCAGGTGGTTCTCACGCTGATCCAGGAAGAGGCCGGTCTTCTGGCCCGCCCAGGGGTCGACCTCGAAGACGATGCCGTTCTCCTGGACCTCGATGCGCTCGGGGACCTCGCCCCAGAGCAGGCTCACCCTCTGCTCCAGCCCCTCCAGTAGGCGCACGCGGGGGTCGTTGCGCTCGAGGATGCCCCGCGGGCTGAGCAGGTCGCGCAGCAAGGAGACGATCTCGTCCCTGCGGGTGTCGGTGCCCTGGGAGAGGGTCTGGATCACCAGGTAGTCGCCGTAGCGATCGACCACCAGGGACGGCAGAAGATCGCCTTCCCCGTGAACCAGGCGCAAGGCCCCGACCCCAGGAGCGACGGTCTCGCGCCAGCGAATGGCCGCTTCCAGGCGCCGGCGGAGGAAGTCGTCGGCCAGGGCTTCGCGACCCACCATGCGCAGGCGGATCTCGGACCGCGAGGAGTAGAAGGCGAATCCGAGGGGTCGGCCGCCAGGTCCAAGGACACGGACCACGGCGCCGGGGGCCACGTCCCGGGCTTGCGCGATATCGGACCGGAAGATCCAGGGATGGCCGCCAAGGACGCGGCCTTCCCCCTTCTTGCTGACAACGACCTCGGGATTCACCCGAGGATTCTACATGTGGCGCCGGCGCCGATGCCGCCTGTGGGCGTGCGGCTGCCAGCTCGGTGTGGCCAGCAAGCCGGTGGCGGCGTAGGTCACCGAGGCGGATTCGGGCGAGGCGAGGGCCATATAGGGAAAGCCGCCGGCCGGAGCCTCGGAGGAATCCTCATCGGTCGTCACAGCTTCGGCCACTGTCCCGGTTTCGGACATGGCCGGCGTGGGAGTTTCTGCCACTTTGACAGCACTTGTTGCCGCTTCTGCAACGTCCGGCACGACCTCGGGCTCGACGACCGCCTCGGTCTTCGGCGCCGGAGGCTGATTCACCGAGCCCTCGACGATCGCCCCGTCCTGGATCATGAGGCGGTCGGACAGAAACACACCCTGGGCCCGGGCGCTGGCCCCGAAGAAGAGCCGGCTGGTACGGATCTCCCCCTCGAAAGCGCCCTCCACCTCCACGGCGCCCGCTTCAATCGTGGCCTTCACCGTCGCCTGGCGCCCGATCTTCACCACCCCGTTCGCCTTCAGATCCCCATCGAAGTGGCCCAGGACCGTGAGGTCCTGACCCACGAAGCGACCACTGAGACTCGACTCCTCGCCGAGCACGGCCACGAGGCTGCTTCCTGTCGCCATCGCATCCTCCCCCGCCAGCGTTGATCCCACGTGACCTCGGAGACAACCAGCGCCTGCCGAGACGTGCACGGAGCGTGCCGGGCAGAAACCCCCGCTTTCGAGGGGGCGGACCGCGTCATGCGGCACGTTTCCGGACAGAGGGCGAGGACAGCGCCGGCAAGGTCTGCTAGATTCCCCGGGTGCTCCTCGTTGCCTCCGACCACGCGGGCTTCGACCTTAAGGAAAAGCTGAAGACCACGCTTGATCGACTCGGCGTGGCCTATGACGACCTCGGCACCCACAGCACCGACTCGGTCGACTACCCCGACTTCGCACGGCGGGTGGCCGAGGCGGTGAGCCGCGGCCAGGCCGAGCGGGGGCTTCTGGTCTGCGGCAGCGGCCAGGGCATGGCGATGACCGCCAACCGCTACCGCGGGGTGCGCGCGGCCCTGGCCTTCGACGAGGAGACGGCGCGGCTCTCCCGCGAGCACAACGACGCCAACGTGTTGGCCCTGGGGAGTCGCGTGCTCGATCACGAGCTGGCTGCCCGCATCCTCGCGGTCTGGCTCGCCACCCCCTTCGCCGGCGGACGCCATCAGGCGCGCGTCGCCAAGATCGAACCGCCCGAGGAGCGCTAGGCGCTCCGGGCCTTGCCCCTGAGGACTGCCATGGAGAACCTGGCCAGGATCGACCCCGAGATCGCCGACGCCATCCGCAGCGAGACCCGCCGGCAAGGCTCGCAGCTCGAGCTGATCGCCTCCGAGAACTTCGTCTCCGAGGCCGTGCTCGAAGCGCTGGGCACCGTGCTCACCAACAAGTACGCCGAGGGCTATCCCGGCAAGCGCTACTATGGCGGCTGCGAGTTCGTGGACGTGGCGGAGAGCTTGGCCATCGCCCGCGCCAAGGAGCTGTTCGGCGCCGAGCACGCGAACGTTCAGGCCCACTCCGGCGCTCAGGCCAACACCACCGTCTACATGACCACCTGCAAGCCCGGGGACACCATCCTGGGCATGAACCTCTCCCACGGCGGGCACCTCACGCATGGCCATCCGCTCAACTTCTCCGGCCGCTACTTCAAGGTGGTCGCCTACGGCGTGCGCAAGGAGGACGAGCGCATCGACTACGACGAGCTGGCGCGTCTGGCGCAGGAGCACTCGCCCAAGGTGATCGTGGTGGGGGCTTCTGCCTATCCCCGCCTCATCGACTTCCAGGCGGTGCGCAAGGCGGCTGACGCTTGCGGCGCCGTGGTGATGGCCGACATGGCTCACATCGCGGGCCTGGTCGCCACCGGTCTGCACCCGAGCCCGGTGCCCCACGCCGAGTTCGTGACCACCACCACCCACAAGACGCTGCGCGGTCCCCGCGGCGGCATGATCCTGTGCCAGGCCAAGTGGGCGAAGGAGCTGGACAAGCTGCTCTTCCCCGGCGTCCAGGGTGGCCCGCTGATGCACGTGATCGCGGCCAAGGCGGTGGCCCTCAAAGAGGCTCTGGCTCCGGACTTCACGGCCTATCAGCAACAGGTGACGTCGAACGCCAAGGCTCTCGCCGCCACCCTCATCGCCGAGGGCTGGCGACTGGTCTCCGGCGGCACCGACAACCACCTGATGCTGGTGGACGTCTTCGCCCGCGGCATCACCGGCAAGGTCGCCGAGGCGGCGCTCGACAAGGCCGGCATCACCGTCAACAAGAACACCATTCCCTTCGACACCAACTCGCCGATGGTTGCGTCCGGG
The DNA here is from genome assembly GCA_035286745.1 of Vicinamibacteria bacterium. GTDB lineage: Bacteria > Acidobacteriota > Vicinamibacteria > Fen-336 > Fen-336 > DATECU01. The sequence goes on along the minus strand of DATECU010000039.1, from coordinate 10,557 downwards.
GTTCGTATTGGCACCCCCGCCCTCACCACCCGCGGGATGAAGGAGGGGGAGATGGATGAGATCGGCCTGCTCATCTCCCGCGCCCTCAAGAGCGTCGATAACGAGACCGAGCTGGGCGAGGTCAAGAAGGCGGTCCGGAAGATCTGCGATCGCTTCCCCCTCTACGCCTCACGGCTCGAGGCCTACGACCGAGCGCTGGCCCGCGTCTAACGAAGCTGTCGAGGGAGTGGTCACCCAGAGCAAGCGGAGGCCGAGCTAGACGCTGTCAGATCCTTGCGGAACCGGCCGCTGCCCCAGATATCCGCCCTGCCCGCCGGCCCCATCGGCGTCCCGCCAGACCAGGCGGGCATACGCCCGTGCTTGAAACTGAATCCCATGTTCCATTGACACCCGTGCCGGCGGCCGCGTATCATGCCGATCGAAGATGAAAACGGTTTTCATCTTGAGCCCCAGGCCGGCGCCAAGTCCCGGCCTCGGCACGATGGAAGGAAGGGAACGATGGCGCACGAGGTTCGTCGCTCCGCGCGACGCGGTTGGCATCTTCAATGGCTGTGGACGCTCCTGTTCCTGCCGCTCTCCTCCGTCATCGTCTCGGCGGAGCCGCCGTCCGACGCGTCGGGACCCGGCGCGCAGGGCTTGCCCGCGAGCGGGTCGGTCGTGGGTACGGTGGTCGATGCGAGCGGGGGCGTTATCCAGGGCGCGCGGGCCACGCTCCGGACCTCGCCGGCGCGAGCCGCCCTCACCGACCGGGCCGGCCGGTTCGAGTTTGCGCACGTGCCCCCCGGCGTCCACCCGCTGACCGTGGAGGCAGCCGGGTTTTCGGCCGCGCTGGCCCAGGTCCGCCCCGGCGTCCCGCAGGAGCTGCTGCTTCACCCGGCCCCCGTGAGCGAGACGGTCGAGGTCAACACCGGTACGCTCGACCAGATCCGCCTCGACGAGCCCTCGCCGACGAGCGGCCTGACGCGCGACGACATTGCGACCCGCAACAACCGGCGTCTGAGCGACGTCGTCGCCCGCATGCCCGGCGCCTTCCTCACCGGTCCCCCGGGCGGTGACAAGGATCTCAGGCTCCGCGGCCTCGACAAGGAGTTCAGCCGCGCCCAGATCGACGGGCTGACGGTTCCTGACGGGGGCGAGAAGCGCGAGCTGCAGCTGAACCGCATCCCGTCCTCCGCGATCGACACCGTGCGCATCATTCGCAACCCGACCGCCGAGTACGAGAGCGACGGCCTGGCCGGCCGCGTCGACGTGATCACGCGCGGCGTGCCCGACGCGTTCTCGCTCGATGGCCGGGTCGGCACGGGCGCGCGCAACTCCATGGAGAACGGCATCACCCAGGGGCAGCTGGCGGCCGGCCGGCGCTGGAGCCGGGGGCTCGGCCTCTTCGGCGTCCTCGACTACCTCGACGACACCCTCCCGATCGGGCGCCAGAAGGCGCTCAGCAGCGGCAACCTCGAGACAGAGGACCAGCAGCAGCGCCAGCGCTCGCTGAGCTTCTTCGGCGATCTCGCCTGGTTCAGCCGCAGGATGGGCGAGTTCCACGTCCGGCCCACGCTGCTCCGCTTCGACACCGACATGGCGAAGCTCAAGGGCAGCCGCAGCGGTGAGGGGCGCGGGCTCACCCGCGAGGAGGAGAGCGAGGACAAGCTGCAGGACGGCCGCGGGGTCCGCCTCAGCCACCGCTTCACCGGCGCCTCGGGGCTCGCGCTCGACAGCCAGGCAGCGTGGTTCCGCAGCAGCGAGGACAAGGACAAGACGAAGCTCGCCTACAGGGTTGAGAAGGACACCTTCGCGCCGGACAAGCGCACGCTCGAGGCCGAGAGCAAGGCGGACAGCACCTGGTCGCTCGCCACGACGGCGTCGCTGCCGATGCGCTGGCCGATCTGGAGCGACGTCAAGGTCGGCGCCAGCCTGCGTCTCCGTGACCGCCACCGCGACAAGGACCGTGTGGAGGTGAGCGCCGCCGGCGCATCGAGGGACACGAGTGAGCCGAAGGACCGGTACGGCATTGGCGAGGACCATGTCGCCTTCTTCGTGCAGGACCGGCTCCGTTTCACCGAGCGGCTGTCCCTCACGGTGGGGGTGCGCCACGAGCGGGTCCGGCTCGAATCATGGACGCCGGCCGCGACGGCGGAGCCGAGGACCTTCGTGGACGTGAACCCCTCGGCTCACCTCCTGTACAGGGCGACGGAGAAGCTGACGCTCCGGGCCGCCGCGTCTCGCGGCCTCTCCCGGCCGAAGTTCGACGAACTCTCGCCGTACGAGAACATCTCGTCCACGAAGATCGTGATGGGCAATCCGGACCTCGAGCCGTCGCGCGCCTGGAGCTTCGACGCGGGGTTCGACTTCGCGACTCGCTCAACGACCTTCTCCGTGAACGCGTTCCACAAGACGCTCACGGGCGTGATCGAGGAGGTTGACACCGGTGCGGACCGTGACGGCCGCGACGTCTACCAGGTCCTGAACGTCGGGGACGGCTGGATCCGGGGCCTGGAGCTCGAGCAGCGGTACAGGGTCCCGTCCTCGGCACCGCGCTGGGCGCGAGCGTTCTCCTTCTGGGCGAACGAGACGCTGCTGTCCTCGGAGCTGCGGCAGGCGAGCGGCCTGCGGCGGCCGTTCAAGGAGCAGCCGAAGTGGATTGCCAACGTCGGCCTCGACCTGAACGACGACAGGCTCGGCACTTCGCTGTCGGTAATGACCAACCTGCTGTCGCGGCGGCACGAGTACAAGCCGAACGGAGATGTGAAGACCTGGGGCGCCTCGACGGTGGTGGACGTGGCTCTCTACCAGCGCCTGCGCGGCCAGTGGAGGCTCTTCGTCGAGGCCAACAATCTCACCAATCGGGCTCGCGTCATCGACGAGGGATTCGTCAGCGGGGCGTCGAGCCGCCAGCTCGAGAGCTACGGCCGCACGCTGCTGTTGGGAATCCAGGTCGGTGTGGGCGGCGCCGCCCGACGCCGGGTGTCGTAGCGTGTCGACGCCCGCGCCGAAGAACCGCAACTGGCTCATCGTCCAGAGCCGCAAGTGGCACACGTGGCTGGGTCTTGCGGCCTCGCTCGTCGTCGTGACGATCAGCGCCACGGGCTTCTACCTCAACCACCCGGACCTGTTCCACGGGCGAGAGGCGCCACCGAGGCAGGGCGCCACCGGGAGACTCCGCACCACCACTCCGCTGGCGGAAGTACCGGTCAGTTTCGCCTTCGCCCTCGCGGCCGCTCGCCGACACTGGGGCGACGTCCCGATCGAGCACGTCCAGCTCAAGGACGAGCGTGGGCGCCTCATCTACAAGGTCAAAGCGAGCGAAGGCCGCGACCTCGAGGTCGACGCCCGCAGCGGCAACGTGACCCTCAAGACGGGCTACAAGAGCGACCGACACACCGCCGCCGGGGTCGCATCGGGCTACGACTGGCCGCGCGTCCTGAAGGACGTCCACACCGGCAGGATCCTCGGCGGCCCCGGCCGCCTCGCCGCGGACCTCGCGAGCGTCTTCCTGATCGTCCTCACAGGCACCGGGCTCTATCTGTGGGGCATCGCCAAGGTCCGTAAGCGGGCCGCGGAGAGACGGACTCGATCTGCGATGAGCCCCGCAGTGGCTGCAGCCCCGGTCCGGGAGAGCGCCCTGGAGACAGCCGGCGTGAGGTCGCACTGATTGGGCTCGTTGGCGACTCCTCGTCGGTGCGTTCAGCGCTGTCCGCAGACCGGGTACAGCGGGCGCCCAGAATCGTCGGCGAGGGCAACTGCGGTCTGAACGGAGCGGAGCGCCTCGGGTGAGAACTCGAGGTCCGAAGGCGAGTACTCCAGGTATCGGATGGGATCGACCGCCTGGCCGTTCAGGAACAGGCTGCCGATCGGTGACCGCGCGAACAGGTCGAGGCTGACCGGCACGACACGCTGGCCGCCAGGCTTGATGAAGTCCCGGCCTTCTATGGGTGCGCTGCCAAGGGGTGGCACGTCCTTCGGTGCGACCGGACTGAGCACCAGCTCGACGCGCGTTCGGCCGCCAGGGACCCGCCGGACGCCGCCGTACCAGTCGAGGTGCCAGTAGTGATCGTCGGACGGTAGGGCTGGCCGCCCGTTCGGCTTCCGCCGCCTGCGCATGACAGCCACCAGTATCCCGCCGGTCGTGGTCGCATCAACCGAGGGAGATTCGCAACAACTCTGAGAAAGTCGAACTGTGGGAACTGACACCCACCGTTCCTGGCCGGGAATCCTGGCTCTCCCATCGCCTCCGCCATCAGCTCTTCCTCGCCCACCAGCGCCAGAGGCACGAAGAACGGATGGGCTTGGTGCCGGGCGTCACCAAGACCATCTCGGGAGTGGCGCCGTCCCGCGCCTCTGGGTCGACTCCTCGGCGAGTGAGTGGACCTTCCGCCTGGCGAACCGCGCATCGGCCAGGGGTTAGAGCCGGCGCATCGTCGCAACAGAGCGCGATGCGCTCAGACGAGCGCGGCCAGGAACCGGCTGGCGGGGAGGACGCGCACGCCGCGCTCCACGAAGTCGCGCGTGCCCTCCAGCGTCACCTGGTAGGCGAATGGAATGGCGAGGCGCTCGCGAAAGTGCAGCAGCGCGGGATCGACGCGGGTCTCGGACAGCTTGACCTCGACCGCCAGCCAGGGCTTGCGGTCCAGCGCGACCAGGAAATCTACCTCGCGCCCCTCCCGGTCGCGCAGGTAGTGGAGCGAGACGGCGTAGCCCTCCGCGTCTTCCAGGAAGTGACAGAGCTTGAGCAGGTGGAGCCCGACGAGGTTTTCAAAGCGGGCCGCTGGTTCGGGCACCAGGCTCGCATCCCACAGGTACGCCTTGGGCATCTTCTTCAGCACGCGCGCGCGGGGGCCGGCGAAGGGCCGCACCCGGAACACGTGGTACAGACGCTCCAGGATCTCCATCCAGTGGGTGAGGGCGCGATGGCTCACCTCGAGGTCCTCGCGCAGCGCGTTGAGGGAGAGCGGCGAGCCCACGCGCTCCGGCAGCATGTCGGCCAGGAGTTGGAACGACGAGAGGTCCCGAATGGCTTCGAGGTCGCGAACATCCTCGCGGAAGAAGCGGTCCAGACGTTCCTTCTGCCAGCGCCGCAGGGCGCGCCCCGACTGCGCGAGGAAGGGCTCCGGAAAGCCGCCGAAGGCCAGCAGCGCGGCGACCAGATCGTTCTGCCCGCGGTCCGGTATGGCTAGCTCCTTGCCTGGCTCCGGTGCCTGCGGTGGACGCTGCGACGCGGCCTCGGCGTAGGAGAAGGGGTGCAGTCGGTAGTGGTGGTAGCGCCCCTGCAGCGAATCGCCGCCCTTGCGGTAGACGTCGAGCCGGGCGCTGCCGGTGACCAGGAAACGGAGACGGGCGCGGTGCTTGTCGAACTCGCCCTTGAGCCAGCCTTTCCAGCCGCGCCACTTGTGAAGCTCGTCGAGTACCACCAGGGCCTTGCCGCCCGGCCAGCGAGCAGCGCGGATGTCGCGCCAGTCGTCACGGTTGTCCCAGCTCAGGTAGGCACCCCCGGGATGGCCCCGGAGGACCCGCCGGGCCAGCGTCGTCTTGCCAACCTGCCGCGGCCCGGCCACGAACACCATCTTCTCTGGGAGGTCGGTGGCGATGGCGGCTTCGAGATAGCGCCCGCGGTCCATTGGCGAATTGTGCCTAAAAGCACAAATTGTCGCAGCCTTTTCTGCTCGTGAGCAAACTCGGTAGGACCAGATCGAGGGGGTGCGCCTTGGTCCTCGCGGGCGAGGGGGCCGGCCTGCCCGTCCTGCGCCCGCGACAGCATGGGGCGCGTGGTCCAGCGCTCCAGTCCCGGATTGAGCCAGGGCTTCTTCGGACCTCAGGGCCTCTTGGCCCGCAGCCTGCCCGGTTACGAGGAGCGGCCCACTCAAGAGCGGCTGGCGGAGGCGGTGGGCCGGGTCCTGAGGGATGGCGGTCTACTGCTGGCCGAGGCGGGAACCGGCACCGGCAAGACGCTGGCCGAGATGGCCTCGGTCCGCCATCGCGCCGAACGATCCTTCAAGCTGCTGATCGGGATTCCCGGCCGGCGCCTGACGCCGGGTCGGATGAGCCACGCGAGGCGCAGGAGTCGCGGGCCCTGATCTCCCGCATGGAAGGACTGAAGACCGCCATCTTGGTGCTGGGCCAGCGGCGCAGGCCGGAGGCCTGAGCCTGCCCGGGGGCTATCGCTATCGGCCGGGTGCGGTCCAAGGACCGCGTCCCTCTACTCCTCTTCGGCCCGTGCGCGCGCAACCGCGGCGTCCAACTCCAGGACGAACGCCGGCGCGTGGGCTGTGAGATACGCTCGGCAGGCGTCGACATCGATGCCGCCCTTGACCAGCTCGATCACGTCGGTGCGGTCCTTGTGGCGCGGGGACTTGAGCTTCATGTACACGAGCGCGGGCCCTTCGATGAAAGAGCCCGGCTCGGCATCGAGAGCAGCCGCCAGGAAACCCTCGGCTGGCTCGGCGGCGATGAAGGCCACGGCCACGCCGCGCACCTGGAATGGCACGCCGGCTCGGAGCGTCACCAGACCGCCCGCGTGATGTTCGAACGCCTCGTCGCCGACGAGGAAGTCGACGCCTCTAGCCGCACGGGGAAAGCCGTTGGCGCCGACGGCCAGGCCTCCCACGACCACGTGCCTTATCCCCGCGGCCTTCAACGCGGACGATGCGGCGTCCATGGCATCCAGCACCTCGCTCGACACCACGCCTTGCAGCAACGCTGGATCAGGTCTTCTCACACGCCTCCTCGGCGCTCCTGATATCGAGAGCTGCGGGCGGGTCAGCACGCCTCAGTATCCCACTCCTCTCGGATTCGCCCCGGCACACGCCCGCGAGGATACCTGAAGCCTCGGTCGGGACCCGCCTCAGCGGCGACCCGCCATCATGCGCATCGGACCGCAACAGCGAGGCCAGAGCAGGGGATCGACGTCGTGCAGGCGGCGGATCATCTATGCCCATCGGCGCCCGGACGCCTTGGTCCTCGCGGGCCAGGGGCCCGGCCTGCCCGTCCTGCGCCCGCGATAACATGGGGCGCGTGGTACATCGCTCCAGTCCCGGATTGAGTCAGGCCTTCTTCGGGCCCCAGGGCCTCTTGGCCCGCAGCCTGCCCGGATACGAGGAGCGGCCCACTCAAGAGCGGTTGGCGGAGGCGGTGGGCCGGGTGCTGAGGGATGGCGGTCTGCTGCTGGCCGAGGCGGGAACCGGCACCGGCAAGACGCTGGCCTACTTGCAGCCTGCGGTCGAGTTAGGCCGACGGGTTGTGGTCTCGACGGGGACCAAGGCCCTCCAGGAGCAGCTCCTGAACAAGGACATCCCCCTGCTGGCCCAGGCCCTGGGCCGCGATCTGAACGTGGCGGTGATGAAGGGGCGGGCCAACTACCTGTGCCTGCTCCGCTTCGCCTCCTTCGCTCGCGCCGGCACCTTCCGCCGCTTGGACGAGGTCCCGCTCTTCCGTTCGGTGGAGGCCTGGGCGCAGAAGACCACGAGCGGAGACCGCGTGGAGATCGAGGACCTGCCGGACAGCGTCGACTTCTGGCGGGAGATCTCGGCGACCAGCGAGACCTGCATTGGTCAGGCCTGCCAGGACTTCGACGCTTGCTTCGTGACCCGCATGCGGCAGCAGGCGCTGGAAGCGGACCTGGTGGTGGTGAACCACCACCTGCTGTGCGCCGACCTGGCGGTGAAGGACGGCAGCTACGGCGGTGTGATCCCGCCTTACGACACGGTGATTCTGGACGAGGCCCACCTGATCGAGGACGTGGCCACCCAGTACTTCGGCTCCCACGTTTCGTCGCTCAGGGTCGAGGACCTGTGCCGGGACGTGGAGCGGGAGCTCAAGGCGGCCAGGCTGGACGCGCGCGAGGTGCTGGCGGAGGTGGCCTCGACTCGCCATCGCGCCGAACGCTTCTTCAAGCTGCTGGTCCGCAGCCCGGGCCGGCGCCTGACACCGGGTTGGATGAACCCCCTGGAGGTGGAGGAATCGCGAGCCCTGATCACGCGCCTGGAGGGGCTGAAGACCGCCGTCCTGGCGCTCAAGCAGCGGCCCGAACCGCTCACCGCCCTGGCCGGCAGAGCCGCCTCCCTGCGCGACGAGCTGCTTTTCGTGCTCTCGGCCGAGGAGGACAACCACGTCTATTTCGTCGAGAGCCGGGGACGCAACGTGCTCCTCCGCGCCACCCCCATCGACGTGGCCGGGACCTTGCGCGAGCTGCTGTTCGACCAGGTGCGGGCCGCCGTCCTCACCTCGGCCACGCTGGCGGTTGACGGCGGGTTCGACTACCTGGGGGCGCGGCTCGGGATCGAGGCCACGGATCACCTGCTGCTGCCGTCGCCCTTCGATTTCACGCAGCAGGCCATCTTCTACGTGCCCCGCGGCATGCCCGAGCCGCAGTCACCCGCCTTCGTCGAGCGGGTGGCAGACCAAGTCCTGCGCTTGCTCGAGACCAGCCGCGGCCGGGCCTTCGTGCTCTTCACCTCCTACGCCAACATGAATGCGGTGGCCGAGCGGGTGGCGGGGGCGCTGCCCTTTCCCATCCTGATCCAGGGCGAGGCTCCCAAGGCGGTGCTCCTCGACAGCTTCCGCTCCTTGCCCGGGGCGGTGCTCTTCGCCACTGCCTCCTTCTGGCAGGGGGTGGACGTGGTGGGGGAGCAGCTCTCCTGCGTGATCATCGACAAGCTGCCCTTCGCCTCGCCGGGGGATCCGGTGGTGGCGGCGCGCATCGACCGGCTCAAGAAGCAGGGTGGCAACCCCTTCGCCGAGTACCAGGTCCCGGTGGCGGTCTTGACGCTGAAGCAGGGCCTCGGCCGGCTCATTCGTTCAGCGTCGGACCGAGGCATCCTGGCGGTGCTGGACTCGCGTTTGGTGGAGAAGTCGTACGGGCGGCGCTTTCTGGCCAGCCTGCCGCCGGCCCGCCTGGTCCACCAGCTGGCCGAGGTCGAGCGCTTCTTCGGCTAGCGGTTGTTCACCCTGGCGCGGCCAGGGCCGCACCTAGACCAGCGGAAACCACAGAGGCGCAGGGGCACAGAGAAGGGAAGAAACCGCCGGTCACAAGTGGAAGGGCCGACGATCGGCCTGCGAGAGGAACATGGAGGTGCCCGACGCGGGACTGTGGAGGCCTGGGACGCAGCAGTCAGCAATCAGCAGTCGGCCACAGCAGGCCACACCGCGCCCCAACCTCTCACCGCCTGTCGTAGCTGAAAGCTGACCGCTGAGAGCTGACCTCTACCACCGGTGACTATGCCCAAGCGGGACGCAGCAGTCAGCGCTACGCCTCCGGGGCCGGGCGTCCTGCCAAACGCAACGCGAGCGCGCCCGCTACCGCCACCAGGGCCGCGCCGGCGATGGAGGAGGGCTCGGGCAGCTTGCCCCACAAGAGCCAATCGAAAAGGGCGGCAAAGGCAACCGTGGCGTAGATGAAGGGCCCGACCCGCGCCGCAGGAGCCTGCGAGTAGGCCCGCGTCAGGAAGAGCTGCCCCAGCGTCGCCAGCGTGCCCATGGCCAGAAGCACCAGCCAGAGGGCAGGCGCCGGTGTGACCCATACCCCGGGGAGCGGGATCGCCGAGACCGTGGTGGCGATGACTCCGAAGTAGAAGACGATGCGGGTGGTGGGCTCGGTCAGGGTGAGGCGGCGCACGCCCACCTGGGCCAGGGCGCCCAAGAGGGCCGCGGTCAGGCCCACCATGGCCACCGGTTGGAACAGCCCCGGGCCCGGCTTCAGGATCAGCAGCACGCCCAGGAAGCCCAGGCTCAGGGTCCGGAAGAGCCCGCGCGGCAAGGGCTCCTTGAGCCAGAAGCGTTCGATCACCGGCATGAAGAGGGGCAGCGAGTAGTTGAGGAGCACCGCGTCCGCCAAACGCATGTGAGCCAGGGCGTAGAAGAAGCAGTACATGGCGGCCAGTCCGGCCACCCCCCGCACCAGGTGCTCCTTGAGGTGGCGGGTCGCCAGATCGCGGATCCCGCCGCGGGCCAAGAGCGGCAACAGCATGAGCAGGCCCAGGGCGTTTCTGAAGAAGACCACCTCGGCGTTGGGCAGGCTGCGTCCGGCCACCTTCACACCGGCGCCCATGCCGGCGAAGAAGAGGGCGGAGGCCGTCATGAAGAGGGCCCCGCGACCCAGGTTGTCGTTCTGTCCCCTCAGTGCTCCACTCGCTCGCTCGGCCCCCCGGGTGCCAAGCCCGGGGATCATACAGGCCCGGCCCTTCCCGGGCCAGGCGCCGAGCTGCCTATGACGCGCGACCCCATCACACCTTTGGCATCTCCAAGACCCACTGAGTCTTCTAAGGTGACACTTCAGACTTCTCACATACGCTATGTGGGCCGGGCGATCGAGCATCCTGCAGATCACCGGGCAGATCGTGCTGGTGCCGCCGTTCTTCGAGAACTTCGGCAAGCGCCTGATCAAGTCCCCCAAGCTGTACTTCGTCGACTCGGGCCTGGTCTGCCATCTGTTGGGCCTTGAATCCGAGGCGGCACTGGCTCGATCCCCAAGGCCTCCTCGACCGTGCGCCCGGAGATGGCGAGGCCTCTTGTGCGGCTAACGGATGCCATTCGGGGCTACCAGGTGCGCGGCTTGGTCGTCCACCGCCG
>DATECU010000038.1:0-4449 GCA_035286745.1 Vicinamibacteria bacterium | reverse complement strand
AGGCGACACCCTCGAAGGTGTCGACGAGGAGCGGCCGCCGGATCTCGAACAGGGTCTCGCCCTCCAGCAGCTCACCGGAACCGATGTCCTTCTTCGACAGGCGCTGTAGCCTCAGCACCGGGCCGTCATCCGAGTCCTCGTCGCTGCGTTCCAGGACCAGCACGTCCCCTGAGGGCAAGAGGGTGGCGTCGGCGGGGTTCGAGTCGTGGCGGGCCCGGTACTCGATCGGGGACCACCTACCGCGTTTCCAGGTCCAGCCATGGTAGAGGCGGTGCTTCCCGTACTTCTCGGTCAGGGCCAGCAGCCGGCCGTCGGAGAGGGTCACCAGCGACTCGACGCCCCCGTTGTCGGGTGCCTCCTTGAGCCGGTCGGGCTTGGGCAGAGGATCCGCCGGGGCGTCCAGGCCGCGCGGGTAGGTCCAGATGCGATGGGGGTCCTCGAAGGCCACCGCGAAGCCACCGCCCTTGAGCTCGGCCAGGGCTTCGGCGTCGCGCTTGTCGTCGTCCAGCCGCTTTCCGTCGGCATCGCGCAGGGCTCCCATCTCGCCGTCTCGCACGTCGTCCAGCCAGCCCCGCTCGTCGTAGCTGAGGCGGGCGGTGAGCCAGTCGCCCTTGTCGGTGACGGCCGTTAGTTGCTCTCCGTCGGCGCTCACGTGAAGGCCGGAGAAGCCGCCGAAGCGCCCCTCCTTCGAGCGCAGCACCAGGCCCCCCCGGAACGCGAGCCGGCCGATCAGCGCGACCCCGGGGTTCTCGGGGCTGAGGGCCGTCGGCTTGGTTCGGATGGCGATCGGCTCTCCGCGATGCCGAGAACCCGCGACCGCGAGACCGGGCAGACACACAACGGCAATGGCCAGAGCGAAACGGGCAGCTAGCAACATGGGGAGAGTGTACAGGATCAGCCCGGGTACTGGCGCGGTCAGCGGGGGCCTCGCCTTCGCAGGCGGATGAGCGGAGCAGAGAGAGGCTCACGCGGTCTCGACGCCGGCCACGGTGCTATACTGGACGCTTCCGACAACAAACCAGGGCGGCGCACGAGACCCCCTCACTCTGGAGGTTCAGGGACCCATGGCCACGACCGACGTGCCGGCAGCGCGGCGCCGAGAGGTCATCGATCAGGCTGTCATCCGTTTCTGTGGCGATTCCGGCGACGGGATGCAGATCACTGGCAGCCAGTTCACCAACACCACGGCCTTGTTCGGGAACGACCTGGCCACCTTCCCGGACTACCCGGCGGAGATCCGGGCTCCCGCGGGGACGCTGCCTGGCGTCTCCGGTTTCCAGATCAACTTCGCGGCGACCGACGTCTTCACCGCGGGCGATGCGGTCGACGCCCTGATCGCCATGAACCCGGCGGCGCTCAAGAGCAACCTGGCCGACCTGAAGCCAGGCGGAATCCTGATCGTCAACACCGACGCCTTCAAGGAGACGGACCTCAAGAAGGCGCAGCTGGCCCAGAACCCCCTCGAGGACCATTCGCTCGACGGCTACCGCCTGTTCCCGGTGGAGCTCAGCAAGCTGACCCGCGCCGCCCTCAAGGACCTGGGGCTCGATGCCAAGAGCATGGACCGGTGCAAGAACTTCTTCGCCCTGGGCATGTGCTACTGGCTCTACAACCGCACCCTGGACGCCACCTATCGCTGGCTGGACGACAAGTTCGGCGGCAAGCCGACGCTGGCCGAGGCCAACAAGTTGGCCATGAAGGCGGGCTACGCCTACTGCGACGCCACCGAAGCGTTCCAGGTGAGCTACCAGATCCCGCCGGCGCGGCTCACTCCCGGCACCTACCGCAACCTGTCCGGCAACAGCGCGCTGGCTCTCGGGTTCGTGGCCGCGTCGGAGAGGGCGGGGATTCCCCTCTTCCTGGGCTCCTACCCCATCACGCCCGCCTCTGACGTGCTCCACGAGCTCAGCCAGTACAAGGAGTTCGGTGTCGTCACCTTCCAGGCCGAGGACGAGATCGCGGCCATCAGCTCGGTGATCGGCGCCGCCTACGCGGGGTCCCTGGCGGTGACCACCACCTCCGGCCCCGGCATGGCGCTCAAGACCGAGGCCCTGGGCCTGGCGGTGGCGGTGGAGCTGCCTCTCGTGGTCTGCGACATCCAGCGGGGCGGGCCCTCGACCGGCCTCCCCACCAAGACCGAGCAGGCGGACCTCATGCAGGCGCTCTTCGGCCGCAATTCGGAAGCTCCCATTCCGGTGCTGGCGGCGGCGACACCCGGCGATTGCTTCTGGGTTGCCCTGGAGGCCTGCCGCATCGCCATCAAGTACATGGTCCCGGTCATCGTCCTCTCCGATGGCTATCTCGCAAACGGTGCCGAGCCTTGGAAGATCCCCAGCCTCGACGAGCTGCCGGAGATCCCGGTGCACTTTCGCACCGACCCTCAGGGCTTCCGGGCCTACTCCCGTCATCCGACCACGCTGGCGCGCCCCTGGGCCGTCCCCGGCACGCCGGGCCTGGAGCATCGCCTGGGCGGCCTGGAGAAGCAGGACGGCAGCGGCGCCATCAGCTACGACCCTTTGAACCACGAGCGCATGGTCCGGCTGCGGGCGGCCAAGGTGGCGGCGGTGGTCCAGGACATCCCCGAGGCGGTGCCTGCTGGGGACCCCGAGGGAGACCTCCTGCTGGTGGGTTGGGGTTCGACCTACGGGCCCATCACAGCGGCTCTCCGCGCCCAACGCGAGAAGGGCTACCGCATCGGCCACCTGCACCTCCGCTACCTGAACCCGTTGCCGCGCAACCTGGGCGAGGTGCTGCGCCGCTACCGGAGGATCGTGGTGCCGGAGATGAACCTGGGCCAACTGGTGTGGCTGCTGCGCGCCAAGTACCTGGTGGATGCCGAGGGCCTCAACAAGGTCCAGGGCAAGCCCTTCAAGCAATCGGAGATCGAGGCCAAGATCGAGGAGGTCCTCTCGTGAGCGCGACCCTGCCTCTCTACACCAAGAAGGATTTCCAGACCGATCAGGAAGTGCGCTGGTGCCCGGGCTGCGGCGACTACGCCATCCTCGCTGCCGTGCAGTCGGTATTCCCGGAGTTGGGCATTCCCAAGGAGAAGTTCGTGGTGGTCTCGGGGATCGGCTGCTCCAGCCGCTTCCCGTACTACATGAACACCTTCGGCTTCCACAGCATCCACGGCCGGGCCCCCGCCATCGCCAGCGGCATCAAGCTGGCACGGCCGGACCTCGAGGTGTGGGTAGCCACCGGCGACGGGGACGCGTTAGCCATCGGCGGCAACCACACCATCCACATGCTCCGCCGCAACGTGGGGCTCAAGGTCCTGCTCTTCAACAACCGCATCTACGGTCTCACCAAGGGCCAGTACTCGCCGACCTCGGAGCAGGGCAAGAAGGCCAAATCGACGCCTTACGGCTCGCTCGATCGGCCCTTCAACCCGCTGTCCCTGGCCCTGGGAGCGGAGGCCACCTTCGTGGCCCGCTCGGTGGACGTGTTCCAGCCGCACCTCAAGTCGGTTCTCAAGCGGGCCGCCGCCCATCCCGGTTCCGCCTTTGTCGAGGTGCTCCAGAACTGCAACATCTTCAACGATGGTGCCTGGGACAAGCTGACCGAAAGGGACCTGCGCGACGAGAACACGATCAGCCTCGAGCACGGACAGCCCCTGATCTTCGGCAAGAAGAAGGATCAGGGGATCCGCCTGAACGGCCTGGAGCTGGAGGTCGTTGCGTTAGGAAGCGGGGTCACCGAGAAGGACCTGCTGATCCACGACGCCCGGCGCTCGAACCCGGCCCTGGCGTTCCTGTTGTCGCGAATGGACGGGACGCCCGGCTTCCCGACGCCTATCGGGGTGCTGCGCGAGGTGGAGGCGCGACCCTACGAGGCGCTGGTGCACGAGCAGATCGCGGCGGTGGCGGCCAAGAAGGGAAAGGGCGATCTCAAGGCCCTGCTCGGGGCCGGCGACGTTTGGGAGGTGCGGTAGCCGATCAGATCAAGCCCTCGAGCCGTGGCGTCGCCCTGCCGGCTTCGCCGAGCACCGCGTCCAGATTCGCGTCCTGGGCGAGGGCCAAGGCGAGGATGGCGCGCGGCCCGACTTGCAGCAACAAGATGGAGCCGGCTTCACCCACGATGTGAACTCGCTGTAGGGCGCCCAGATGCCGCTCCTGGGCCCCCTTGCTCGCGGTCGCCAGGGTGGCGGCGGCGATGGCCCCCAATCGGACCTGCTCCACTCCCGACAGGCCGGCACTGGCCAGGAAACGGCCCTCGACGGTAGCCAGGAAGGCGGCGGAGAGGCCGCGCGCCGCATGCAGCAGGTTGGTGAGGGCGTCAGTCAGTTCACCGGCGGACGGGTGGGCCATTCTCTCCTCCTCCTTTGGCTACCGGTCGGGGGAACCACGGGCCAGGCGGCCGGCCGAGAGCGCCAGGCTCCCGACCAGCAGCACCGCCGTCAACAGCAGGGCCAGGTTCACGAGCGGCGAGGGGTGTCCCCGCGCCAGCGCG
>DATECU010000037.1:0-5592 GCA_035286745.1 Vicinamibacteria bacterium | reverse complement strand
GGCCCTCGAAGGCATGGCGGAGGAGGCCGGCAAGAGCCGGAGCCCCGAAGACCGGGAGAAGCAGAGGCGGGAGGCCCTGCTCCACTTGCGGGAGGGCGTGCTGGGCCTCTACGGCAAGGACCGGCGATCGGCCCGCTTGCTGGTGGAGGTGGAGAAGGAGCTGGACAAGAAGCAGGCCAAGATCGACGGCCCCCGGCTCAAGAAGCTCCTGGAGCAGATCGAGCAGTTCCGCGTGGAGATGAGCGATCGACGATTGGCGCACAGCGAGCGGGCCGACCTGCGCCACATCGACCTCTCCCGGGTTCCTCCCGCCTATCGCGACCGCATCCAGCGCTACTTCCAGAAGCTGTCGGAGCAGCCTCAGTAGGCGCCTCCATGGAACGCCTGAGCTTCGAGCTGGGCGCCGTCCTCTACGTCGGGGCGCCCCTGCTGCTGGCTTTCCTGGCCTGGCGGATCCGGCGCCTGCGCCGCCAGGGGCTGGCGCCAGCCCGGATCGCCGGGCTGTGCCTGACGCGTGGCCTGGGCTTGCTGCTGGCGTTGGGGCTGCTGGCCCGCCCGGTGCGGCCGGTCCCACTGGCTGCCCAGGACCGCCGCACCGTGGTGCTGCTGCTCGATCGCAGTCGGAGCATGGGCCTCGTCGAGGCCGGAGAGAGCCGCTACCGGCAGGCCACCGCCTGGGCCCAGGACCGCCTGGCACCAACCTTGAGGCGCGCCGGGTTCAAGATCGAGAGTCTCGCCTTTGACGTCTCGGCCACGCCGCTCGGCCTGACCGCGGCCCGGGCCGCGGAGCCGACCGGATCCCGTACCGACCTGGGCGGCGCCATCTTGCAGGGGGTGGTGAGCGCCGATCCGCCTCCGGCGGCCGTGGTGGCGCTGACCGACGGAGCCGCCAACCGATCCGAGTCCAATCAGGCGGCGCTGCTGTCTCTGCTGGAGACGGCGACGCCGGTGCTGGCGGTCGGCTTCGGCCGCGACCAGGGCGTCCCCAGCCTCAACCTGACGCGAGCGCTGGCTCCGCAACGAGTGCCCCCCAAGCGGAGCTTCCGCGTCTCGGCCCAGCTTCAGGCCAGCGGCAGCCCGCTGCCCGACTTCGACCTGCTGTTGCTGCGTGACGGGCTGCTCGCCCAGTCGCGGCGGGTGGCCATGGACGGCGGCGGCTCGCGGCTCTGGTCCGAGGGCTTCGACCTCACGGAAGACCAGCCCGGTCTCCACGAGTACACACTGCAACTGCGCCTCCCTGCGGGTTCCCAGGTGGTGACCGCCAGCACCCGCAGCAGCGCGCCGGTGCGCATCGGCCAGGAAAGGGAATTCCGGATCCTGTTCGCTCAGGGAGCGCTCACCTGGGACTTCAAGTTCATCGGCCGCGCCCTGCGCAGCGATCCCACGGTGCGGATGACCGGCCTCTCCCGCACCTCCAAACAATCGGTCTTCCGCCAGAACCTGGAAAGCGCCGGCGAGCTGGCCGGCGGCTTCCCCAAGACCCTGGCGGAGATCGCCGCCTACCGCGTCCTGGTTCTCTCCGAGCTACGGGCCGGGGACCTCACGCCGGTCCAGCAAGACCTGGTGGCCCGCTTTTGCTCCGAGCTGGGAGGAGGGGTGCTGATGATCGGCGGGGAAAGCACCTTCGACGGATCGTGGCAAGGCAGCCGGCTCGAGCAGCTCCTGCCGGTCAGCTTCGACACCCAGAGCGGCGTCTCCGGCCTCGATCGCCCCTTCCACTTTCAGCTCACCGAGGAAGCCAAACGCAGCGCCGTCTTCCAGGTGACCGACGACGGCTCCAGCGCTCGGGTCTGGGACAGCCTCCCCAGCTTCACCGGCTACGGGCGGGTGCTCCGCGAGAAACCGGGTGCTGTGGTCTGGGCCCGCCATGATCGGGACCAAGGGCCCCACGGACGACGCGTGCTGATGGCTTCTCAGAGCTATGGAGCCGGGCTGGCGGCGGTGCTCAGTATCGAGAGCCTGTGGCGGTGGCGTTTGGCGAAGGACGCGGACCCCGCCGCCTACGATCGCTTCTGGCGGCAGCTCTTCCACTACCTGGGTCAGGCGGGCCGGGCCGACTTTCAGATCCAGATCCTCGATCAGGACCTGAGCGCCGGAGCCGAGGTCAAGGCCCTGCTGGAGAAGCTCCCCCGGCCGGAAGAGACGGGCGCTGGCGGCGACTACCGGCTCCGCGTCCGCGCACCTGGCGGCAAGCTGATCCTGGATCAGACGGCCCACCTGGAGCCGCTGCGCCCGCTCGAAATCCGCTTCCGCGCCGAGACCGCGGGCCTCTACACGGTGGCGGTGGAGGACCAGCGCGGCTCGGCCCTGGCCACCCAGGCGGTCGAGATCCTGGATCTGGACCGCGAGATGACCGCAACCGCCCGGGACATGGAGAACCTGCGGCAGTGGGCCGCAGTGAGCGGGGGCTTTGCGCTCGCCGCCGAGGAAGCCGGGGACGGTTCGCCGCTCCTGGCCCGCATCCAGAGCGCGCTGGCGGCCAGCCGGGGCCGCTCTCGGCCGGTGCCGCTGGGTCTTACCGCCTGGGTGATGGCGGCCCTGCTGGCCCTCTTGGGCGGGGAGTGGCTGCTGCGCAAGCGCTGGGGGCTGCCGTGAAGCGGCGCGGTGCCCGTCTCGCGTTGCTCGTGGCCCTGGTCGCGCCGGGCCTGGACGGCCCGAGTCGGGCCCAGTCCAGGGACCGCCACGCCACCTTCTTCGTCGGCCGCCTGTCCTTTGGACCCAACCAAGGCAACGACTGCGGGGACGTGGGGCAAGACCTGGTGCGCCTGGTCTCCCGCACCTCCACCATCGAGGTGCAGGAAGAGCGGGAGATCAAGCTGGCCGACGACGGCCTGTTCGAGACCCCGTTCCTGTTCATGAACGGCCACGCCGACTTCGTGCTCGCCGACGCCGAACGCGAGAACCTCCGCAAGTACCTGGCCCGCGGCGGCTTCGTCTTCGCTTCCGGCTGCTGCACCAACCCCGAGTTCCCCGCCGCCTGGCGAAGGGAGATGGGGCGGATCTTCCCGGCCGAGGCCGTGCGCAAGATCCCCTACGACCACCTCATCTACCGCTCGTTCTACAAGATGGAGCGCATCCGTTCGGCCAACGGAAACCGCGACGTGCTGCTCGAGGGGTTGTTCTTCCAAGACGACCTGGTGGCGGTGCTGGGCGAAGACGGCCTCTGTTGCTCGTTCTCCATGTCCAATAGCTGCAACCGGGGCCGGGGCGTGCTCCCCGAGGACGCCAAGAAGATCGCCCTCAACATCGCCATCTACGCGCTCACCCACTGACCGGGGCTACTTCGCCAGCATCCCGGAGGCGATCAGGAGCGCCACCGCGACGCCCATCAGGCTCTCGCCGGCGATCAGGCCCGAGCTGACCGAGACCACGTAACGCCGGGCCGCCAGCGGGCGGCTTCGGCGCAACAGCTCGGCCGCCAGGCCCCCCAGGAACATGGCGATCGAGTTGCTGCCGGGGATCACCATGGCGATGCCGAGGCCGGAGGGCGATGGCACCCAGGCCTTCACGGGCTTGGGCGCGAAGCGCTCGGCCAGCGCCAGGGCGACTCCCAGCAGCAGGCCCGCCAGGATGGCCGCGCGCGCCGCACCGTCGAGCGCCGAGAGGCCGTGGGCGAAGGCCTGGGAGACGCCGGCCCAGACCAGGCAAGAAGGCGCGGGCCATGCCTCACTGCCGAGGGTGGAGGGGTCGGGAATCAGCAGGTTGAAGGCCGGCACCACCACCGCCGCGCCGGCCAACACGCCAAAGAGCTGGGCCTTGAACTGGGCGCGCGGGCTGCCGCCCAGCAGCCAGCCGGTCTTCAGAGTGGTGAGCAGGTCCGCCGCGTGCAGCCCCACGCCGCCCGTGACGTTCGCGGCCATGATGTTGCCCGAGAGGTTGCCAGGCGTCAGGCCGCCGTAGATGAGCTGGGTGACCGGGCCGAGGGCCTTGGTTGGCGTCACGTCGGTCTCGCCGGTGACACGAGCGGCCACGAAACCCATCACCACCGCCAACGGCACGGCGATCAGGCCCGCCCAGATGGGAATCTGGAAGAGCCAGGTCATCAGCAGGACCACCACCGGCCCCAGCACGGCGAATCCGATCGGGAACCAGCTTCCGGGGCATTCGACTTCGTCGATGGGGTGGGAGTCTGATCCGCCCACGCCAAACGCACGCGCCATGCCCGAGAAGGCCCGGAGGACGCTCCTCCAGTCGAGAGCGAAGGAGGTCAGCCCCGAGGCCACCAGGATGGAGGCGCCGGGCCACACCGTCCAGCCGACGATGGCCTTGTAGCTCACAGCCGCAACCAGGCCGCGCTCCACCAGCGTGGGAGCCAGCACGCCGTAGGTCAGCAGGCCGCCCAGCAACATCGACCAGGCGGTGCGGAAGCTCATCAGCGCGCCCGCCCCCAAGAGCACCACCTCGGTCTTGAGCGCCAGCGTCCACTCTGCGGCGGCACGGCCGGCGACCGTGATGGGCAGCGGCAGCGAGCCTGGCAGGTTGAAGGGCATGAACGGCGCGCGGGCGTCTCGGAACCAGGTCAGCGCGGCGGCGCCGAACGCAGCCCAGCCTAGCGCTCGCGACTGCCGCGAGCCCTCGCCGGCGGCCTCGCCGCCCACGCCATGGATGGTGCGGATGGTCTCGGCAGTCGCGGTGCCGGTGGGAAACGCCAGGCTCTCCTTGTTGATGAGCTGGCGCTTGATGGGAATGGCGGCAAAGACGCCGAGCGCCGCGATGACGCCAAACCAGGCCACCATCGGCAGCGTTTCGGGGCGCACGGTGGTGACCATGAGCAGGGCCCCGAAGGCGGCCATGTTGCCGCCACCCGTCATGTAGCCCGCGCCCGAGGAGACGGTGGTGAGGGCGTTGTTCTCGAGCGCCCCCAGCGGCTCCTTCACCAGACGTGCCGCAGCCAGCATTCGGAAGAGCGCGAAGGCCAGGATTGCGGCCGTGATCGTCACCCCCATCGACCAGCCCGTCTTGAAGAAGACGTACAGGTTGGACAGGCACATCACGACACCGATCAGCATGCCAGCCAGGATGGCGCGCAGGGTGAGCTGGGGCTTGGTCCCCTGGTAGACGTTGGCGAGCCAGTCGCGCTCGGGATCAGCGGCCGTGGGGTTCGGGCTCGGCTCGTTCATCGGTCTGCCTCCTGAGGCCAGCGGGCGACCTGGATTCTATCCGCGAAGCCGCGCCCGGGGGTGAGATCGGGCCCTCGGCCAGCCCGAACTCGGCGGTCTGTCGCCCGGGGCCGGCTCCCGGCCCCGGCGGTCGGGCGTCTCCGCTGCCGAACTACAATGGCGTGCTCCATGACGACCGGGTCTTCGTTCCGCGGCTTCGTCCTCCAGCCCACCTACCGCGTCGAGTCGGGCCGGCCGGTGGTGCAGCTCTACGGCCGCCTCGACCAGGGCTCGACGTTCCTGGTTCGCGACACCCGCCAGCGCCCGTACTTCTACCTGGCCGCGCGGGACAGCGAACGCGCACGGCGCGCGGGGGCCGGACTGCTGCCCGCAGAGGACCAGCGATCGCTCCTGGGCGAGCCCGTGGTGCGGGTCGAGGTCCAGGTTCCGACCGACGTCCCGCGGCTGCGCGAGCGGCTGGTCCGCGCCGGGG
>DATECU010000036.1:0-6148 GCA_035286745.1 Vicinamibacteria bacterium | reverse complement strand
GGACCTCATGGACTTCTGCGACGAACTCGAAGAGGCTCTGGCGACGAGAGTCGATGTTGTGACCGAGGACGGCCTTAGCCCCTTCATCCGCGATAGCGTGCTCGCCGAGGCGGTCCCGTTGTGAAGGACGATGGGCTCTACCTGGACCACATCGTCGAGGCTGCCGAGCGAATCGTCAGCTACGCCGCCGCGGGAGAGGAAGCGTTCCGAGGGAGCACGATGGTCCAGGATGCCATTATCCGGAACATCCAGGTCATGGGTGAGGCCGTCAAGAGGGTCTCTACCGCACCATCCGGCTTACAATTGGAGAAGGAAGAGGACGCCATGCCGTGCGGAAGGGCCATAGCGGACATCGATGCCAACGCTGCTGCTGATCGAGGGATATCGGTTCTACTTCTTCAGCGACGAACGGCAGGAGCCGCCGCACGTCCACGTCAGGAAGGGCGACAGCGTCGCCAAGCTGTGGCTACGCCCCATCGATTTCGCCCGCGCGCGCGGCTTTTCCCGCAGCGAGCTGAGGCGCATTCGGGAGCTGACCTTTGAGCACCAAGTCTTCTTCGTCGCGAGGTGGGATGAGTACTTCGCTCGTTGACGCCGAGCCGCGGGCCCGGTCGGTCCAGTTTGTGCCCGACGGCCTCACCGTCGAACTCAAGGATGGCCGGACCCTCACTGTGCCGCTCGAGTGGTTTCCGCGTCTGCGGGACGCCTCTGACGCGGACCGCCAGACCTTCGAGCTCTACGCCGACGGCTACGCGATCCACTGGCCCAGCCTGGACGAGGACGTTTCCATACCTGGTCTGCTGGGCCTGCCAGACTAGTCGGCACGCATGATCGCATGCTCGTCAGTCCTGGGGGCCGCAGGGCGGTAGCTGGTCTTGGACTGCCGTTGCCGGGCCGAAGCGTCGGCAAAGCGACGCGGCGGGGATCGGAGGATGGCGAAGCCGCCGTCATCCGTCTCGGCCGTCGCCGGAAAGCTCCTGGAGCGGCGGTCGTCGAGCACGTAGATCGAGCGCAGCGTCAACGGCCCTGATCCTGAAGACGGCCAATGGCCGCGACGCGGTTGCCTGCGAAGCTCGAACACGGTCGGCCCACGCGCTGCCGGTGGTTTACACCCTGATCGGTCGGAGCCTCGCGCCTTGGTGCCGGCCCTGTGGGGCCAGCCATTCGTTGTGCGGTGTGACGCGGTGCTTCCGATCATCGGCCGCTGAAAAAAAGCTGCCCCTGATCCAGCACGGCCCTTGCACGTTCCCGGCTTCCCTGTGAGGGGCGCCGCGCCAGCGCCCCGCACCCTACTTCTCGGCAAGGGCCGCGCCGGGTGGCGCGTGCGCCTCAGAAAGCGCGCGGCGCGAAGCCGGGGGAGTTGAGCATGGTGAGGAGGCCGGGGCGCAATCCAATCATGAAGAGCCCCAGGCGTTCTCCAGCGGCCACCAGGGACGGTTCGATGTGAAGCGAGGCGATGGCCCCGTGGAACTGGCGGTCGCGCGCCTCGGGGAACAAGGGACGCAGCTCCGGGAGGGCGCCGACGAACTCCACGATGCGCTCCGGCCGGACCGTGCTCTTGGCATCGATCAGGAGGAAGTGATCGCCACCGGTGACGAAGGCGTCGAACTCCCTGCGGGCATCCCGGGGACCTCTGCGGAAGCGTATGGCCGAGGCGAGGTCCCCCTCGAAGGGGAACGTCTTGCAGAAGAACTCCTCGATACCGGGCGCGAGGATGTCCTCGACGAGTCGCCCGGTCCTGTTCGCGGCCTCACCGACCTGCCTACTGACCTCGTCCATGGATCGGGCGAGGTCAGCCATCAGCTTGTCGTTCTTGGCGGCGGACCGATCCAGGTTGGCCTCGAGTCGGTCGAGGTTGGCTCGCGTCTCGGCGGCGGACCGATCGAGGTTCCCCTCGAGTCGGTCGAGGTTGGCCTCGGTCCGCTGCTGGGCAGCCTCGGTCCGCTGCTGGGCGCGGGCCAAGTCGAGCAGGGCCTGTTCGAGCTCGGTGAGCTTGGCGGCGGCAGCAGTTCCTCGCGATTCCTCAGTGCCTCGTGCGGGGCATTGTACCGCACGAAGGGTCAGGCGAGGTCCCGGGGCCCTCATCACGAGCTGGGAATGCGGCTCGTCCCGGCTGGGAGCAGACGATCGAGGCCACCCGCGCCTCACCATGGCTCAGGTGTCCTGGTGTGCTGCTCTGTTCCGAGCAGTTGTCGCCAAGCAACGGCAACGGCACCAGGGCATCCCACCCACCGTCGTGGACTTGACAGGCCATTCCATACCAGAATGGAGCTAGCAAGGTGGCGCTCACATGTCGATAGCGGTAAGTGCGGTCTACGAGAACGGGGTCCTCAGGCCCAAGAGCCCGCTGGATCTTCCTGAGAGGGCCGAAGTCCGGGTAACCATCGAAGCCGTGGAGGGCGAGGCGCGCACCCCCCTCGGGCGGCAGCTCCGTGAACTCCGCGCACGCATCCTGGAGTCTGGGGCGCCCACTCTGGGCTGGAACGAGATCGAGGAAGAGGTCGCGACTCGCCGAGGTGGCTGGCGAGAGCCGCGGTGAAGCTCACCTTCGTGGATGCCGGGGTGCTGATCGCGGCGGCCCGAGGAGGGAATGAGCAGGCGGCGCGAGCCATCGAGATCCTGGACGATCCTGATCGAGAGTTTGCTGCGAGCCCGTTCCTCCGGCTGGAGGTGCTTCCGCAAGCCCTCTTCAACAAGCGCAACGGCGAGGTGGCCTTCTATGAAGCGTTCTTCTCGGCCGTCTCCAAGTGGGCCTTGGACCTACGAGCGGTCACGGAAGCCGCCCTCCGCGAGGCCTCGACCTATGGAGTTGAGGCGATGGACGCCCTCCACGCGGCCGCCGCGGCTTCGGTGGGCGCCGCCGAGCTGGTGACCACCGAGAAGCCGTCACGCTCGATCCACCGCGCCCGCTCCGTGCGGATTCTCACCATCCACCCCGAAGCCAAGTAGGCGGCGCTAATCCCCTGGACGCTTCTCACCACAGGCCATGGTGTTCCGGCCCACACCGAAGGACTTGCACGCATCGTTCGGCGCAGGAGCTGGTCGCCGACGGGTGCGAGGCGTGGCGCTCTCAAAACCCCAGTTCCTCGCACACGCCCTTGATCAGCAGCGGCCAGACGGTGGTGGCGTCGGCGTAGACCTCGGCGAAGCGGCCGCCCTCGGCTGGGGGCACGAACTTGCCCCAGGATACGCCCTCGGAGTAGGTGCAGCCGGAGAGACCACCCCAATGCACGGGTTCGGGGCAGATGCGCACCGCGTACTGATAGCGGGGCGGCGTCAGTTCCAGCCCCAGGCGGTGGTTGGTGATGTCGACGTACGGTCCCACTTCCTGGGCCCAGTTGCGGGGTACGCCGCCACCGATGGTGAAGATCCCCAAGCGTTTGGCGCCGAGGGCGAAGCGGGCGAAGCTGCCGAGGTCGAGGAAGGGGTTGTAGCGGGGGAGGTGGTCGAAGAGCTTCAGAGGGTCGGTGACGCCCTGGGCCTGGGCTCGCTTCATGGCCCAGGTGGAGAGGTCGAGGCCCAGCTCGGAGTCGGTGAAGGCGGGCACGAAGACCGGCACCTTCTTGAGGTAGGCGCTGCGCAAGACGCCGGTGCCCTGCGGATCTTCGGCCAGCACCTCGCCCAGGGCGCGGGAGACGATCTCGCTGGACAGCTCCCTCTCCGGCCCCAGGCGGTCCATGGCCCTGGAGGAGAACTCTTCGACGTAGTTGAGGTTGGCTTCCATCTCCAGGGTGTCGTAGACGCGGTTGTAGCCCTTCTCGAACAGCTCCTCGTCGGAGACCTTGGGGTCGTGGCGGTAGTGGACCATGCCTACCGCCTCCGACATGCCGTGGGCCATCAGGGCGCCGGTCGACACCACGGCTTGCACCATTCCGGTGTCGATCATCTTCATGATGACCTTGCCCATCTTGGCGATGGTCATGGCGCCGGACAGGGTGAGCACCACCTTGCAGTCGGGGTCCCTCACCATGGCCAGCACCACCTCGAAGGCCTCGCCCAGGCTGCGGCCGCTGAAGGCGGTCTTGCCCATGCCGCGCAGCAGCGAGGCGAAGGAGTCGACGCGGTCGAGGTCGAGGCTCTCCAGGGGCCTCAGGCCGTCGCGCCGACCGTCGTGGAACTCTCGATGCTTGGACATGATTTCGTGCGTCCTCCTTCGCCCCGGGGGCGAATGGTAACGGGAAAGCGCCGCCGCCGTCGACCACCCTGCGCACAAGGGGCGGGGTCGGCGGAGCGCCGGCGGGTCAGCGGGCCTGGCTGCCGCCGCCTCCCGGCTTGGTCTCGCTCTGCTGGGCCCTGGAGATGGCGCGCACCGCCACTCGCTCGCCGGCCAGCTCGATCACATCGCCGTCACCCAGGAGCTGGGCCGACGTCACCTTGACGCCATTCAGGAGGGTTCCGTTGCGGCTGCTCAGATCCATCAGGGTGGCGGAAGCGCCGTCGACCACGATCTCGGCGTGGTGGCGGGAGACCTGGTCGGAGTCTAGCCACAGCAACGACTCCGGGTCGCGGCCCAGGGTGGCGACGCCGGCAGGCAGCCGGATCTCCCGGCCCCGGAAGAGCAGCCGAAACACCACCGGACGCGCCGATGTGGGCGGGGGTGCGGGAAGCTCCGCGGCCTGCCCGCAGAACGCGTAGCCGTATCCATGGACCGTACGCAGGAAGCGCGGCCGGCGTGGCGTGTCTCCCAGGACCGAACGCAGCTCCGAGACCAGACTCGATAGGTTGCTCTCGGAGACGAAGGTCGAAGGCCACAAGGAGTCGTGGATCACGGCCTTGGGGATGGCCGCTGGGCGGTGGTCGATCAGCACCCGCAACAGGTCGAAGGCCTTTGGCGTCAGGTGCACCGGCTGGCGGTCCCGCAACAGCAGACGGCTCCCGGCATCCAGCGTCCACTCTCCGAACCGAACCTGCATGAAGCCCTCGCCGCCCGGGAAGACACGGGAACTCCCCAAGGACTCCCGGGCGAGGCCCCTATCTTACCCAGTGACGACCTGCGGGCGAGCTTCGGCTACGGCAGCGAGTCTCATACGCTCTAGCCCCCTGACCTCGCGGACCAGGAGGCTAGAGCGCGCCGTTCAAGCGACGGCAGGCGTCCTCAAGCCAGGGCGGCGCCGGGTTGGCCGGTCGCGTCCAAGCGTTGTGGTCAAAACCTCCGCCCGGGGAGGCAGGGCCTCGGCCGCGGCCGCGGACACCAGGCCGCCGAAGAAGAGCCGGCCGATCTCCCGGGCCAGGTCGTCGCGGTCGAGCTCCCCCTCGGGCCGATACCAGCGCGAGGTCCAGAGCACCATGCCCACCATGCTGAAGGCGGCCACCTTGGGGTGAACGGGCCGAATCTGACCGGCTTCCATGGCGTCGCGGAAGGCGGTCTCCAGGATCTGCATCAAACGGCGCTTCCGGTTTCGGACCTGGGTCTCGGCGGGCCCGGGGAAACGGGTCCGCTCGTGGATGAGAACCGTCACCTGCTGCACGCTCGGCCGATGCACCAAACGCACATGTCGGTCCATCCAGATCCGCAGCCGCTCCAGCGGATCGGCCACCGCCAGGGAGGGAGCCACCACCTCGGCCTCGAACACGTCGAGGCCGCGCATGCAGATCTCCAGCAGCAGGTCCTCCTTGCTGCGGATGTGATGGTAGAGGCCGGGCTTGGTCAGGCCGCAGGCGGCGGCCACGTCCTGGATGGACGTGGCCTCGAACCCCTTCTCGTGGAACAGGCGGCCCGCGGTGGCCAGGATTTGCATTCGCTTGCTGGAGGGCTGACCAGAGCACCAGCCCTCGAGCCACGACAGGTCTGCTTCGAGCACGTCCCCACCTCCTGTCGCCTCGACCGGTGGCCCCCGCGCTGGCGATGGACCCCGGTGGGCGCCGCCCCGAGCCCTGAGGGCGCGGGACGTGAGCTTGCCTCGAAAGCATGGAAGCTCCCCCGCCGAGGGGTGGCCCCCATGGTCCTCGGGTGAACCCCGGCCCGCCTCGATCGCTTCGGCCAGCGCGCCCTCACGAAGCCTCTCTCGTGCGGTCCGGGTTCTTGCTGTACGTCCAGGGTTGGCTGGGCCCGAGACTAGGTCAGAAGGGATGGGGATGCAAACGGTTGAACACCCCGGCAAGTGGCTTGGGCCCGACCGGCCGGCCGGTATCTTGGCGCGGCATGAAG
>DATECU010000035.1:0-36626 GCA_035286745.1 Vicinamibacteria bacterium | reverse complement strand
GCCGGTGAGGTTGAGGGCCAGGCTCAGCAGAGCGATCGCCCAAACCGTTCGGCGCGACCCAGGCGGTGCGGATGGCTTGCTCAGGCCGTCCCCCAACAAGAGAAGGCCGCGCTAGCTGCCCGCCAGCAGCTCCTGCAGCCGGGCCGGGAGGTCTTTGGACTTGGCCAGGACCTCATCGCTCATTCGCTGCCGGCGCTCCGCCAGCTTCTGGCCCAGGCCGGGATCGGACAGCGCCAGAATGCCGGCGGCCAGGTGGCCAGCGTTGGCCGCCCCCATGGCCCCCACGCCCACGGTGGCGACGGGGACCCCCGGCGGCATCTGCACGGTTGCGAGCAGGGCGTCGAACCCTGCCAGGGGGGAGCTGGCCAGCGGCACCCCGATCACCGGCAGCGTGGTGTGGGCGGCCATCACCCCAGCCAGATGGGCGGCACCCCCGGCACCGGCGACGATCACCCGCAGGCCCCTCCCGGCGGCCTCGCGGGCGAAGCCGGCGGCCCGGTCCGGGGTGCGGTGGGCCGAGAGCACGTGAACCTCATAGGGGATGCCGTACTCGGCCAGCACCCGGGCGCAACCGGCCATCACCGGCAGGTCGCTGTCGCTGCCCATCAGGATTGCGACTAACGCGCCGTCGCTCACACCTTTGGTCCGTGGAGCCTCGAGAGAGCAGCCTGGCCGATGTCCTTCCGGTAGTGCATGCCCTCGAAGGAGACTCTGGACACGGCGGCGTAGACGCTCTTCACGGCCGCGTCCAGGTTTGCGCCCAGGGCGGTGATCCCGAGAACGCGTCCACCTACCGTGACGTATCTGCCGTCCTTGAGCTCGGTGGCGGCATGAAAGGCCTGGACATCCTTGGCGTCCTTCAAGGCCTCCAGGCCGCTGATCGGCTTGCCGGTCTCGACCGTCTCCGGGTAGCCCTTGGCGGCCAGCACCACGCAGGCGGCGGCGTCCTTGGTCCAGTCGATCCGGGGCTCCTTGAGCTGGCCGTCGGCTACCCCCATCAGGATGGGCATGATGTCGGAGCGCATGCGCGCCATGATCACCTGGGTCTCGGGGTCGCCGAAGCGAGCGTTGAACTCCAGCACTTTGGGCCCCTGGGCGGTGATCATCAGGCCCGCGTACAGCACACCCTGGTACTTGCGCCCTTCGGCCGCCAGGCCGGCGATGGCGGGCAGGACGATCTCCTGCATGACCTGCTTGTGGGTGTCGACGGTGAGCCCGGTGGCGGGCGATATGGCCCCCATGCCGCCGGTGTTGGGTCCCTGGTCGCCATCGCGCAGGCGCTTGTGATCCTGGACCGAGACCATGGGCACCACCCGCGAACCGTCGGAGAAGACGAGGAAGGAGACCTCCTCGCCGGTCAGGAACTCCTCCATCACCAGTTTGGCGCCCGCGGTCCCGAACTTGCGGTCGCGCATCATGTCGCCGGCGGCCTTCTCGGCCTCCGCGCGGCTGCCGACCACCACCGTGCCCTTGCCCTGGGCCAGCCCGTCGGCCTTCATGACGCAGGGATAGCCGAAAGGCGCGCGCTTCACGAAGTCCTCGACCGCCTCCAACGAGGTGCAGGTCTCGTAACGCGGCGAGGGGATCTTGTGACGGTGCATGAACTCGCGGGCGAAGGCCTTGGAGCCTTCGATCTCCGCGGCGGCCCGGCTGGGACAGAAGATGGAGAGCCCGCGGCGCCGGAACTCGTCGCCCATGCCCAGCACCATCGGCAGCTCTGGGCCCACCACGGTCAGGTCGGCGCTAATGGTCTGGGCGAAGTCGGCGACCTCGATGATGTTCGAGGTGTCGATGGGGACGCAGTCGCAAAAGCCCGCCAGGCCCCCGTTGCCCGGAGCGCAGTAGATCTCGGACACCAGCGGGCTCTGGCGGATCTTCCAAGCCAGGGCGTGCTCGCGTCCTCCGTTGCCGACGACCAGGACTTTCATGAGCTCGTCAAGAGACGACAAAAGGACCGCAAATTCTGGCATGCGAAGGAGTTCCTGTCAACGAAGAGCCGGGCAGGAAGGGCAGGAACCGCCCCGTCGGCCACCGGTGCTATTCTTGCCGCCCGTGGCTCGCATCCTGCCGCTCTCTCCCTGGGTCGACCTCACCACCCGGCGGGGGCACATTTGCTTCCGCAGCCGGCTCCGCGGGGCCAATCGCCACGTCTTTGCCGTCGACCTCTACTCCCACCTGCGAGAGAGCCATCCCGACACCCACGTCGGTTACTGGGTGTTCGAGCTGCCGGAGGGGGAGGCCGAGACCGAGATCGGCATCGACCTCACGAGCATCGGTCCCGGGTCGCTCTGGAGAGAGACACCGGGGGGACGGGTGGCGGCCGTCGACTCCTGGTCCAACCCCGGCTACGTCTTCGATCCCGTGATCGGCATCCAGCTCGTTTTGCGCAATCGCCAGGGCCGGGTGCTGGAGAATCGCTTCATCGCCGGCCGGGTGGCCGACCCCCAGGTGCTGCGGTCCTACTACCACCGGGTCCATGCCGGCCACGGCTACACGCCTGCCGAGCCGTTCCTCTTCGAGTTGCACGCGGCCATGCTGCGCAAGCTGGAGAAGCTGTTCCTGGCCTTCATTCCCAAGGGAGGGCGAGTTCTGGACGCAGGGTGCGGGCGCAGCCTGTTCACCGAGATCAGGCCCGACTGGCCCTTCACCCTGGTCGCCGCCGACCTGGACTTTGACCTGCTGCGCTCGCGTCAGGCGGAGTTCCCCGGCGTGCGCTGGACCGCCGCCGGCGCCCAACCCCTGGCCTTCCGCAGCGGCGTGTTCGACGCCCTGTTCGCCGGGGAGCTGATCGAGCACCTCCCCGATCCGCGGCCGGGGATCGCCGAGTTCCGGCGAGTCCTCAGGAAGGGCGGGTTGCTGATCCTGACCACGCCTAACCGCCTGCGCCTGGCCAACCGGGTCGACCGCTCGGAACGGCCGTTCAGCCCCGACCATCTGAGTGAGCTCGCCTACGATGAGGTCAAGGACCTGTTGGCCAGCGAGGGCTTTCGGGTGCTGAAGGCCACCGGCCTGCACCTCGAGCTGTGTCTCAACTGGCTCTCCCGCGCCCCCAAGCTCGATCGCCTCCAGCGCGGCTGGAACCGTCTCTGGGCGGTGCCTCTGATGCGGCTGCTCCTGGCCGCCGGGGCCCTGGCCCCGCGCCATTCCCTCGACATGATCTTCGTGGCCCGTGCCGTCTGACCGCGCCCAGGTCTGGTCCTGGGCGGCCGGCCTGGGCTCCGCACTCTCGTGGTCGGCCCTGGTCGTGCGTTGGTTCGATGTCGGCGAGCCCTGGCGGCCGGCCTGGCTCCAGGCGCTGCCGGCCTGGGCTCTGGCCTTGCTGACCTTCGGGCTGGCCGCGTTCTGGGTCCGGCTCAACTGGCCGGCTCTACGGGGCGCACGTCTTCCCGGGCCGCGGGGAGGCCTGTGGCTGGTCTTGGGCCTCGCCTTCTTCTTCCGGCTGCCTCTGCTTTGGCAGGGATCCGCCGGCTATCTGAGCCCCGACGGAGCGCTGTCCGGCATTGTCAGCGTGCACCTGCGCCAGGGCATCGACCACCTGGTCTTCGTTCCCAGCGTTCCCTACAGCGGAAGCCTCAAGTCCCATCTGGCGGCCGGGCTGTCTCTTGGGATGGACAGCTCGCGGGCCTTCGCCCTGGCCTCGCTCCTCTTCTACCTGGCCTTCGTGGCGGGGCTCTATCGTCTGGCTCTCCTGCTTAAAGACCAGCCCGCCTGGACCGCCCTGGCTGCCGGGCTCTACGCCGCCTTCGCCCCCGCCTTCGTGACCCGCTACAGCTTGAGCAATGACGGCAACTATGTCGAGGTGCTTGCGTTAGGCACCTGGGCTCTCTGGCTGGCCGTGCGCTGGGCCCGGGAGCCGGAGAGCGATCGCCTGCTGGCCTCGACCGGTGGGCTGCTCCTGGGGCTGGCTTTCTGGTGCCACATCCTGGCCGTCATTCACCTGGCGGCTTTCGGCCTGGCCCTGCTTCTTGCCGATCCCCGGCGGGCCCTGCGTTCGACGCTGCCGGCCCTGGCCGGGTGGGGGCTCGGCTACCTGCCGGGCCTGCTGTGGAACGCGCAGAACGGCTGGGAATCGTTCCTCTACGTCCTGCCCGGCGGCCGCACGGTGGGCGCCCTGGACCAGGGGCCGGGGCTGGTGGCTCGTGCCCTGGACATGGTGAGGGGGCAATGGCCGGTGCTCCTGGGCTACGACTTCGGATACCGCCGTGAGGTGGACGTCGTTATGTGGTCGCTGGCCTGGTCGGCGGTGGTGCTGGCGGTGCTGGCGGTGGCTTCCGGCCTCAAGGTCGCGCTTCGAGAGTCCAGGTCCCCGCTTCGCGTCCTCCTGCTCTTCACGGCCGGCAACCTGCTGATCGCCCTCTTCGCGCTACCCGAGGTTCCGGGCAACCCCCGCTACCTCCTCTTTCTGATGACGCCGCTGCCCATCCTGATCGCCCGACTGCTGGTTCGAGCCCGGCCGGTAATGATCGGCCTGGTGATCTTCGGGGCCCTCGGCTCGCTGGGCCAGGCCCCCGCCAACCTGCGCACCGACGCCCAGTGGCGGCACTTCGTCGCGTCGCTGCAAGCCGAGGGCGTCCGCTTCTGCTCCACCGACTTCTTCCTGGCCAGCAAGCTCAACTTCCTCTCCGAAGAGCGGATCGTCTGTTCCTCCAAGCTGGGGCCCACCACCACCGAGTACTTCGGCGCCTACCGGGCACGCGTCGAGGCCGCCGCCGAGGTGGCACTGATCGCGGTGAACCCCACCGCCGCCGACAAGCTGGAGCGGCGGCTCTCGCGACTGGGTGTGGGCTATGAGCGCAAGAACTGGATGAAGCCGGTGCTTGTGCACCTAACCCGTAAGGTCGAACCCGATGAGCTGTTTGGACCGACCGAGAACCGCTGAGTCGGCTCCGCTCCCGCCAAGCCTCAGCCCTCCCCCAGCAGCCGCCGGTACACCTCGCGCGCCGGCAGGCCGGTGAGCCGCGCGATCTCCTTGACCGCCTCCCGGCGAGTGCGGCCTTCCTGCGTCAGGCGGGCGAAGAGAACCTCCGGTGCCTCCGCGGGCGCGGCGGGCGAGGCGTCGGAGGCCCCGGCGACCACCAGCACGATCTCGCCCTTGACCTCGCCGCGGGCGGCCAGCAGGTCGCTCAACTCGGAGAGCCGGCCCCGCCGGTACTCCTCGTGCAGCTTGGTGGCCTCGCGGCAAACGAACGCCTCGCGGTCTCCCAACGTGGACGCCATGTCCTTCATGGCCTCCCGGATCCGCACCGGCGACTCGTAGAAGACCAGGGTCTCGCGGACCCGGCCCAACTCCTCGAGGGCGCGTCGCCGCGCCGCCGCCTTGGGAGGAAGAAACCCCACGAACAGGAAGCGATCGGTCGGCAAGCCGGACACGGAAAGGGCGGTGATGACCGCGCTGGGACCGGGGACGGGGATGACCGGGATGTCCGCAGCCCGCGCTGCGCGCACCAAACGAAAGCCGGGATCCGAGATGCCGGGGGTTCCGGCATCGGAGACCAGCGCAACCTCACGCCCGGACCGCAGGACCTCCAGGATTCGCTCGCCCTTGGAGCGCTCGTTGTGCTCGAAGTAGGAGGTGGTGGGGGTCTCGACGCCGTGGGCCCGCAGCAGCTTGCCGGTGTGCCGCGTGTCTTCGCAGGCGATCAGGCTGACCTGGCGCAGGACGGCCAGGGCGCGGAGGGTGATGTCCTCCAGGTGACCGAGCGGGGTGGCGACCACGAAAAGGCGTCCGGCAGCGGGCATAGTCAGCGCTGGCATCTTAACATGTTGATTTGCCGTGGGTTAGACGATGGCTCCGGGCAGCCGGATAGGCTCCCGCCGGCAGGCCCGCCGACCCGGACCAGCTGGCTCGCTAGACCGGGGCAATCCCCGTATGCCGCTGAGTCCCAATTATTTGCTTGACACTCCGGGGGTCCTGACCTAGCATCCTGCGGGTCATCGAGCCCGAGGCCAGGCTCTGACCGGGGGGAAAGAGTTCCCCCCACTCGAAATCCAGGACAGGCAGGAGGTGTTTACGTTTTGGCCGAGGTCAAGATCCAAGAGGGCGAGTCTATAGAGAACGCCCTCCGGCGCTTCAAGCGGAAGGTCCAACAGGAAGACATCATCAAGGACATCAAGAAGCACAGCTTCTACCTGAAGCCTGGTGATAAGCGCCGCGCCAAGCAGGCTCTCGCGCGGAAGCGAAACCGCAAGAAGATCCGCCGCGAAACCGAATGAATGAAACCCCCCGGGGGAACCCGGGGGGGGCCGCCCCTCGAGGAGAGGCCATGGAGTACCGAGACAAGACGCTGGTCTGCATCGACTGCGGTAAGGACTTTGTCTTCACCGCGGGCGAGCAGCTCTTCTACGCCGGAAAGAACTTCAAGAACGAGCCCAAGCGGTGCAAGGACTGCAAGGGCAGGCGGAACACGCGGGTGAGCCCAAACTCGAGGGACCGGGTTGAGACCACCGCCACCTGTTCTCAGTGCGGCAAGGACACCACGGTGCCCTTCAAGCCCACCCAGGGGCGGCCCGTCTACTGCAAGGAGTGCTTCCAGCAGCGCAAGACCGCCGCCGTCTAACGGCCAGACGCCGAGCCTCGGCGCTTGCCCGCTGCCGCCCGCGGCGGCTCATCCCTTGATCCGAGCCTCCGCCTGGAGGGCGGTCACCGCGATCACGTCCACGATGTCCTCGACCGAGCAGCCGCGGGAGAGGTCGTTCCCCGGCCGCGCCAACCCCTGCAGGATGGGGCCCAGCGCCCTGGCCCCGGCCAGCCGCTCCACCAGCTTGTAGCCGATGTTGCCGGCGTCGAGGTCGGGGAAGATGAGCACGTTGGCCCGCCCCGCCACCGGGCTTCCCGGGGCCTTGCTCGATCCCACTTTGGGCACCAGGGCGGCGTCCAGTTGCAGCTCGCCGTCGACCAGGAGCTCGGGAGCCCGCGCCTGCACCAAACGAGTGGCCTCGGCCACCTTGCGCGATCGCGGGTGGTCTGCGGAGCCCTTGGTGGAGAAGGAGAGCAGGGCCACCCGGGGCGGGACCCCCAAGAAGCCCTGGGCGTTCCGGGCGGTGAGCATGGCGATCTCCGCCAGCTCGGCGGCGGTGGGGTCGGGGTTGACGCCGCAGTCGGCGAAGACCAGGAGGCCTTTCTCGCCAAACGCCTCCTGCGACGTCACCATCAACATGAAGGACGAGATCTTGGAGACGCCGGCCTCGACCCCAATGCCCCGGAGAGCCGCCCGCAGGGTGGCGGCGGTGGTGGCCGAGGCTCCCGCCACAAACCCGTCGGCGTGGCCGAGTCCCACCTGGAGCGCGGCCCACAGCAGCGGGTCTTTGAGGTGCTCTCGGGCTTCGGCGGGCTGAACCCCACGGCGGCCGGAGCGCTCCAGATACAGGCGAAGCGCCTCCTCGGTCTCTCGTCCTTCGTCGGGGACCTGGGCCACCGTGACCCCCGAGATGTCGACCCCCGCCTCGCGGGCCACGCTCCGGACCTGGACCGCATCCCCCAGGAGCGTGATCCTGGCGATCCCGCGCTGGACGGCCAACGCGGCCGCACGGACCGTCCTGGGCTCGGTGCCCTCGGGCAGGACGATGTGGCGACTTGCCCCCTTGGCGCGTGCGTGCAGGCGTTCCAAGAAGCTCATGGCCGGGCAAGCTAGCACATCCGAGCGTTGACAGCCAGGGAGGCCCTGTGGTAGCTTGTGCCCTCCTCGTAACTGATTGAAGCCGCAGGGAGAAACGTCATGAAGATCGTCGAGCGCCAGGTCGGTGAGGTCATCATTTTGGATCTCCACGGGAAGATCATGATCGGGGAGGGTGACGACGCCCTTCGTGACGCGGTCGCCAAGCTGGTGGACGGGGGCAAGAGCAAGATCCTGCTCAACCTGGCCGACGTTCCCTACGTGGATTCCGCCGGTCTCGGTGAGATCGTCCGCTGCTACACCACGGTGAGCAAGAACGGCGGTCGCCTCAAGCTGATCAACCTCACCAAGAAGATCCAGGATCTGCTGGCCATCACCAAGCTCCTGACCGTCTTCGAGACGTTCGACGCCGAAGACGAGGCCGTCCGGAGCTTCTGAGGCCGCCTCTCCGGGCGAGTCGGCCGTGGTGAAAGCCCTCGCCGGGGCGGGCCGGCAGCTTCTCGTCTCGCTGCGTCCCCACCAGTGGACCAAGAACCTGCTGGTCTTTGCGGCCCTGGCTCTTTCCAAGCACCTCTTCGAAGCCGGCCCACTCCTCAGGACCTTCGTCGCCTTCGCCCTGTTCTGCGGTCTCTCGGGGACCGTCTACCTCCTGAACGACGTCGCCGACATCGAACGGGATCGGCTACACCCCAGGAAGCGTCTCCGCCCGGTGGCTTCTGGAGCGCTGTCCCCGCGAACCGCGGCCACCGCGGCGGTGTCGTTGGGCTTGGCCTGCCTGGTGGCGTCCTTCGTCCTGGGGCGAGCTTTCGCGGTGGCAGCGGCCTTCTATCTAGTCTTGAACCTGCTCTACTCCTTCCGGTTGAAGGAGGTCGTGATCGTCGACGTGCTGGTGGTCAGCATCGGCTTCGTGATCCGGGCGGTGGCGGGGGCGGTAGCCATCGGCGTCCAGATCAGCGACTGGCTGCTCATCTGCACCATCCTGCTGGCCCTCTTCCTGACTCTCGCCAAACGCCGGCATGAGCTGACTTCCCTCTCCGGCTCCGCCTCCAGCCACCGCAAGATCCTGGCCGAGTACAGCCCCTACCTGCTGGACCAGATGATTGCCGTGGTCACCGCTTCCTGCGTGACCGCTTACGCGTTCTACACCACGGTTGAGGAGACCCGGCGCAAGTACGAGACCGATCGCCTGGTCTGGACCCTGCCTTTCGTGCTCTACGGCATCTTCCGCTATCTTTACCTGGTGCATCAGAAGGAGCAGGGCGGCAGCCCCAGCGACGTGCTGCTCACCGATCGGCCGCTGCTCTTGGCGGTGGGGCTTTGGGCCCTCGCCATCGTGGCCATCGTCTACACGGCTCACGGGGCGCCCATGCCCCTGGGTCGCTGAGCATGAGTTTCGAGATCAAGGCCGACGGCGTCGACGTGCGCCAGGTGATGGCGGACATCCACCGGCGCATCGAGGAGCGGAAGGCCAAGGGCCTGCTGAGCGACGCCGAGATCCGGGAGATCTCCGAGCGCCCCCTGCACCCCGTCCTGGACCCCCACGACTTCAAGAGCAGCCTGCTGCCGGAGCTGCTGGGCCAGTCGGAGCGCTGGAACTATTCGTTTGACGCAGAGACCCTGTACCGCAGTAGCCGGGGGACGGTCGGCCAGCTCCTGGAGCGGATTCGCGGCTGGCTGCGCCCCCTGCAGAAGCTCTTCTGGAACCCGAACCCGATGATCTCCGCCCTCTCCCGGCAGGCGGACCTCAACACCTACTACGTTCACCTGCTCCACAACCTGAGCGCCGAGATGACCCGGCTCAACTTGCAGGTCCAGAACCTGACCCAGCGGGTGCTGCAGCTCCAGGGCCAGCTCGAGTTCCAGGCCCGGCGCGAGAAGGCTCTGGAAGCCCTGCTTCTGGAGCAGGAGGGGAAGGGCGGGAAGGGCCCCGCGTGAAGCCGCGCCGGGTCCACCAGTTGCTGGCGGCCCTCTCCTACGGCGACGCCATCGGCAACGAGGCCCTGGTCATCCAGAGCCACCTGCGCCGGGCGGGCTTCGAGTCCGACCTCTTCGCCGAACGGGTCCACCCCCGCATGGCCCACCTGGCGCGACCGCTCTGGGAGTACGACCAGGTCTCGAGCCCGGAGACCGTCTGCCTGTTTCACTTCTCCATCGGCAGCGCCGCCGGCCGTCTCATCTACCACGCTCCCGACCGCCTGGTGTCGATCTACCACAACATCACGCCGGCTCACTACTTCCTGGGCTTTCATCCCCACCTGGCCGGCCTCTGTCATCACGGGCGGCGGGAGCTTGCCGCCTTCGCCCCCCGGACCGAGCTGGCCCTGGGGGACAGCGAGTTCAATCGCCGCGAGCTGGAGGATGCAGGTTATGCGCGGACCGGAGTGCTGCCCATCGTCCTCGACCTCGCGGCCTATCAGGCGCCGCCCTCGCCGGTCATCAGGCGGCTCTACGGCGACGGCCGCAGCAATCTGCTCTTCGTGGGACGGATCATCCCCAACAAGAAGATCGATGATTTGATCCGGGTCTTCGCCTGTTACCAACGTTATGTGAACCCGCGCAGCCGGCTGCTGCTGGTGGGCGACCACCGGGGTCACGAGAAGTACTACGACCGGCTGCAAGAGATGGTCCGGGACTTGCGGATCGACGAGGTCGTGTTCTCCGGGCACGTGGACGACGACGAGCTGCGCGCCTACTACTCGGTGGCCGACCTGTTCCTCTGCCTCTCCGAGCACGAGGGCTTCTGTGTGCCGCTGCTGGAGGCCATGTCCTTCGGCCTTCCCGTCCTGGCCTACGCCGCCGGGGCGGTGCCGGAAACGCTGCGGGGCGGTGGGCTGCTGCTCAAGGACAAGACCCCGATGATGGTGGCCGAGCTGGTCCACCAGGTGCTCACCCGCGCGGACCTGCGCCAGCAGGTGCTGGCCACCCAGGACAGGGCCATGACGGAACTCCGCGGTGTGGACTTCGGGGCCCTGTTGCTCGATCGTTTGGCACCGGTTCTGGAGCGCTGAGCCATGCGCCGAGTGGACCAGTGGGTGCCCGCGCTTCACCGGGGCGACGCCATCGGGGACTCGGCTCGTCTGATGCGCGACGCCTTCCGGCGCTGGGGCCACCCGGCCGACGTGTATGCCTTGCAGGTGGATGAGGACCTCACGGGCGACGGGCGGGCTTTCTCGGAATGGCAGCCGGGCGGGCCCGACGACGTCGTCATCCTCCACTACGCGCTGCCCTCGCCGCTGACGGCCGCGTTGGCCGAGCATCGCGGTCGCCGGGTGATGCTGCACCACAACATCACCCCGCCCGAGTTCTTCTTGGGCTACGACGACGAGATGGTGCGCATCTGTACCCTGGGCCGGGAGGAGTTCAAGGTGCTGCGGGACCGGGTGGATCTGGGCCTGGCCGACAGCGAGTTCAACCGTCAGGAACTGGAGGCGGCCGGCTTCACGCGCACCGGGGTGCTCCCCATCTACCTCGACTTCGCCCGCTACCGCGAGCCGGCCGGTCCGGTGCTGCTGCGGCTGCTCCGAGACGAGCGGAGCAACGTCTTGTTCGTGGGCCGGGTGGCTCCCAACAAGAAGCAAGAGGATCTGATTCGTCTGGCGTCGTACTGGAAGCGCTTCATCTCTCCCGACGTCAGGCTGGTGCTGGTGGGGAAGCTGCCCCGGCAGCGCCACTACCACGACGCCCTGCAGTCGTTCCTGTACGAGGAGGGCTTCACGCCGCAGGAGGTGGTCTTGACCGGCCACCTCGACCACCAAGACCTGCTCGCCTGCTTCCGCACCGCCTCCGTCTTCGTCTCCATGAGCGAGCACGAGGGCTTCGGCGTGCCCCTGGTGGAATCGATGCTGATGGGCGTGCCCATCGTTGCCTTCGCCTCGACCGCGGTGCCCTACACCCTGGGGGAGGCCGGCCTCCAGTTCGCCGAGAAGCGCATCGACCTGATGGCCGAGGCGGCGCACCGGCTGACGGTCGACGGCGGGCTGCGCGCCCAGGTCCTGGCCGGCCAGGAGCGCCGGCTGCACGCGTTCGCGCCGGAAGCGGTGGAGGCCACGCTCCGAGGCTACCTGGAGTCGCTGTGAGCGATGCGTTGGGCGCGGGCCGTGCCGAGGTCGCCTTCGTGGTCCAGCGCTACGGCGCCGGGGTGACCGGAGGTTCCGAGGCGTTGGCCCGGGCGGTGGCGGAACGGCTGCTCGGCGACTACCGCATCACCGTCTTCACCAGCTGTGCCCAGGACTACGTGACCTGGCGAAACGAGCTCCCGGAGGGCACCGAGAACCTGAACGGCGTCGAGGTACGGCGGTTCGCCTCCCGGGAAGACCGGGACCTCGAGGCCTTCAATCGCTTTGCGGAGCCGTTGTACGTCCGCCCGCACACCCGAGAGGATGAGATCGAGTTCCTGCGGCGACAGGGCCCGGAGGTGCCAGGCCTGGTCGAGGCCCTGGCGCGCGAGAAGGACCGCTTCACCGCCGTCGTCTTCTTCACCTACCTCTACTACCCGACCTACTGGGGCCTCAAGGCGGCACCGGAGCGGGCCATCCTGGTGCCCACCGCCCATGATGAGCCGCCGCTTCGCTTCGGCATCTGCCGCGAGGTCTTCGAGTCGGCTCGGGCCCTTGGCTTCTTGACGCCGCCTGAAGAGACGCTGGTCCGCTCCCGCTTCGAGATAGGTTCGCGCCCGGCCCTGGTGACGGGGATGGGCGTCGAGGTGCCGGCATTGCCCGACGTCCGGGGCTTTCGCCAGGGCTTCCGCCTGGGCCGACCCTACGCCCTCTATGCCGGCCGGATCGACGCCGGCAAGGGCTGCGACGAGATGCTCGGCTTCTTCGAGCAGTACCGGCAGGCGGGGAGGCAGGCCCTCGACCTGGTGGTGATCGGCAAGCTGGCCATGGAGCTGCCGGAGGGCGTGCGCTACCTGGGTTTCCTGAGCGAGGCTGAGAA
Organism: Vicinamibacteria bacterium; assembly: GCA_035286745.1. GTDB lineage: Bacteria > Acidobacteriota > Vicinamibacteria > Fen-336 > Fen-336 > DATECU01. The sequence continues at coordinate 24,078 of DATECU010000035.1, read as the reverse complement.
GGCGGCAGCCATGGCAGGTGCCGAGGTGGTGGTCTGCCCGAGCCCCTACGAGAGCCTGTCGATCGTGCTTCTCGAGGGCATGGCGCTGGGCGTGCCCGCGCTGGTGAACGCCCGCTCCGCGGTCCTGCTCGACCACTGCCTGCGCAGCAACGCCGGTCTCTACTACGAGAACGGCGACGAGTTCGTGGAGGCCCTGACCCTGCTGGCCGGCGACCCGCAGTTGCGACGAGCCCTGGGGGAGAGCGGGCGTCGCTACGTGGAAACCCACTACCGGTGGGATGTCGTGCTCAGCCGATACCGGCTACTGATCGACGCGGTGATCACGCCGGAAGCATAACGCTAATCACAAAGACACAGAAGACGCGAAGAACGAGGGTAACCAGAGAGGCACCGAGGCCCAGAGAACAAAGCCGCAGTCGGGACCCAAGCGTTCGGGAGGGGCTCGCCGCCTTGTCGTGCCCCTCTTCGCCTCTGTGTCTCTGTGGTGTGCGTTCGTCGTGGGGTCCGTGCGCTACTCGTCGGATTCGGCGACGTCGCTGTGGCCGCGAAAGCCCCGCACCTCCTCCACCGGGACCCGCTTGGAGAGCTGGTAGAAGACCGGGACCGGGGTGGGCGCGAAGCGGAAGCTCACTCCCAGTCGGGTCAGCGTCTCGCCGAACGCCTGCGCATCATCGTCAGGGCGAAGGACGAAGGCGTCGGGGCCTTCTCGGATCACCCGCTGCTCCTGGACCTCCGACTCGTAGGCCGGGGTGGGCCCCAGGCGAGGCGACAGCAGGATCCTCTCGGCGGTGAACATGGTGACCGGGGCCGAGAGCGAGAAATCGGCGTAGCCGGTGCGGATGCCCTTCTCATCGAGGGAGCGCACGATAAGCCCGTAGCGCTCCGCGATGGCCGCGCACTGGCGCAGCCGCGGAACCGTCCCCACCACACCAAAGGCCACCAGGGCAGCCATCCCGACAGCGGTAGGCGCCGGCCATCTTCTCCAGGCCCGAGCCGCGACCACGCCCAGGTGCACCGAGGAAGCGGCCATCACCGGCAGCAGGTACCGCGGACGGCTGTAGAGGTGACCGGACGCCACCGCCCAGAAGGAGGCGAGCGAGAAGGCCATCAGCAAGGGCGGGAGGAGGGTGGATGGTGGTCGGCCCTGGCGAACGCCGCTCCAGACCTGGCGGCCGGTTGCGGCCAAGAACGCCACGAGCACGGCGGGAAGGAGGAGCCGTGCCAGGGTAGGGACCAAAGGCACAGTCGTCCAGGGATGGCCGGGGCTCAAGCCCGCCAGGATGGGGAAGGCGGCGGTCAGGGTGCGCTCGATGGAGACCAGCAAGGCCTCTGCCTGCGCTCGCAGCAGGTCGCTGTCTCTGCCCATGATGTCGCCCGAGGCCCAGCCGTGCTGCACGTTCCACAGCAGCACGGGGAGGGCTCCCAGCAGAAAGCCCAGCGGAGTCAGCAGCACCCAGCCATCGCGCCAGGTCCTTCGGCGCAGCAGCAGGACCAAGCCCACCGCCACCGCGTAGCTCAGGGCTACCGGCTGCTGCCAGAAGGCGGCGCCCAGCAGCAGGCCGAGCCCCAGGTAGTGGCCGCGGGCGGTCAGGCCGCTCAGGTCCAGGTCCAAGAGGCGCGCCAGCAGCGCCAGAGCCAGCCCGCCTAGCGCAAGGATGTCCACGTACTGGCCCACGCTGTTCAGGGTGAAGATGGTGAGGAACTTGGGGCCCAGGGCCAGATAGACGCCGGTGAAGAGCGCCGCCCCCCGCCCTCCCAGCCGCCGCGCCAGGGCCATGCTGGCCAGGATGAAGACCAGCGAGAGCACGAGGCCGGCAGCGGTCACCAGCAGGGAGAAATCCCGCGAGCCGGTGATCAGCGAGAACAGGGCCGCCAGGTGGCCCTTGAGCGTGCCCTGGTAGTTGGCTCCCTCGGTGAAGACGGGCGCCGGCCGCTGGCCGGCCAAGAGGTGCAGGGCCACGAAGGCGCCGTAGGCCCCGTCGCGGTTCACCAGGCCCCAGGGGTGGAGCAGCGCTGGCAATCGGTAGGCGATGGCCAGGGCCAGCACGGCCCAGGTCTCGGGGTAGGGTGGGGCCAGGCGCCGGCGAGCGCGATAGGCCCAGGTTCCGACCAACACCGCGAGAACCGCCGCCGGAGCGCCGCTGGGCAGGCCAGCCGGCCAGCCGGCGAACCAGGTGGTGAAGCTCACGGCCAAGGTCAGGAGGCCGAGGCCCTCCAAGCTCAAGCCAAGGCCGCCGGGTTTCTGGGCGGAGGAGGGTTCGGTCACGGGGAGAGCGGCCGCCGACCGCGGGCGTACCTAGCGAATAGCCTTGATCTGATCGAGCAGGGTCTCGCTGGTGGAGGGGCCCTTGAGGATGGAGGCGGCGCGGGCGATCTGGGAGACCGCCTCTTCTATGGCCTCCCCGCCTCCGCCCCGCTCCAGCTCGGCCTTGGCCTTCAAGTAGTGCTTGTTGACGACGCTCTCGCCCACCGTGCCCAGCAGGTTGTTGCACACGTCGCGGACCCGGTTGAGCTTGGCCAGGAGCTCGCTGTCCGCGGCCGGGACCGGAGGGCGAGCGGCGGGGGTCGCCGCCGGGTTGGCCGCCGGCCGCGGTTTGGCCAGGGGTGCTGGGGTCGCCCCGGTAGCATCCTTGAGTCGGATCAGCCCGGTGGCGATCAGCCCGTACAGGATCTTGGAGACGTCGAACACCGAAAGGCCCGCCGCCGCCGCCATGGCCTTGATGCTGCGCTGGCCGTCGATCTTGGAGAGGATCATCCACTCGCTGGTGTTGAGGTTGATCTGGCCCTCGCGGTTTTCCTGGACCGCGAACTCCGGCACATGGTCGGTGGAGGGGATCTTCTTGGAGAGCACACGCCACTCGTCCAGCCGCCGCGCCGCCTCCATGAGCAGGTTGGTGTTGCTCTTGCTGATGGTGCGCTGCTGGGTGGCGACCCCGGCTTCGAAGCGGAAATCCCCCCGGCTCCAGATAGCGAGGGCATAGACCGCCTCCTCGCCGGTGGCGTCCTCCAGCGCGGCGTGCACGATCTGGCCCTCGTGCAAGTAGATCTGCCCCTTGAGGGCTCCGTCCGTCAGGTGGAAGACGCCGGTCTTCCCGCTGACGCTGATGAGCTGAATGATGTCGGGAAGATGAAGCTCGGCGAGTGAGCCCTGAAACGCCATTAGCTGTCGGCCCCCTCGAGCTTCCGACCGCGTTTGAGAACCATGAGGCCTAGAGGGTTCGCACCGCCATCGCCCAAGCAATGCCGAGCATCGATGCTAACCCTCGTGTCTGCTTCCAATTAGAGAGGTGAGGCTACCAAGGGGATCGGGCGATGTCAAGGTCGCTGCCAGCCGCCCCCAGCTCCGCCATCAGGCCGGAGTGGGCTTCTCGACGGTGTCTTCCGCCTCCTTGAAGGCACCGCGCCGCTCCCGCTCGCGTGAGAGCAGGATCCCATGTCGCTTGATCATCTCGTTGAGGGTGGTGGGCTTCAGGCCCAGGAGTCGGGCGGCTTCCTTCTGCACACCGCCGGCCGCTTCCAACGTCGACTCGATGAGGCGCCTCTCGAAGCCCAGGATCACGTCCCGGAGGTTGATGCCCTCGGGCGGCACGGTGAGGTGCGGGACATGGAAGCTGGGCGAGGTGCGCACGTGATCCGGGATCAGGTCGCGGCCGATCTCGGATCCGGTGGTGAGGACGACGCCCCGCTCGATGACGTTCTCCAGCTCGCGCACGTTGCCCGGCCAGTCGTAGTCGAGCAGCACCTGCATCGCGTCAGGGGTCACGCCGGTGACGTCCTTCCCGTTCTCGGTTGCGTACTTCTGGACGAAGTGGTTAACCAGCGCCGGGATGTCCTCTTTGCGTTGCCGCAAGGAGGGAAGCTGGATGGCGATCACGTTGAGCCGGTAGAAGAGGTCTTCGCGGAAGCGGCCCTCGTCCATCGCCCGCTTCAGGTCGATGTTGGTGGCGGCCACGATGCGCACGTCGACCTTGAGTGTCTCCACGCCGCCCAGGCGCATGAACTCCCGTTCCTGCATCACCCTGAGCAGTTTGGCCTGGGTCTCGAGCGGGATGTTGCCGATCTCGTCGAAGAACAGCGTCCCCTTGTCGGCGATCTCGAACAGACCTCGCTTGGCGTAGACCGCGCCGGTGAAGGCGCCCTTCACGTGACCGAAGAGGTTGGACTCCAGCAGGTCGTGGGGCAGGCTCCCCGAGTTCACCACGATGAAGGGCTTGTCGGCCCGAGGGCTGGTTGCGTGGATCGCCTTGGCCACCAACTCCTTGCCGGTGCCGCTCTCCCCCGCCACCAGGATGGTGGAGCGTGAAGGCGCCGCCTGCGAGATCAGGTTGAAGATCTGCTGCATCTTGGGGCTCTTGCCCACGATCTCGGTGAAGCGGCCCTGGTCGCGGAGGGCGGTGCGCAACGCTCGGTTCTCGTCCAGCAGGCGGCGCTGGTTGAGGCCGTTCCTCAGGATGTGCAGCAGCTCCTCGTGCTTGAAGGGCTTGGCCACGTAGTCGAAGGCGCCCTTCTTCATGGCCTGGATCGCCGTCTCCACCGAGGCGAAGGCGGTGATCATCAGCACCACCTGCTCGGGGTCGATCCGCTTCAGCTCTTCCAGGACCTCGATGCCCCCGATCCCGGGGAGCATCACGTCGACGATGGCGGCGTCGAAACCCTGCTTGCGGGCCTGCGCCACGCCTGCGGTCCCGTCCTCGGCCAGGGTGACTCGGTAGCCGGCCTTGCCGAGCAGGGTCTCCAGGACGTCGCGCATCACCTCCTCGTCGTCGACGACGAGGATCGTCTCCGCGCTCATGGCCTCATCCCTGGGCCGCTTCCCGCATCTCCAGGGGCGGCAGGGCCACCTGGAAGGTGGTGCCCTTGCCGGGGGTGCTGTCTACGAAGATGGCGCCTCCGTGCTCTTGCAGGATCCCGTAGGAGACGGAGAGGCCGAGGCCGGTACCCCGGCCGATGCCCTTGGTGGTGAAGAAGGGGTCGTAGATGCGCCTGATGTCCTCGCGTTTGATGCCGTCACCGGTGTCCCGGACCTCGACCACCACCGCGTCCTCGTCGGCCCGGGTGTGCAGGGTGAGCCAGCCGCCTCGGGGCATCGCGTCTCGGGCGTTCAGGATCAGGTTGAAGAACACCTGCTGCAGCCGGTTCTCGTTGCCCCGGACCGGCGGCAGCTCGGCCGCCATTTCCCTGCGCACCTTGATGCGGGCACCCTCCAACTGGTGTTCGATCAGCGAGAGCACGTCCAGCACCAGCTTGTTCACGTCCAGGGGCTCGAACTCCGCGCTGCCGGAACGCGAGAAGTTCAGCAGGTTGTTGATGATCTTGGCCGCCCGGAAGGTCTGTTTCTCGATCTTCTCCAAGAGCGTCGCCCGCGGATCGTCGTTCGCCACCTGCTCCTGCAGCATCTGGGTGTAGGAGGAGATCCCGGCCAGCGGCGTGTTCACCTCGTGGGCCACCCCGGCGGCCAGCAGGCCGATGGAGGCCATCTTCTCCGAGTGCTGGAGTTGTTCCTCCAGACGGACCCGGGCCGTCACGTCGTCCACGATCAGCACCGTGCCCTGGCGCTCCCCGGAGCCGAGCTGGAAGGGAGCGATGGAGACGTTGACCCGCAGGCTGCGCCCGTCCACGGTGGGCAGGTGCAGCTTGTAGATGTTGGCGATCTCCTCTTGCGCGCCTAACACTAGGCTGCCGCGGAGCGCCTCCATGAAGGACTCGGGGAAGATCTCGTCCAGACGCCGCCCCAGGGTCTCGGCTCGGGGCCGGCCGTACAGGCCTTCGAGGGCCCGGTTCCAGCGAGCCACCCGTCCCTCGAGATCCAAGACCAGGATCCCCGAGTCCATGCTCTCCAGGATGTTCTCGTTGTACTCCTTGAGCTGCTGCAGCTCGCTGGCCTTCTCGCGCAGGCTCCCGTACAGGCGGCCGTTGACGAAGGCGGTGGCGGCCTGGCCGGCCAGGGCCTGGAGCAGGTCCACCTCTTCGCTGTTCAGAGGGTCGAGCCCACCTTTGCGGCCCACCCCCAGGATGGCGATCATCTCCCCCTTCACCCGACAGGGAAAGTAGTGGGTGAGGTTGTGGGGGCCCGCCTCCGGGAAGGGCTCGGCGGCGGACTCCGCGTTCACCGGCTCGCCGGAATCGAGACGGGCCAGCAGCGGGCCCTGGGCCGGGAGCGGCATCGTCTCCACGCCGGGCTCACAACCGGTGCTGCGGAAGATGGAAAACGCCCCCTCGGCATCGGGCAAGAAGACCGCGAGCGAGCTCACACCCAGGGCGCGGTGAACGCCGTCCAAGAGGCCTTCGGCGATCTTCCCCAGGTCCAGGTGAGCGTTCAGGTCCTGGGACAGGCGGAGCAGGGCCTTGCGAGAGCTGTAGCGCTCGCGGAAGAAGAGCCGATCGATGGCGTCCTGGATGCGGCTCTTGAGCGGTGAGAACAGGGCCACCACCAGCAAGGTGCAGAGCACTGCGATGATGGTGACGTGGGGCTCCTCGTCCTCGGCCAGGGCCGCCTGGAACAGGGTGACGGTGAGCAGGGTGATGCCCACCACCGCGGCGGTGGCCAGGATGAAGACCAGGGTGCGGCGGAAGATCAGCTCCACGTCCATCAGCCGGTGCTTCACCACCGCATAGGCCAGGGACAAGGGCAGCAGGGCGAGCGGAATGTAGCCGGCCAGCTCGGTGGCCAGGCGCGGCTCGCCGCCTAGCGCAAAGGGGATGGCGTAGAACAGGAAGAAGGGCAGGATGCCGGTGCCGGTGCCCCAGACCAGCCACTTCATCTGCTTGCGGGCGGTCAAGCTTCGCGTCTTCCGGTAGGAGTCGAGCAGGATCACGAAGGAGAGGGCGAAGAGGATCGCGAAGTACAGGGGCTTCCAGCGGTCGATGGCGGCGGTGACCGCCCACAGCACCCGGCTCCGTGAGGTGGTGACGAACAGCACCTGGCTGGACACCGCCGCCCCCAGCAGGAAGAGCGCAGGCAGGTAGGCGGCGGGGATCAGCCAGCCGCGAAAGGTGGGCAGGCGTCGCTCGGGAAAGGACAAGCAGAAGTGCAGGAACACCACCGGCAGCAGCAGGATGCCCAGGTAGTCGGTGGCCAGGAGCGTCCAGTCGGCCAGGTTCAACCTCCCCGTGTACGAGGTCGAGTACATGAGGAAGAACAGCAGGCAGATGGCGTAGAAGTGCAGGGCCGCCCGGTCGGGAGGCCGCCGCAGCATAACGATGGTGCCCACCACCAGGCTGAAGAAGCCGACCAGCGAGAGATAGAAGAAGAGGGTGATGTTGCCCTGCGACAAGGGCCGGACCGTGACCTCCAGGGAACGCTTCTCCGCGGCGCGCAGCAGTGAGTAGGTCACCCGCTCGCCGGCCCGGCGCTCCCCGAGCCGGTCCTCGATCCCCTGAGCGTCGAGCACCTCCTCGCCGTTCACGGCGAGCAGCACATCGCCGGGCTTCACGCCGGCCCGCGCTGCCGGTCCGCCGGCGGCCACTCGGCCCGCCACCAGACCCTCGGCGGCCTGGGCCCAGAAGACGCCGTCGTCCATCAGCGTCCAGGTGGCCTTGAGGAAGACGTTGTAGATCCCCAAGGTCGCCAGGAGCAGGCCGACCAGGACGACGGCAGCGTTCTTGAGGCGGGGCCCCTTCATCTCGGGATCCCGAGCCGCGGAAGGACCGCGGACCAGGAGACGTGAAGCGAAGTGCAAACGGCATGCCGGCATTGGTGGCGACGCCAACGCCGTAAGCGCCCTGTTTTCAGAGGGTTCGTGGTCGTCCCGGGGTTTGGGATCCAGTCGGACGAATCGATAGTACGGATATTTGAATCGCCGGACTCCCCCACTCGATCCAACCCCAGGGCCTAGAACCTGACTGCTATGCCTCCCAGCAAGCGCTTGGGCGGGTTGGAGACCGCCAGCTCGTCAAGCATGGCGCCCTCGGAGGGCTCGTAGTACAGGTTCCGCACCGCCACCAGGAAGTCCCAGTCGGCTCTGGTCCAGCTCCCGATGAAGGGGAGCGCCTGGCTCATCTGGAGGTCGAAGCGGATGTGGAGCGTCGGCTCTTGACCCTCGGCCGCGGGGCTCACCCGGGCCACTCGGTAGAGGGCCGACACGCGAGTGGCGGTTCCCGGCACCCGGGTATCGAGCCGCGCCACCAGGTCGTGGAAGTCGCTCTCCACCAGGGGTGGCGGCGGAGCGCCGTTCGCGTCCCAGGTCACGGCGGAGGCGCGCCAGGCGTGACCCAGCGTGTAGGTGACCGATCCGGCGAGGGACGGTCCGAAGCGGCGGCTGACGACGAGTCCCAGGCCCCGCGAGGCCATGTCGCCGGCGTTCACGATGCGCAGGGAGCCGGCCGGGCCCTCGAAGGAGTTGAACAACTGATTCCGGACATCCTCGTAGTAGGTGTGGGCGGAGACCTGAGTGGCGCCGAAGTCCTGCTCGGCCCCCATCTCAACTCGATAGGCGCGCTCCGATTGCAGGCCGGGGCCGGTCACCGCATAGGAGATGGCGGGGGCCGAAGCCAGGGTGCTCAGGCTCAAGAGGTCGCCGCCCGGGGCCAAGGTGCGCCCGCTGAAGCTGCCCCGAAGCCGGGTGCGAGCGTCTCGCCTCACCTCCACCGACACCGAGGGATCGAGGTGATTGGCCTGTTCCAGGAAGCCAATGTGGGAAAGCCGAGCCCCCACCGTGGCCACCACCTTGTCACCGGCCTCAAAGCGATCCTGAAGCAGGATGGCTCCCACCCCGCGGCCCTCAGTCCCTTCCGCCGGTCTTCCCTGAGCGCGGAGGAAGCGGCTGCCATAGCCGCTGCCGGCTCGAATCTGGTGTCCGCCACCGGGCTCGATCACGAACTCAGCGCCGATTCGCCAGGCGGTGGCCTCACTCTCGGCCACCAAGCCGGCCAAGCTCCATTCGGCGGCGTTCTTGATGCGCCCCTGGAGGCGCACCGCGCTGAGGCTGGCCGGCGCCCCGTCCGGGCCACCCGGATCCTCGCCCCAGCCGGCAAAGGCGGGGTTGGCCAGCAGTTCTACGCTGCCGCCGAACGCAGAGGCCAGGGACTGACCGGCCCTTTGGGCCGAGTCGTCCGCCCAAGCTGTCCCCGGGGTCCTTTCTTCCAGCACCGACCGTCGCTTGTGGCGGAGCAACCAGCGCAGCTCCCGGGTCCGCTCCGACGGGTTATCCCGGGCGTCTGCCGACTTGGCGTCGGCTGCGGGTTCTTCGCCTACCGGCGTCAGGTTGACGGTGAAGACGGCATCCCGATCGGGCACCACCGTGACCTGATGAACGGGAGCCGGGTGGTGTCCCTCACGCATGGCCCGAAGCGTGTAGGACCCCGCTGGCAGCGAGGGCATGAAGAAACGGCCGGTAGCGTCGGTCAGCATGACCAGGCTGGATCCCCGAATGCCGCGCCCGAACAGCGAGACCAGCGCCCCCGGGACCGGGGTGCCCCGGCTGTCCTCGACCACGCCGACCAGACCGCCGTCGTTCGGACCCGCAGCATCCGCCGATCTCGCCAGGAGGACGAGGGAAAGGATGGCGATGCCTCGCGATGGACTGCTGGTCGTCAACACCTGAATCCCCTTGGGGGGCTCCCCGTATCTCGTCACGCTACCCCGGACCGCAATTCGCTGTCAATACTGGATTGCGGCGCCTCAAGCGGCACGCCGCGCGCCCGACCGTCCGGTCGCCCGGAACGAGTGCCCGGCGAGGCAAGCCCCAGGGGGAGTGCGGGAGCCAGCCGCCAGCCCGACGGTTCATGGTCACTTTCAGGGGCCTGTGCTATAAAGGCCACCCATCCTTCGTTCGACGCCCCAGAGGGGCCTATGAGCAAGATCATCGACGTCACGATTCCCCTCTCGCCCCAACTCCCCGTGTACCCGGGTGACCCGCGTTTCGCCCTGGAGGCCACCCAGCGCATCGAGGCCGGCGATCCCTGCAATCTCTCCAAGCTCGCCTTCGGTGCCCATGCCGGGACTCACGTGGATGCGCCCTATCACTTCCTGGCTGACGGGGCGACCGTCGATCAGCTTCCTCTCGAGATCCTGATGGGCAAGGCGCGCGTGGTCCAGGTGGCGGCTCCCCACTCGATCGAGCGCTCCGACCTCGAGGCGCTCGACCTCCGCGACGACCTCCGGGTGCTGATCAAGACCCGCAACTCGGGCCTGCTGCGCCAGCCGGACTTCCAGGGCGATTTCGTGTTCTTGAGGCCCGACGCGGCCAGCTACCTGGCTCAGGCGGGAATCAAGCTGGTGGGCTTCGACTACCTCTCGATCGACCCCTACCCGAGTCCCGAACACCCCGCGCACCACGCCCTGCTCGAAGCCGGCGTGGTGGTGGTGGAAGGACTCGATCTCTCGGAAGTGGAACCGGGGGAGTACGACATGGTGTGCCTGCCCCTGAGGATCGAAGGCGGCGACGGGGCTCCCGCCCGGGTCGTGCTGAGGCCGAGGCTTTAGGACGCCTGTCCAGGGCGCTGCGGGGTTCCAGGGTGAACGTCCTTCTCCTCCGCGATGTGGCGGCGGTGCTCCTGGCCGGTGGCGCCGGCGAGCGCCTCTTTCCCCTGACCCGCGACCGCGCCAAACCCGCGGTGTCGTTTGGCGGCCCCTACCGCATCATCGATTTCACCCTCTCCAACTGCATCAACTCCGGCCTTCGCAAGATCTTCATCGCCACCCAGTACAAGGCCCAGAGCCTGAATCGCCACATCCGCCTGGGCTGGAGCGTGGTCAACACCGAGCTCGGGGAGTTCATCGAGGTGCTGCCGCCCCAGAAGCGGGTGGGAGAGCACTGGTACCTGGGCACCGCCGATGCCGTGTACCAAAACCTCTACTCCCTGGAGCGCGAGAATCCGCGCTGGGCGATCGTCCTCTCCGGCGACCACATCTACAAGATGGACTACGCCAAGATGCTGGACGCCCACATCACCCGCGGTGCCGCCCTCACCGTGGGCGCCATCGAGGTGCCGCTCAGTGAGGCTCGTCGCTTCGGTGTGCTGGAGGTCGACGAGAACAACCGGGCCACCGGCTTCCAGGAGAAGCCGCTCTCGGCCCGGGCCGCCCTGGGCGGCCGAGAGGTCTGCCTGGGCTCCATGGGCATGTACATCTTCGACTTCGAGGTGCTGGTCCGCGAGCTGATCCGGGACGCTGAAGAGGACTCCACGCACGACTTCGGCGCCGACATCATTCCCAAGTTGGTGGCCTCCGGCGAGCGGGTCTACGCCTATCGCTTTTGGGACGAGAACAAGAAGGCGTCCCAGTACTGGCGCGACGTGGGGACCCTGGACGCCTACTACGAGGCCTCCATGGACCTGGTGCAGGTCGACCCCGTCTTCAATCTGTACGATCCCGAGTGGCCGCTGCGCACCTACCAGCCGCAGTTCCCCCCCGCCAAGCTGGTCTTCGACCACGAGGGCCGGCGCGGCTCGGCCATCGAGTCCTTGCTGTCGATGGGCTGCATCGTTTCCGGGAGCACCGTCTACCGTTCGATCCTGTCCCCCGGGGTACGGGTTCATTCGTACTGCGACATCCGCGATTCGATCCTGATGCCTAACGTCACTGTTCATCGCCACTCGCGGATCCGGCGCGTCATCATCGACCGCGACGTGGAGATCCCCCGGGGGGCCGTGATCGGGTACGATCAGGCCGAGGACCGGCGCCGTCACACCGTCTCCGAGGGCGGGGTGGTGGTGGTGACGCCGGGTGAGGAGTGCTGCCTCGACCCGGCCTTTGCCTGAAGCCGCCCGCTGATTGCTGACTGCTCTCTTCCGAGGTGCCCCATGACCACGATTGACTCCATCTTCGCCCGCGAGATCCTGGACAGCCGAGGCAATCCCACCGTGGAGGTGGAGGTGATCCTCGAGGGCGGCGCTCTGGGCCGAGCTGCCGTCCCCTCGGGCGCTTCGACCGGCGAGCGGGAGGCCGTCGAGTTGCGCGACGGGGACAAGAAGCGCTACCTGGGCCGAGGCGTGCAGAAGGCGGTCGGCGCCGTCAACGATCGGATTGCCCCCGAGCTTCTGGGAGAGGACGCCGGGGACCAGGCGCTCATCGACCAGCTGATGATCGACCTCGACGGGACCGACACCAAGAAGAAGCTGGGGGCCAACGCCATCCTGGCCGTCTCCCTGGCGGTGGCCAAGGCCGGCGCCGAAGCCTGCGGCCTGCCCCTTTATCGTTATGTGGGTGGAGTCAACGCCCGCACCCTGCCGGTGCCCTTCATGAACATCGTGAACGGCGGGGCCCACGCCGACAACACCCTGGACCCGCAGGAGTTCATGATCGTTCCCCACGGCGCCCCAAGCTTCGCCGAGGCGCTCAGGATGGGGGTCGAGGTCTTCCATCACCTGAAGACCATCCTGAAGAAGAAGGGGCTCTCCACCTCGGTGGGCGACGAGGGCGGGTTCGCCCCCGATCTCAAGGCCTCCGAAGAAGCCCTGGAGACCATCCTGGCCGCCATCAAGGCGGCCGGTTACAGGGCGGGCTCCCAGATCGCGCTTGCGTTAGACGTGGCGGCCAGCGAGCTGTGGGACGGCAAGAAGTACCAGTTCAAGAAGTCGGGTGGTGCCGCCAAGACCGCCGACCAGATGGTGGCCATGTACGAGAAGTGGGTGAAGGCCTACCCCATCGTCTCCATCGAGGACGGTCTGGGCGAGGGCGACTGGACCGGGTGGAAGGCGCTCACCCGGGCTCTGGGCAGCAAGCTGCAACTGGTCGGCGACGACATCTTCGTGACCAACCCGGCCATCCTGGGCCGGGGGATTGCCGAGGGCGTTGCCAACTCGATCCTGATCAAGGTCAATCAGATCGGCAGCCTGACCGAGACCCTGGACTGCGTGGCGCTGGCCGGCCGCGCCGGCTACACCTGCATGATGAGCCACCGCAGCGGCGAGACCGAGGACGTGACCATTGCCGACCTGGCGGTGGCCACCGGCTGCGGTCAGATCAAGACCGGCTCCGCCTCCCGCACCGACCGCATCGCCAAGTACAACCAACTGCTCAGGATCGAAGAGGAACTGGGGCCGATGGCTCGTTATGCGGGCCGGGCGGCCCTGCATCCTCGCGCCTGAGGCCGCCGCGGCCGGGCCCTACTCGTCTTCTTCTTCGACGGTGATCTTGAGGGAGCGCAGGAACTTCTTGTCGAGGGGGGTCATCTTGGGCGGCGTGGCTTCGGGCTTGTCCACCTTGAAGTCGAGTTTGGTGGCTTCCCGGCTGCCGCTCTTGCTGAAGCCGATGGTGGCCTCCAGGACCAGGGAGACCTCGTAGCCCTCGGCCTTGATCCGATTCAAGCAGTGCGAGATCTGTGGCGACTCGGCGAGCGTGCGCTGGATGGTCGCACCCAGATCGTGCACCATCCGCTTGACGTCTTCGCTCCCGGCGTGGTCGTTTCGGTCCATGGGTCCCCGTCACCGAAAATTATGGGGAGAGGGTCTTCTTGATGTCAAGGAGCCCCGCCTCAGCCGAGCTTCCGTGTCCGAAGCCGGGAGCTTGTGTTACCGTGACGCGCGTATGACGGCGAAGTCCATGACTCCGGCCTCGGACAAGGGCGAAAGGGAGTTCCGCACCGCCTCCGACTTGCCGCGGCAGCGGGTCTACGCGCCCTCGGCCACCTCTCGATCGGAGACCCCGGTCGGGGAGCCGGGGAGCTTCCCCTTCACCCGCGGCATCCACCCCGGCGGCTACCGCAGCCGGCACTGGACCATGCGACAGTACGCGGGCTTCGGATCCGCGGTGGAGTCGAACCGCCGCTATCGCTACCTGCTGGAGCAGGGCACCACCGGTCTCTCGGTGGCGTTCGACCTGCCGACTCAGATCGGCTACGACTCCGACGATCCGCAGGCCGCCGGCGAGGTGGGACGGGTCGGGGTCGCCGTCGACAGCTTGGAAGACATGGAGACGCTGTTCGAGGGCATCCCCCTGGATCGGGTTTCCACCTCCATGACCATCAACTCGACCGCGGCCATCCTGCTGGCGCTCTACGTGGCGGTGGCCCGGCGGCGGGGTATCCCGGAGTCGGCGCTCTCGGGGACGGTGCAAAACGACATCCTGAAGGAGTACGTGGCGCGGGGCACCTACATCTACCCCCCGCAAGCCTCCTTGCGCCTGGTGACCGACCTCTTCGCCTACTGCTCCCAGCACATCCCCCAGTGGAACACCATCTCCATCTCCGGCTACCACATTCGTGAGGCGGGCGCCACCGCGCCACAGGAGATCGCCTTCACCTTCGTGAACGCCCTCGAGTACGTTCGGGCCGCGCAGAAAGCGGGCCTCGACCCGGCCCGGCTGGGCGAGCGGCTTTCCTTCTTCTTCGCCTGCCACTCCGACTTCATCGAGGAGGTCGCCAAGTTCCGGGCCGCCCGCCGGTTGTGGGCCCGTTTGGTGAAGGAGCGGCTGGGCATCGAGAACCCCAAGGCCCAGCACCTGCGCTTCCACGTGCAGACGGGCGGTGTCACCCTGACCGCTCAGCAGCCCGACAACAACGTGGTCCGGGTGGCCCTGCAGGCGCTGGCGGCGGTGCTGGGGGGCTGTCAGAGCCTGCACACCAACGCCAAGGACGAGGCGCTGGCGCTGCCGACCGAGGCCTCCGCCCGCCTGGCCCTGCGCACCCAGCAAGTGATCGCCCATGAGTCCGGGGTCGCCGACACCGTGGACGCGCTCGGTGGGTCCTGGGCGGTGGAGGCGGCGACCGACCTCCTGGAAAGGGAGGCGCTCGCCATGATCGACCGCATCGAAGCCAGCGGCGGCGCCCTCAGGGCCATCGAGCGCGGCGAGATCCAGCGGGAGATCCAGGAGTCCGCCTACCGCCATCAGCGGCAGGTGGAGAGCGGAGAACGGGTGATCGTGGGTGTCAACCGCTACCAGGAGGGTGCCCAACCCCCCCTGGAGATCTTGCGCATCGACCCGCGGGTCGAGCAGGACCAACTGGAGCGGCTGCGCGCGTTCAAGGCCCGCCGCGCTCCGGGACCCTGGAGGGCATCGTTAGACGCGGTGAGCGAGCGGGCCGGCTCCGGAGAGAACCTGCTGCCGGTGCTGGTCGAGGCGGTCCTGGCCGGGGCCACGGTGGGGGAGATCGCGGGCCGGCTGCGCCAGGTTTTCGGCGAGCACCGGGAAGCCCTGGTGCTGTGAAACGCCTCCTGTTCCTCCTCCGCCTGGAGGAGGCGATCGCCCTCGCCTTCATCCTGCCCACCAGTTACCTGACCATCTCCGCCAACCTCTATGCGCGACGGGTCGGGGAGTTGGGGGCGCGCTATCCCGGCGGGGTGGTCCGTCTCGGCATCGCCATCGCCTTCCTGACCGTGCTGGCGCTGGCGCTCAGGCTGTGGCCGCGGTCCAAGCTGGTGTTGGGAGTGAGAGAGGTCCTGCCCTTCCTCACCTGCATCCTGATCTACACTAACCTCCACGACACCATCGGCTTCGTGAACCCCCACGACATCCACTTCCAACTCGCCGCCCTGGACCGACTGATCTTCGGGGTGGTGCCCTGCGTCTGGGCCGAGCGCTTCATCACCCCCGGGCGCACCGAACTGATGAACTTCTTCTACGTGAACTTCGCCTGGCTGGCGCCCTCGACCTCGGTGCTGCTGCTGGCGCTGGGCCGCTGGCGGGAGTTTCGCCGCGCCACCCTGGGGGTCCTGGTCTGCTTCTACCTGGGCTACTTCCTCTACGTCGTGTTTCCGGCGGCCCCGCCGCGCCTGGTGCTGGTCCACGACTTCACCAAGAACCTCCAGGGCTACCGCCAGTTCTCAAGCCTCTCAGCCGCCGCCTTCCAGCTCTTGCCGGTGGACAGCCGGGCCGCCTTCCCCTCGCTGCACGCGGCGAGCTCGCTGGTCGCTCTGCTCTTCGCGTATCGTTATGTGCGGGTCTGGTTCTGGCTGGCCCTGCCTTTCGCCCTGGGTCTCTGGGTCTCCACCATCTACCTGCGCCACCACTACTTCGTGGATCTCCTGGCCGGCTGGGCGCTGGCCCCGCTGGCCATGGTCATCGCCCCCCGGCTGGACGGCTGGTGGGCCCGCCGGCAGCGAGCCTTCGGGCACGACGTGGCTCGCGGCGCGGAGTAGATCAGGCCCAGCCCTCGCGTTCCCGGAGCGAGGTGATGTGGGCCAGGTGGTGCCGGCCGTGCCAGGCATAGAGGGCGAGCGTGCGCTCGAGCCCGACCCTGCCGTGGTCGGGATGCCGAAAGGCACGGGACCACTGCTCCTCGCTCAGGCCGCGCAGCAGCAGGACCCAGCGCTGATGGAGGCTCTCCAGGAGCGCCAGCGACCACTCGACCGGCGCCGACCTGGCGTCCGGCAACTCGGCCCAGCGCGCTTCCGCGTAGGTCTTGATGGCGGGCTCGTCCTCGGTCAGGGCCAGCTTGAAGCGGACCAAGGCGTTCAGGTGACTGTCCGCCAAGTGGTGAACCACCTGACGCACCCTCCAGCCCTCGGGGCGGTAGGGGGTATCGAGCTGCGGTTCCGTAAGCCCCGACACCGCCGCCCGCAGACGGGCCGGAAGCTCCTCGATCTGGAGGGTGAAGGCGGCGCGCTCGTCCGCTGTGACGGCAGCCGGAGCCACGAACTTCCCGACCGGGTAGCGCAGGTCGCTCATGGGGGCGAGGGGATCTTGCATAACGTTGTCTCCTGGGCAAGGTAAGAGGAGGCCTGGCTGCGGGCGCTCCCACGACGTGGTCTGTCTCAGCCATCCAGTGCCTTCTTGAGCAGGGCGTTCACGATTTGCGGGTTGGCCTTGGCGTCATTTGAACGCGTCGCGCCGCCGAGAGCCATGGCGGCGGCGCTCCTGAACTCCGCGTCCTCGCTCGGGCGCCTCATCGTCATTCCGCCTCGCCCGGAGTGAATCCGGGCGAGGCAAGCGGAGGCCCTCGCTGCGGGCGCTCCCACGACGTGGTCTGTCTCAGCCATCCAGCGCCTTCTTGAGCAGCGTGTTCACGATCTGCGGGTTGGCTCTGCCCTCCGTCCTCCTTATCACCTGGCCTACGAACCAGCCGAGGGTGCTGGTCTTTCCCCTCCGGTAGGTGGCCACTTGCTCGGGGCTTTCCGCCATCACCTGGGCGATGGCCGCGTCGATGGTCCCCTGGTCGCTGACCTGCACCAGCCCCTCGCGCCCGACGATTGCCTCCGGGCGGTCGCCACTCTGCCACATGCGTTCGAACAGGTCCTTGGCCATCTTGCCGCTGATGGTCCCGGCGTCGAGCAGCCGGATCATCTCCGCCAGGTGGGCCGGCGGGACAGGGCAAGAGGCGAGCGGCTCCTCGTCCCCCTTGAGCTTGCGCAGCACCTCGGTCATCACCCAGTTGGAGGCGGCCTTGGGGTTGCCGCTGGCGCGGGCGGTGGTCTCGAAGTAGTCGGCCACCTCACGGGACAGGGTGAGCACCCCCGCGTCGTAGTCGGGCAGGCCGTACTCGCTGGCGAAGCGCCGGCGCTTGCCGGCCGGCAGCTCCGGCAGCGAGCGCCGCACCTCCTCGATCCAGTCCGGGGAGATGACCAGCGGCGGCAGGTCGGGCTCCGGGAAGTAGCGATAGTCGTGGGCCTCCTCCTTGGAGCGCATGGAGGCGGTCTCGCCCCGATCGGCACTCCAGAGCAAGGTCTCCTGAACCACCGTCCCCCCGGCCTCGATCACCGCCACCTGACGGTTGATCTCATGCTCGATGGCGCGGGCCACGTTTCGGAACGAGTTCAGGTTCTTGATCTCGGTGCGGGTGCCGAGGGCTTCCCGTCCCCGAGGCCGCACCGAGACGTTGGCGTCGCAGCGTAGCGAGCCCTCCTCCATGTTGCAGTCGGAGACCTCGGTGTAGCGCAGCACCGCCTTGAGTGCGGTCAGGTACTGGTAGGCCTCCTCGGGGCTGCCGAGGTCGGGGGCGGAGACGATCTCGATCAGGGGCACGCCGCTGCGGTTGAAGTCGACACCGCTCTTCTCGGCGGACCAGGCGAAGCCCTCATGAAGGAGCTTCCCCGCATCCTCCTCCATGTGGATCCGATGCAGTCGCACCCGACGGAAACCGGCTTGGCCGGGGATCTCAATCGACCCCTCGGTGGCCAGCGGCTGCTCGTACTGCGAGATCTGGTAGCCCTTGGGGAGGTCGGGGTAGAAGTAGTTCTTGCGGGCGAAGACGGAGACCTGGTGAATGGTGCAGCCGGTGGCGAGGGCCGCTCTCATCGCCAGCGTCACCGCCTGGCGGGAGAGCACCGGGAGAGCGCCGGGCAGCCCCAGGCAGACCGGGCAAACGTTGGTGTTGGGCTCTTCGCCGAAACGATTCCGGCAGGGGCAGAAGAGCTTGGACCTGGTCAGCAGCTGGCAATGGACCTCGAGGCCGATCACCGGCTGGTACCTTGCCACCGCAGTAGCGCTGCTCGCGGCCGTTCTTGCCATGGGAGGGCGGGATTCTAGCATGCGGTTTCCGCGCCCCCGCTGTGGCCGCGGCGCCGCAGCGTACTGGCCTTGACAGCCGCGCGCGGCACAAGGTAAACGAAGAGCATGAATGTCCCGCACCCCGGACGCCGGTCTGCCGAGACCTTCCGGGAGTTCCAGGCCTCCATGCTGTTTTGTGCCGGTTGCCGTGCACCCCAGCCGGTGCGCGAGCGTCTGTTGCTGGTCCTCCCCGACGGTGAGCTGCGCGAGTATCTCTGCTCGGCTTGTGGGGCTTCCGTAGGATCCCACCGAACTACGGCAGCAACCGCGTCAGTCGTCGTTCCCTGAGACTGGTCGGCACGGCATCCGCCGGTTACTCGTTATTCGTGCCACAGGCAACCCCACGGCAGGCCGCGCCTCCGACGGTACGGCCGCTGTTCGCTTTGGCGCTGGCGCTCGTTTACATAGGTAAGTCAACCTCCCTCCGCACGAGGGGTCGTGGCCACCGAAATGATCCCCGCTCTCTCCGGGACGACCGCCGAAGCCAGGACCGTCGTGGACTGGCTGGAGGCCCGATCGTCGTGGCCCGGGCTCTACGCCCCCGAACCGTCCGGGCGTCACGAGACGCTGCTCTCTCGGGATGGTCTCCTGGTCCGTGCCGCCGCCGCCGCTCACGAGCTTCGCCACGCCGGCCTGATGCCGGGCGACCGCGTGATGATCCTGCTCCCCGCCAACGCCGCGCTTCCGGTGGTGGTCTTTGGGACCTGGCTGGCTGGCGGTGTGTTGGTCCCGGCCGGCTGGGCGACGCCTCGCGGCTTCCGCGAGAGCCTGCTCCACACCCTGAAGCACGTGTACGAGTCCACCCGCCCGCGCGTGGTGGTGGGCACGCCGGTCACCCTGGCCGCGCTCCAGGAGGCGGGGTTGCGGCTGGACGACGCGGCGGTTCTGAGCGACGCCGAGATCTGGAGGCGAACCGCGCTTCCGGTTGGAGACCCCGAAGCTCGCCCGGCTCCCGAGGATCCGGCACTGGTCCAGCTCAGCCCGGCGGGACTTCCCGGCGGACGGCTGCTCCGCCACAGCGAGTTGCTCGCTCGCCTCAAGGCTGTCTCCCCCCCCACCGGGGATCTCGTCGAGGCCCTGCTGCTTCCCCTGCTGCTGGGGATACCGACCCATCTGATCCCGATGCAGAGCTTCGTGGGCAGCCCCCGCGGCTGGGCCTCGTCGCTCTCCCGGCTGGGCAGCCGGACCCAGGTCTCCCTGGTGGGCGAGTCGCCGGAGGAAGGTTCTCAGGAGCCGCTCTCGACCACCGACCGCTGGGGTCTGGCCAGCGCACCCAGCTTCGGCGGCTTCTACTACGCCTCCATCGTCTTCCATCGCGGCGGGCCGTCCGCCCGCGTGCGCTGAGGCATAACGGAAGCGATCAGCTTTCAGCGATCAGCTATCAGCTACGGACATGGCGCCAGGGTGGAGAGGCGCGCCTCCAACCCTTTCGTCGCCGAATGCCGAATGCTGACCGCTGCCGTTCTCGCCCACCGTCGCCCCGGGCTAGAATCCGAGCTATGCTGCGCAAGGACGACCTGGGCCGCCTGCTCGACTACACCGTCTGGGCCAACCACCGGGTGCTGCGCGCCGCGGCCACGCTCAGCGTGGCGGACTTCAAGCGCGACCTGGGGTCGAGCCACGGCGGCATCCGCGGCACCCTCACCCACGCGCTGAGCGCCGAGTGGCTCTGGCTCGAGCGCTGGAAAGGGGTCTCGCCGCGGCAGATGATGGACGAAGGGGAGTTCGGCGACGTGGTGGCCCTGCGCGACCGCTGGGCGGCCATCGACCAGCACCGAGCCTCCTGGTTCAAGAGCTTGCGCGCCAAGGAAATCGCCGCCGAGATCCGCTACCGGAACCTGGAGGGTCGCGAGTTCGAGGCCCCGCTGTGGCAGTCGGTTCAGCACGTGACCAACCACTCGACCTACCACCGAGGTCAGGTGGTGACCCTGCTCCGCTTGCTCAAGGCCAAGCCCCCCGCCACCGATCTGGTGCTCTGGGACCGTGAACGGGCGGCCCGCGCCGCTCGCCGCGACTAACCCACCCTAGCGACGGTTTCCGCCTGGGCCGGCGTCGTGCCGGAAGACCCTCCCTGCGCGCATCACGAAGCTCACCCTCTCGGTGGCGCGGATGTCGGCCAGCGGATCGCCGAGCACCGCCACCAGATCGGCCTCCTTGCCCTCCTCCAAGGTCCCCAGCAGCTTGTCGAGGCCCAGGAGAGCCGCCGCCACCGAGGTCCCCGAGCGGAGCGCCGCAGCCGGGCTCATGCCATGGTCCACCAGCAGGCCGAACTCCTGAGCGTTCTGCCCGTGCGGGCTGACCGCGGAGTCGGTGCCAAACGCTATCCTGATCCCCATCTGGATGGCCTTGCGCAGCGTCGCGGCATGTCCGGCCGCCGCCGCCTGAGCCTTGGCCGCGATCTCCGGCGGAAAGCTCTTGGCTTTCTGCCCCACGGTGCGGCTGGCCATCGCCGTGGGCACCAGGTAGGTGCCCTTCTCCTTCATCAGGCGAAGCGCCTCGTCGTCCAGGAAGCTCCCGTGTTCGATGGAGTCGATGCCGGCGCGGATGGCCAGCTTGGCGCCTTCCGCGCCGTGAGCATGGGCGGCGGTCCGCTTGCGCAGGCGGTGGGCCTCGTCGACCAGCGCGTTCGTCTCCTCCTGGGTGAGCTGGGGCGTGTCCACCTCGTCGCTCAGGGAGAGCACACCGCCGGTGGCGCAGGTCTTGATCACGTCGGCCCCGTACTTGATCTGCATGCGGACCGCATCCCGGAAGGCGTCGGCTCCGCTGGCCACCCCCTCGGCGATCCCCGACTCGCGGCCGAAGAGCAGATAGGGGTAGCCCGAAAGGTCGCAGTGGCCGCCCCGCGCGCCTAATCCATGGACCGCCGCCAGCACCCGCGGCCCCGGAGTCACGCCGGACGCGATGGCGTTGCGGAGGCCAACGTCCAGGTAGTCCGCCGAACCCAGGTCGCGGACCGTGGTGAAGCCCGCCTGCAAGGTCCGCCGCGCGAACTCGGCGGCTCGGATCGCCGTCTCCGGCAACACCCGCCGCCAGCTCTCGATCTGGTCCCGATACCAGTTGTCTCCGGCCTCGGCGGTCAGGTGGGTGTGGGCGTCGATGAAGCCGGGCAGCAGCGTGGCGTCGCCCAGATCGATCAGTTTGGCGCCCGCGGGCAAGGGAAGGCCCGAACCCACGGCCTTGATCTTCGATCCCTCGATCACCACCACCGCGTTTCTGACCAGGGTGTCTCCCTTGCCGTCGAAGAGCCGTGCCGCCTTGACGACGACGAGCTCGATCTTCGGTGCCGGGTCGGCGGTCGCCGATGCTGCGAATGGGGCCGCAGCCAGGAGCAGGGCCAGCTTCCTCACGAGTCACCTCCGTTTCGGAGCGGCCATCGTACATGACGGAGAGGACCGTTGTCCCTGTCTGCGCCGCCGCGCTATCCTCCCTCTCCATGCCCATCATCGACCTGCGGTCCGACACCGTCACCCGCCCCACCCCCGAGATGCGAAGGGCCATGGCCGAGGCCGAGGTGGGAGACGACGTGTACGGCGAAGACCCCACCGTCAACCGTTTGCAGGAGGCCGCGGCCCGCCTGCTCGGCTTCGAGGCCGCCCTCTTTGTGCCATCGGGGACCATGGGCAACGCCATCGCCGTTCGCATCCACACCTCCCCCGGCCAGGAGGTGCTGGCCGAGGAGCGGAGCCACCTGGTGCAGTTCGAGCTGGCGGGAATGGCCGCCCTCTCTGGCGTGATCCCCCGCATCGTGCAGGGCGAAGGCGGGCGCATAACGCCAGAGACGGTGCGCTCCGCACTCCGGCCGCGGGCCTACTACCGCTCCGACCTCTCCCTGGTGGTGCTGGAGAACACCCACAACCTGGCGGGAGGGACGGTCACCAGCGTCGACGCCATGCAGGCGGCGATCGGGGCCGGCCATGAGGCCGGGCTCAAGATCCACGTGGACGGAGCACGGGTGTGGAACGCGGCGGTCGCCCTGGGGGTGGAGCCCAAGTCGCTGGTCGCAGGAGCGGACACGGTCATGGTTTGCCTGTCCAAGGGCCTGAGCGCTCCGGTGGGATCGCTGGTGGTCGGCTCCCGGGAGCGCATCGAGGCCGCCCGCCGGGTCCGCAAACAGCTCGGCGGGGGCATGCGTCAGGCGGGAGTGCTGGCGGCGGCGGGCCTGGTGGCGCTCGAGACCATGATCCCGCGTCTGGCTGAGGACCACGCCAACGCCCGGTTGCTGGGGGAGGCCCTGGCCCGCTGTCCTGGTGTCCGGGTGACCCCGGTCGAGACCAACATCGTGGTTGCCGCCCTCGAAAGGGGCTCGGCGCCGGAGCTGGTCTCTGCGCTCGCCGCCCAGGGCCTCCTGGCCTCGGCCATGGACCAGCGCACGCTGCGTCTGGTGACCCACAAGGACGTCGCCGGAGACGATTGCGAACGGGCGGCTGAGATCCTCGAGCGCCTGGGTCGCCAGTAGCCTAACGCTCCGAGTATTCGCCTCGAGCCTTCATGGCCCGGCTCAACTCACGCATGCGAGTCCGGTAGTCGGCCGGCGGCTCGAAGGCAAGCGGGCCCTGCTCGCGGGCCGCGGCCAGCACCTCGGCCGCCTCCTTGGGGAAGCCGTTGTCGCCGTATCGAGAGACCGACTCTTCGGCCAGCCGAGCCTTGAGCACCAAGACCGAGTAGTTGCGGCCGTCAAGGAAGAGATAGCCCAGGCTGCGCCCGTAGGGGTCGAGGGTGGCGGCCCGCAGCAGCTCTGCGCGGGTAGCGGCGGCGAAAGCGCCCATGGCAAACGCACGCGCCTCCGGGCCGAAGGCCTGGGCGTACGGGATGTCGTGCTCGGGGTGGCGGACCTCCGGGGTGTCGATGCCCAGGATGCGCACCACCTCCTCGCCGGCGCCGGGCCAGCGGATGGCCACCGAGTCGCCGTCGTCGACCACGATGCGCACCGGGTCCACCTCCACTCGGGTGCCGTGGGGCCGCGGTTGGGGCTTCGGCGAAGGGCGCGGCGACTCGCTGGTGGAGCGCCGGGGGGACGCCGCAGGACGAGTCGGCTGAGCCGGCAAAGGGGTGGCGCAGAAAGCAAGGACCAGGCCGTACAAGGCGGCTCGAAACGGGAATGACATCAGACCCTCCGGGCTTCCAGTGTAACAGCCGGCCGATGCTAAGCTTGGCGCCGCCGCTGCACTTCGCCCCAGACCCGCTGTCGAGCGAGCGTGCGGCCAAGGCTCCGGGCAAGGAGGCAAGGGATGCAAGGCTTGGAGACGCTCCTGGGGACGATCAGCGACTGGGTGTGGGGCCCTCCCCTGCTCATCCTCCTCTTCGGAACCCATCTCTATCTGACGGTCCGGCTCCGTCTCATCCAGCGCTACCTGGGACTCGCCATTCGTTTGTCGTTCCGGCGGGAGAAGGAAGGCGAGGGCGACGTCAGCCACTTCGGTGCGCTGACCACCGCCCTCGCCGCCACCATCGGCACCGGCAACATCGTGGGGGTGGCCACCGCGGTGGCGGCCGGCGGGCCGGGAGCCGTGCTCTGGATGTGGCTCACCGGCGTCTTCGGCATCGCCACCAAGTACGCCGAGGCCGTGCTTTCGGTGAAGTACCGGGTGCGGACGGCAAGCGGCCAGATGGCGGGCGGGCCGATGTATGCCCTGGAGCGGGGTCTCAAGATGCGCTGGCTGGGGCAGGTCTTCGCGGCGCTCACCGCGGTGGCTGCTTTCGGCATCGGCTGCATG
>DATECU010000034.1:0-6258 GCA_035286745.1 Vicinamibacteria bacterium | reverse complement strand
CACGCTCGAGTCCGACGATTTCGACTCCTATCTGTACCTCTTGGGGCCGGGCATCACCGCCCCGATGTCGGACGACGACAGCGGGGGTGAGCTGCACGCGCGGATCACGGTCACGTTCCGGGAGGCCGGGACGTATGTGGTCGTCGTCAGCAGTGTCGATTCCGGAGCGACAGGGGCGTTCCGGTTAAGCGTCAGAACGCCTTGAGGCCGTAGGCGCACGTCCTTTCTCACGCGCCGAGGGCGACCAACCGCGCGGTCATATACAGGCGCAGGTTGACGCCTGGCTCCCGAGAAAGCCGTACGGCCGCGTGGCGGTAGCGCCGCAACTGGTTCCGGCCCCACAGGAGCCGGTGCAGTAGTCAGGCATGAATGCCTTCGTGACGAGGTGACAGCGGAAACCGCTTTCGAACAGTCGTGACCCGCCTTCGTAGATCAGGAAAACGACGCCGCCGACAATGACGACCTTCACCAGCACTGCGGGCGAGTTGTGGAAATACCGGAACTGGGCGCCCGGCTCCAGCTGCTGGTAGGAGAATCCCAGGGACTGGCCGTTCTCCGTGTTCGCCTCGAGGAACAGCGCCACCTGCGAGGTGCCCCGGTTGCGGAACGCCATCGGCCCGAAATCGCGCAGCGCCTGCGCGCCCGCGTCGGCGATCGTGATGACGTGGCTTCCCTCCGCCAGGTTGAGGGAGGCCGCTCCGGCAGATTGGTGAGCGGTGGGAGGCGCCACGATCAGGTTCTCGGTTTCGCTGAACGACTTCCCGGTGAACCGGCTGGCCATCGCCGCGAACATCGGCATCGCGAACGCGCCGAGCTTCCCGTGGGCCGCCTCGAAGGCCGAGATGGCCGCGGTGTCGGCCCGGAAGCTGGCGACGAGTTGCTGGTTGATGACGGGACCGGAATCGGTGGGTGCACACGCGGATAGGGCGAAGACGACCAGCCATACCGGCCGAAAGGCGATGGACCTCATGGGGCTCTCCGAGAGAGGGGCTGGCTAAGCTGCAGGCAGATGGCCCTTTTCGCTAGCCGGCCCCGTCGCCCGGAAGGTCCGTCGCCGAACGCTCGATGGCCCCTCCGCTCCATCGTTGAAGACGACCTGAACCCGAAGCTGTTCGATGGGCTCGGCGGTGCGAAAAAAACGCGCGACCGTCATCCCCAGGGCGCTGCGCGAAGGGCTACTCGTACCGCAGCGCCCGCATCGGCTCCACCTGCGACGCGCGGTGCGCCGGCACCAAGCCCGCGGCCAGAGCCACCGCCCCGAGCACCACCACCACGGCCGCCACCACCGCGGGGTCGTGCCCCTTCATCTCGAACAGAAGCGATGACGCCACTCTGCCGATCCCGATGGCCGCGGCCAGCCCCAGGACGCCGCCAATGATGGTCATGCGACCTACCTGCCACAGCACCATGGCGCGGACGCCTTGGCTGTCTGCCCCCAGGGCCATCCGGAGCCCAATCTCCCTGGTGCGCTGGGCCACCGTGTACGCCAGCACGCCGTAGAGCCCAATCGCGGCCAGTACCGTGGCCAGCACCGCGAACGCCGCGGAGAGAATGCCGATCACCCGGTCCATCACGATGTTGTCCTGCACCTGCTGGTCCAGCGTCTTTAACTCTTCCACCGGCAGGCTGGGGTCCAGCCGCGCGATCATGGCGGGAACCGCCCGCAACACCTGGCCGGGGTCGGTGGCCGTCCGCGCGTAGAACGTCATGGAGCCAATGCCCTCATTCTGCCGGTAGGGTGTGAAAAACAGCGGAGGGATCTCCTGCTTCACCTCGCTGTACTTGGCATCCGTCACCAGGCCCACGATCTGGATGTCCAGCTCGCCGCTCCCGACGGCCATGAACTTGCCTACCGCGTCCCCTCCCAGGCCAAACTTCTTGGCGAAGGTCTGGTTCACCACCGCCACTTTGGGCGCCGCGAGCCCGTCCGAGAGGGTAAACTCGCGCCCGGCCACCAGCGGGATGCCCAGGGTGCTGAAGTAGCCGGGGCCGATCATGTTGAACCGCGAGTTGTTGTCAACGTCGGGGCCCCGCTGGAACCCCTGCACGTTTACGCTGTTGCCCCAGTTGTTGCCGGCGATGAGCGGGACGCGCCCCGCGGTGACGCTCGAGACGCCCGGGAGCGCCGCCAGCTCGTCTTCCAC
This sequence comes from Vicinamibacteria bacterium, assembly GCA_035286745.1. Classification (GTDB taxonomy): domain Bacteria; phylum Acidobacteriota; class Vicinamibacteria; order Fen-336; family Fen-336; genus DATECU01. The sequence continues at coordinate 4,114 of DATECU010000034.1, read as the reverse complement.
CTGCTGGTACAGAGTCCGGCTCCGATCCGGTTGATAGCCGTTCAGGACGGGGGACAGCTCGAACATGACCACGTTCTCGGTAGCGAGCCCTAAGTCCACTCGGCTCACGTTCGCCAGGCTCTTGATGAACAAGCCCGCGGCCACGAGCAGGGTCATGGAGAGCCCGATCTGGGCGGTCACCAAGGCGTTCCGGAACCGGGCCGCCGCGCGGGCGCCCGACGGCTGGCCGGAGCTGGCCTTGAGCACGGTCATCAGGTCGGGCCGAGTGGTGTGGAGGGCAGGGTAGAGCCCAAAGAGAATGCCGGTGGCAATGGAGAGGAGTCCGGCGAAGACCAACACCTTGGGGCTGATCGTGAGCGCCAGCATCTGCGCCGCCTCGGCGGGCAGGATGGAGCCGATGAAGCCCAGGGTCCACCGCGCTACCAGGATGCCGCCGATTCCGCCCAACACGGCGAGCAGACAGGACTCGAGCAGGAGCTGGCCCACCAGCTGGGCCCTTCCTGCGCCCAGCGATCCGCGGATCGCCATCTCCTGACTGCGGCCGGCGCCCCGCGCCAGCAGCAGGTTGGCGATGTTGGCGCACGCAATCAAGAGCACCACCCCGGTGATGGTGAGCAGCAGGGTCAGCGGCGTCTTCACCTCGGCGTGGAGCGAGCTTTGGCCCCGGCGCCCGTCGGCGAGGACGATTCTCTTGTCCCGGAAGCGCGCCATGGTCTGGTCGCTCATCGCTTGCTGTAGCTCCGCCTCCACGTCGTTGATGATCGGCCGGTAGATGGTATTGATCTCGGCGCTCGCCTGCTCGATGGTCGCCCCGGGCTTCAAGCGCGAAAAGAGATAGGCCCAGTAGCTCCTGCGATTGTCGAAGCCGTCGAACCCGCGGACCATCACCCCGCGCATCGTGATGGGGACGAAGAGGTCAGGCTGCGCGCCCAGGGTGGTTCCCTCGAAGCCGCGCGCGGTGACCCCCACGATGGTCATCGCCTGGCCGTTGACCACGATGGTCTGGTTGAGCACGGTGGGGTCGGCGCCCAGACGGTTCTGCCAGTAGCCGTGGCTCAACACGGTCACGTAGTGCGCGCCGATGGTCTGGTCGTCTTCCGGAGTCAGCAGGCGCCCCAACGCCGGCCGCACCCCCAGCAGGGGGAAATACGAGCCGGAAACCAGGATGCCCTGACCGCTGATGGTCTGGTTGGCGTAGGCCAGGTTGGCGCCGAACGGCACGTGCGCGGCGATGCCCTCGAAGGAACTCCGCGCCTGCTGCTCCAGGTCCCGGAACATGGCGTAGCTGAAGACCTCGTCGCAGCCTCCGGCGTTGCCACAGGACGTTGATCCGGGCTTGGGTCCAGGATTGGCGAAGTTGACCAGGCGCCCCGGCTCCTGCACCGGAAGGGCCCGGAGGACCATCTGGTCGAAGAGGGAAAAGATGGCGGCGTTGGCGCCGATCCCCAGCGCCAGGGAGAGAATCGCGACGCCGGTGATGACCGGCGCCTTGGCGAGGGTTCTAAGGCCGAGTTTGAGCGATCGCATGGAGGGCACGCCTGGGTGGTGTCGTCTGTTTGACGCTTGGGGCGGGGAAAAGGTTTCGAGGGACGAAGCCCGGGGCACACGTGGCCTGAGCGGGCCGGCGATGCCCTATCGAGCGGTTTTCGGGGATTATAGCAAATTGATCATATTCGAGGAGACCGCATGGGCAGTCGCAAGGTTGAGCCGGTTCCGGCCGGCGCCGACTCGGTGGGGTTGCAGATCTACCAGCTGCGAACCGCGTGGGGGCTCACGCAGGAGCAGTTGGCCCGCATGATCGGCACGCAGCAGCCGGTCATCGCGCGGCTCGAGGACCCCGATTACCAGGGGCACTCGCTCGCGATGCTCCACCGGATCGGCGCCGCGTTGCGGTGTCGCGTGATGGTGAAGTTCGTGCCGCTCCGCCGGGGTCACCTGCCACGCCAGGCTGGCGCGCAGCAGCAGCAGCCCGGCGCCTCGCGGGGTCGGGGAGCCCAGAGGCATCAGCCATATTATAGTATAAAATTATCCTGTTGACGAGGGTGAATCCATGCTATAGTATAACATCATGGAAGAGGCTATCACTCCCATCCACCGTGGGCTTTCGGACCCTCGCATTCAGGAGGTGCTTGGGCTGCGCCTGAGGTCCTACCGCAAGGCACAGGGTCTCTCGCTGGACGGTCTGGCGCAGCGCACCGGCCTCTCGCCGCTCACGCTTCACAAAGCCGAGCACGGGGGCAACTTCACCGTCCGGACACTGCTCCGCGTGCTCCGCGCGCTCGGCCGCCTCGAACAACTCGACGCGTTTCTTTCTCCCATCCCACAGTCGCCGCTCGACTTGATCGAAAGGGACTCCGATGGCGGCTGACCGCGTCGCCGCGCGGGTGGAGCTGTGGGGCCAGACCGTGGGCGCGGTGGCCGAGGAGCCGTCGGGTCAGGTCGTGTTCCAGTACGAGCCGGCTTTTCGCCGGAGCGGCCTCGAGATCTCCCCCCGCCATCTCCCGCTTGCGACGGGCGCTCCGGTGAGCTTCGCCGAGCTGCGGCGGCTCGAGGCGTTCATGGGGCTGCCGGGCGTGCTGGCGGACGGCCTGCCCGACCGCTTTGGCAGCGCGCTGATCCGCCAGTACTTCACCCGCCAGGGCACGCCGGAGAAGGCCGACCGCCCCATCCAGCGTCTCCTCTACGTGGGTCGCCGCGCGATGGGCGCGCTCGAATTCATCCCGCCGCTCGACATCGGCCCCGCGGCGGAGGAAGTTCTCCAGCTCAAGCGCCTGGTGGAGGAGGCGCGGATGGTGATCGAAGGCAAGGTCGAGGTCGCCATCCCTGAGATGATGCGCCTGGGTACCTCGGCGGGAGGGGCACGCCCCAAGGCGCTCGTATTATGGAATACCAAGACCAACGAGGTGCGGAGCGGCTTCGCGACCCCGCGCGAGGGCGATGAGCCGTGGATGCTCAAGTTCGACGGCGTGGGCGAGCTGGAAGCGCCCGATCCCAAACCGCAGCCCTACAATCGCATCGAGTACGGGTACACGCTGATGGCCCGCGCGGCCGGCATCACCACGCCCAAGGTCGAGCTGCTCCCCGACCGCCGCCTGCGGCACCTGCTGGCCCGCCGCTTCGACCGGGACGCGAGTGGGCGCCTCCACTATCACAGCCTGGGCGGGCTGGACCACGCCGATTACAACGCGCCGGGCACGTACTCGTACGAGCAGTACTTCCTGGTTTGCCGGGAGCTGGGGCTCTCGCCGGCGGAGCTGGACCAGGCATTCCGGCGCGCCGTGTTCAACGTCGCCGCGGTGAACCAGGACGATCACGTGAAGAACTTCGGCTTCCTGATGGACCGCGAGGGGCGGTGGGCCTTGGCACCCGCGTTCGACCTCACCTTCGCCAAGGGCGCGGGATTCACCCGCCGGCACCAGATGACGCTGAACGGGAAGACGGATGATTTCGTCCGCGGCGACCTCCTCGCCTTGGGCCGCTCCCTGGGCGTCAAGCGGGACGGCGGGCTGGTGATTGACGAGGTGCTGGAGGCGGTGGCGGATTGGCCGCGCTTCGCGAAGGAGGCAGCGGTGCCGGCTGAGCGGGTGCGGGAGGTGGGCGCGGCGCACCGGCGAGGGGCGCTCTCAAGGACGCCCTAGGCTAGACGTTCTCCCCTTTCCGCCAGCTCAAGATGCCGAGGTAGTCGGCCCAGGGCCCCACGGTCTGGGCGTAGCGGCAGGCCATGACGCGGACGATCTGGCCCAGGTGGGTGAAGTCGTGGACCACCCAGGTGGCCAGGAGCTGTTGCAGGGTAACGGGCCCAAGGGCCGGGTGCTTGCCTTTGCGGTTCAGGTCGGCGGGCTTCAACGCGAGTTGATCCAGGGTCTTGAGGTTCTGGGCTCGGCGTTGGGCGAAGAGGTCCAGCAGCTGAGCCGTGGTGTTGCCGGCCAGGGTGTGGCGGAAGCGCTCGCGGTTGACGGGAGGGAAGGGTAGCGACTCGCCCTGGTCCAGGATGATGCGGGCCCGGACCATCCAGTCCTGGTCTTCCAGGTCCGCGAGGTGGGCCACGACCTCGCGCGGGCTCCACGTGTCGGGGCCTTCGTTTGCATCCAGCCAGGCGTCTGACAGGCCGGAC
>DATECU010000033.1:0-8915 GCA_035286745.1 Vicinamibacteria bacterium | reverse complement strand
GCGCCAGCCGCCCCTGGTAGGTGATGGCCCGGCTGTCGATCTCGGCGGGGAACTGGCTGCCGTCTTTGCGCAAGGCCACGATCTCGGCGCGGCCTTCGATGCCCTCCGCCAGCCGGTGTGCCAGCAGAGCCCGGCTCTCGGGGCTCACCAGAGTGAGGCCGTTCCGGCCCAGAAGCTCCTCGCGGGCGTAACCGCTCATGCGGCTGATGCTCGCGTTCAAGTCCAGGACCACTCCCTGGTCGTGAATGACTACACCTTCGGTCGTGGCCTCCGACAGTCGACAAAACCGCTCCTCGCTGTCGCGCAGGGCGGCTTCGGCCTGCTTGCCCTCCACGAACTGGCCGATCTTCATGCCCACGTCGCCCATCAGGTCGAGCAGGACCAGGTCGGGCTCGCGCAACTCGTGGCTGTAGAAGACGAGCACGCCGCAGGCCGATCCACCCCTCAGGATGGGGAAGGCGATGGCGCCGTGCAGACCCTCGCTCTGCGCCGCGGTGCGCCTTACGAACTCCGGATCCTCGGCCACGTCCACCATCCAGGCCGGCTGACCGGTCTCCCACACCCGGCCGGGAAGGCCGGTGCCGCGAGCGAAGGTCGCCTCCCGGCTCACCGCCTCGAATGCCGAACCGTTCACGCCGGGGATGTGCCACGAGCCCTTCCACCTCAAGACGTCGCCGTCCGCGCACCACACCTCGCCCAAGTCCCAACCCGCACACCGGCAGATGGCCTCCAGGATCGGCGGCCCGGCCTCGGCCACGCTGCTCGCTTCGTTCAGCACCCGAGTCACCGCCAACTGCGTGGCCTGCCGGACCTCGGCCCGAACCCGGTCCGTCACGTCCCTCGAGCTGATGACGATCCCACGCACCGCCGGCAGGTCCAGCAGGTTCTTCGCCTGGGTATCGAGAACCCTCCAAGCACCCCCTTTTCGCCGCACTCGATGCCGGAAGCTCCAGGCACCTCCCGGCTTGCGCAAGACGATGGCCAGGGCTCGTTGCGCCTCGGCCGCATCCTCGGGGTGGACGAGATCCAGAGCCGAGAGTCCCACCCGCTCGCCCGCCGGGTGCCCCATTTGGCGGGCTACCGAGGGGCTCTGGTAAAGGACCCGCCCCTCCGCATCGGCAAGGGCGATGTAATCGCCGACGTTCTCCAGCAGCGCCTCGGTGAGCGCCAGACGCTGGCGCCGCCCTGCCGCCGCCGCCCAGACCAGAACCCCACCGGCGCCGCTTCCCAGCATCAGCAGCGTCAGGTGCCCGCGGTCTGCGCCGTGGACCAACAGCAGCGCGATAGCCGCCGCTCCACAGATCCCCGCCGTCAGGTAGGCGATGAAGCGCCGTCGGGTGTTGCTCACGGCTCGCCGACCAGTGCGTCGCGGTCGGACGCGGGGAGCGCGGGGGCCACGAACCGCGCCGGCGAGTGAGCCGCCGGCTGGGGCCGACCCAGCGCCGCTTCGGCCGCCAGGCGGCCCACCGCGGGACCCACGGTGACGCCGTGGCCGCCCAGGCCCGCGCACCAGACGAAGCCGGCGATCTGTGGGTCGCGACCAAGCACGAACCCGCCGTCGGGGGTCAAGGTCCTGAGGCCGGCCCAAGAGCGAGCAATCGGCAGGTCGGCCAGGCGCTTCACATAACGGGATAGCTTGCCGGCCAGCATCTCGCTCGCCGCCGCGTCGGTGGCGGCCAGGCCGGGCGCCTGCTCGGTCTCATCGCAGGCCGAGAGCAGAAGGCCGGGCGGCTCGGGGCGGAAGTAGAGAGCGTGCGAGAGATCCCACACGATCGGCCAGGAGGGCTCGACCCAGTCGAGCCGGCCCGAGACGTAGAGGTGACGCCGGCAGGCTCGGAGCGGCACCGGTGTGGCCCCCGCCAGCTTTCCCACTTCGCCCGCCCAGGCCCCGGCCGCGTTGACCACGAGCGGAGTGGTGAAGCTCGCTTGGTCGGTCGCGACACCAGAGACCTTGCCCTTCTCCACGGCGATCCCCAAGACGCGTTGGCCGGTGAGGACGCGCGCACCGCCCCGAACCGCCGTTTGCAGGTAGCCCTGCAAGAGCGCTGCGATGTCCACCACTCCGTCATCCGGGCACCAGGCGGCGCCCGAGAACGCTGCGCCTCGGAGCGCCGGCACTCTGCCCTCGGCTTCGCTCTGGTCGAGCCAGCGGGCTCGAACGCCCCATCGTTCAGCGCTCTCGACCCAGGCGCGCACCGCCTTGGCCTGGGCGCCCTCCGCCAGCATCAGCGCACCGGACCGCCTGAAGCTCGGCACCGGATCCAGGTCGGCTGGCGGGTCGCGAACGAAGCGCGCGCCTTCCACGGCCAGGGGCTGGATAGCCTCCGGCAACACGGCCTCCCGGATCATGCCCGCGTTGCGACCGGAGGCATGGGTCCCCGGAAGCGGCTCCTGCTCCAAGACCACAACGTCGCGCAGGCCCATCCGAACCAGGTGATAGGCGGTGGCGGCGCCGGCGAAGCCTGCCCCCACCACCACCGCGTCGCAGGCGAGGCGTCTCATCCCGCCAATGTTACGCGAGGCGGAGAGCGGGCTGCTCTGGTGGGCCAAGGCATCCCGCGCCAGCAGCCGGCCAGACGGAACGGGGTCGCTTACGCGGGCGGCCCGAGCGTGAGGATGCGACCCAGCCCCGAAAAGGCGCCAGCCATCCGGGCATCCGCCGTGAGGACGGGGACGCCTTCTCGCTGGGCCAGAGCCACGTAGAGCGCGTCGTAGAACGTCGCGACATGGCCGAGTGCCAAGCTCAGTGCCTGTGGGGCCAGAGCCAACGAAGGGCTGAAGTCGATGCGCATCGATAGGAACTCGGCGAGTCCGGAGTGCGCATCGTTGGCGGTCAGTCCACCACGGAGCACGTGCTTGCGCACGGTGTGCCCGAGCTCGGCAACCAGTACGTCGGGAGCGAGAAATGCGATCTCGCCCGCCTGCTCCCGCTCCAGCCACCTCTCAGCCAGATCCGAGTCGACCTCGGGCACCAGCCACTTGATGGCCACGGAGCAATCGAGGACGTAGCGCACCCGTCAGTCGCCGTTCTCGCGGAGTTGCCGCAGGATCGACAGGGACTCGAACGTGCCGTGCTGGCGCCGAAGCCGTTCGCGTCGGGCTCTGAGACGTTCGACCAGGCGTCCGCTGCCTGACGCCCCCTCCTCTCGATCGCGGAGACCGTCCACGAACTGCTCGACCGCGGCTTGCTTCTCGGCCGGCAGCGCTTCGATCTTCTCCATGAGGCTTCTCGTGGCCATGGGAGCGCTCCTTCGAACCGCCTCCATGGCGATTCTACTCCCCCAATCGGCGGGTGTCCGTGCTAGCCCAGGACCTTGCGGGCGAGGGCGCGGCCGATGAAGCGCAGGCGGTCGGGCCAGGGCAGCCGGAGGAGGTTGGTCTTCACCACGCCCTGGGTGAAGTAGGTCTTCTGGGAGTAGTCGATGGCCACGTCCACCAGCACCGGCTGGCCGCTCTCGGTGAGTTCCTGGACCCGCGCCAGCACCGCGGGGGTTTCGGCATCCCGGTCCAGCCGCAGGTGCTCGACCCCCACCCCGCGGCATAGCCCTTCCAGGTCGTAGTCCGGCAGCACCGAGCAGGCCTTGCGATTGAGCGCCACGTCCTGGAACTGGGCGATCTGCGCCAGCTCCCGATCCCGCAGGACGAAGACGGCGACCGCGATCTTCTGGCTGGCGGCGGTGATCAGCTCCAGACCGGTCATCAGGAACGCACCGTCCCCGGCCAGGGCGACCACCGGCGCTTCCGGCCGGGCCAGCTTGGCCCCCAGCGCCGCCGGTATCGCATAACCCATGCAGGAGTAGTCGACAGGGGCCAGGAAACGCCCGGGGCGGTTGAGGCGCAGGCACTCCATGCCCAGGAAGGTGCCGTTGCCGCTGTCGGTGGTAAAGATGGCGTCGCCACCGAAGGTCTCTTGCAGGGAGCGGAGCAGCAGGGCCGGCGTCACCCTCTCGGCGCTCTTGCCGGCCTCCCAGTCCCGCCACACAGCCCGCTGTCCCTCGCCGATGCTCCGTCGCACGGCGTCGTTAGGAGCACGAGTGGGCAATCGCGGCAATAGCTCCCGGACCAGGCTGGCGGCATCGGCCGTCACTCCGAGAGCGGCCGGATAGTTCCGCCCCAGCACTCCGGGGTCGATATCGACGTGGATCAGCGGCTGGGGCGGGGTAAGACCGTAGCTGGCGGTCGCCACCTCGCCGAAGCGGCAGCCCAGAGCCAGGGTGAGATCGCAGTCGGCCACCACCTTGCGCACGAAAGCCGGCGCCGCCTGACCGAAGCCGGGCCAGAGGAAGAGAGGATGCTCTTCGGGGAACGCTCCCTTGCCCTGGAAGGTCGAAGCCACCACCGCCTGCAGCTTCTCGGCCAGCGCCACCAGGTCGGCGCCGGAGCCGGCGGCGCCTAACCCCACGTACAGGAGCGGCCGCTGGGCCTTGCCGAGCAGCGCCGCCATCTGGTCCAACTCGGCGCCCGATCCGGTGGGCGGCGCCGGCGGCGCCTCCTGGAAAGCCTCGAAGGCGGGGTGGTGGCGGAAGAGATAGAGGTCGGCCGGGATCTCGACGAAGACCGGGCCGGGAGGTCCCTGGCGCGCCAGACGGCAGGCCCGGCGGATGGTGGCGTAGATCTCCTCGCCGCGCTGGGGCAGGAAGCAACCCTTGGTGACCGGGGCGGCCAGCGCCTGCTGATCCACGTCGTGGAGCTGGAAGGCGCGACGGGTATCGCGGCGAATGCCGCAACCCAGGACCAGCATGGGCACGCCGTCCATGAAGGCCTCGGCGATCCCGGACATGGCGTGGGTGAGGCCGGCCCCGGGCACCACCGCCGCGCAGCCCAGGCGCCCGGAAGCCCGCCAAACGGCATCCGCCATGAACGAGGCGCTCTGCTCGTCGGTCACCAGGATCGGCTTCACCTTCTCGGAGCGGGCCAGGGCGTCGTACAGCTCGATGTTGTGGGTGCCGGGAATGCCGAAGGTGAAGGGGATCTCCTCGTCTTCGAGAGCCCGCACCACGATCTCGCCGCCGGTCATCTTCACGACGCCCTCCCGGCCGCCAGCAGATCCCGAGCCTCCGCCCTGACCTTCTCGGCCACCCGATCGGCCAGGGCCATGATGCTGAGGTAGGGGTTGATCTCGAGGGAGTCCGGAAACAGGCTGGAGTCGGCCACCCGGAGCCAGGGAATGCCGTGCACGCGGCCCCAGCCGTCGGTGACGGAGTCGGCGCTCGATCGGCCCATGGCGCAGCCCCCCATGAGGTGGGCGGCGGACACCGCCACCTTCCCCAGCTTGAAGTGCTTGACGTCGATCAGGGCGTCGATCTGGCCTGCGTCCTTGGCCTCGATCAGGGTCCGGGCGCCGGAAGGCGCGTGAACGGCCACCGCCCCGGCCGCGAAGAAGATCCGGGCCGCCGCCCGGGTGGCGCGGACCAGGGAGGCGATGACGTCTGCGCCAAAGCGGTAGTGCACCACCGGCTTGCCCTCTCCGTCTACCGTTATGCGGTTCCCCGACACCGCGTGGTCGCAGGCCAGCACCAGGATCATCTGCAAGCGTGGGAAAGCGCGCATCAGGCGGCTGTGGTCGGGACCGAAGCCGGCCAGGTTCTTGGCGGTGGTGAAGGGGAAGTACATGCAGGTCTCGAGCACGAAGCCCTCTTCCACCGCCCGGTCCAGATAGAAGCTCTTGGGGTGGCCCACGTCGTTGCTGATGGGCCGGGTGTGCTCGCCCACCAGGATGTGGGCCGGGTGGCAGGTGAAGCCCTCCCCCAGGCGAGGCAGGGGGGACGGAAGGCCCGAGCGCAGGAGAAGGGCCGGGGAACCGATCGACCCGCCGGCCACGATCACGATCCCGGCCCGAATGCGGTAGTCGCCGGGCGCCCACTCCGAGGGCAAGCCCTTGGCTCCATCAGGCTTCTCGGCCACCCGCGCCACCACCGCCCGATCCTCGATCCTGAGCGCGCTGGCTCGGGTCACCACCAGAACGCCCGCCCTCTCTGCTTCCGGAAGCTGGACCCGATGGGTGCCCTGCTTGGCCAGGTTGGGACAGCCCAGGTTGCACAGGCTGGAACCCCGGCAACCCTTGACGTTGATCGGGAACTGGCGAGCCTCATAGCCCGCCTTCTGGCAGCCGGCCACGAACAGCTTGTTGTTGTCGTTGAGCAGCCCCTCTTCCAGGAGGTGGACGTGGTTCTCCTCCATGTACTTTCGGGAGCGCACCTCGAGGTCGCCATGGCTCAGCTCGGGCACGCCCCAGTGTTCGATCACCCGCTCCGGTGCGATGAGCGAGGTGCCGGTGTAGACGACCGTGGAGCCGCCGTAGGCGCGGCCGAAGGCCAGGGTCATGGTGCCGTCGGCGGTCAGGAAGCCGCCGGCGTCTTCGTATAACTCACGCGCCATCTCGACTTCGCGGCCCGTGAACTCGTCGTCGCGGAAGCGCGCGCCCTGCTCCAGCACCAGCACCTTGAGCCCCTCGCGCACCAGCGGCGCCAGCTCCTTGGCGACGGTACCTCCTCCGGCACCGGAACCGATGATCACCACGTCGCAGGTCTTCTCGATCATCGGCGCACCTCCCAGCCCCTGGGGTCGGCCCGGTAGCCGATCTCGGGCCGCGCTTCCGGCCGGCCGTAATAGCCGAGCAGGACCAGGGTGCGCAGCCCCCAGAAGCCGCGGCGCAGCAAGAGCAGCGGAGACTCCTGGATGGACTCCAGGAACCGGAGACGCCGTTCGGCGTCAAGCCCCCCGAAGGTCCGGCCGAAGCGGAACAGGGGCAGGATGCCCAGCAGCCGGATCAGCATCACGAGCTGCCGGCGCATGCCGGCCGGGCGATCGGACAGAGCGTCTTCGACCAGCGCGCCGAGGTCGCGCCAGCCCTTCTCGTCGAGCCGCTCCGCCTCGGGCACCACGGTGGCGGCCAGGGCGCGAAAGAGCGGCTCTACCGGCGCCAGCAGCGAGCCCGCCACGGCCTACTGGTGCCTCCAGGCGGGCGCGCGCTTCTCCATGAAAGCCTTGAGGCCCTCGATCGCGTCCTCGGTCTCCATCAACTCGTCCAGAAACAGGTTCTCCACCTCGGTGAGCCGCGCCTCGAAGTCGCCGCCCGCCACCATGGCCGCCCTTCGTGTCAGACGAATGGCGGCGGCGCTCTTCTCTTTGAACTTGCCGGCCGCCGCCTCCACCGCCGCGGCCAGGTTGCCCTGCGGCACCACCCGGTCCACCAGGCCCAGTTGGTGGGCCTCGGCGGCAGCCAGCACCTCCCCGGTGGTGATGAGCTGCAAGGTCCGAGTCCAGCCGATGCGGTCCGGGAAGTGGACGACGGCGATCGGTGGGAACACCCCCAGCTTGATCTCGGGCACCCCCAGGCTGGCGGTGTCCGCCGCCACCACCAGGTCGGCGAAACAGGCCAGCTCGCAGCCTCCGCCTAACGCTGCACCCTGGACCACCGAGATGGTCGCGCAGGGCAGGGCGCGCAAGCGGCGGAAGATCTCGTGAAAGGCGACGATCATGGGACGGGCCTTGGGCGGCAGGTGATCCTCGACCGAGACCCCCGCGCAGAAGGCCTTGCCCTCGGCGGAGATGACCAGAACCCTGAGCGCGGGCTCGGTGGCCGCCTCGGTCAGGGCTCGATTGACCTCGCCGATCATGGGCAGGTCCAGGATATTGAGAGGCGGTCTCTTGAGGACCAGGCGCGCCACCGCGCCGTCACTCGCGTAGCTCACGTGCTCGAAGTCCATGCTGTGGCCTTTCTGCCGGCGCGCCTACCGGTGGCGCCCGGCGCCTGCCGAGCCGACGCCTTCCGCCGCCACCCGGAGCAGCCTTCCCCCGACCAGGAACTGGTGAACCCCGGGAGCCTCCATGGCCAGGTGTCCGGGAAGCGCCTCGGTGTGGGCACCGGCTTGGTTGCCGAGGAGGGTATCACCAAAGTGCAAGCGGACGATCTGGCCCACCACCAGGCGGGTCGAAGAACCGCCGGGCCGCAGAATCTCCACCAGGCGGCACTCGAGTTGGGCCACCGCCCCCGCGATGCAGGGTGGCCGCACGATCTCGCTGGGCTCGGTCTCGAACCGCCTGGGCCCCGGCTCCCCGGCGTCGAGCGAGGCGGCCACGGCGGCCGGGAGCAGTGCCTCGCCGGCCGTGTTCACCACGAACTCGCCGGTCTCGATGATGTTGGTGAGCGTGGTCTTGAGGCCGCCCTCACGCCGGGGCGAGATGCCGAGGCCCAGCAGCGGCGGCTCGACCGAAAGCGGCGTCACCATGCTGAACGGCGCCACGTTCAACTTGCCCGCTGCCGAAAGGGTGGCGACCAGAACCACCGGGCGAGGGGCAAGGGCCAGGGCCAGGGCGCGGAGCGGGTCGCCGGCCGGCGCCGAGCCGGTTTCCGTCGTCAAGACATCCCTCCTGCTCACGCCTGCGCCTATCGCCTGGCGGACGAGTCGCCGTCACATCATGGTCAAGCCGCCGTTCACCGACAGGGTCTGGCCGGTGATGTAGTCGGCGGCCGGCGAGGCCAGGAACACCACCACCTCCGCCACTTCCTCCGCCCGGCCTACGCGACCCCAGGGAATGGCCCGGGTCACTGCGTCCATGATCTTGGGGAGCTGGTCCCGGCTGTCCTGCAAGAGCTGGGTCTCGGTGAGCCCGGGGCACACCACGTTGACGTTGATCTTGGCGCGCGCCATCTCGCGGGCCAGCGTCTTGGAAAAGGCGATCACCGCACCCTTGGTGCCCGAGTACACCGCCTGCCCCATGGACCCCCCGCGCCCGGCGTCGGAGCCGATGTTCACCACCTTGCCCTGACCCCTCGCCACCATGCTCGGCAGCACCGCCTTGCAGGTGTAGAGGAGAGCCCGGAAGTTCAGGTTGATGATCTTGTCCCAGGTGTCTTCTTCGGTGTCGAGGAAGAAGCCCAGGCGATCCCAGCCGGCGTTGTTCACCAGGAT
>DATECU010000032.1:0-14327 GCA_035286745.1 Vicinamibacteria bacterium | reverse complement strand
TCGCCGCTTCCACCGCCCGCCAGTCCAGCGCCTCGGCCGATGTGATGCGCACGGTTGCCGACATGAACGCCGCCACCGGCCAGGTCACCACCGCGGTGCGCGAGCAAGCCCTCGGTTCGAAGCGCATCCGCAGCGCGATGGAGAACATCAGCCGCATCATGGCCGAAGCCACGGCCGCCACCGCCGAGCAGGCCCTGAGCGGGCGCCACGTGCGGGTCGGGGTCGAGCACATGAACCGGGTCGCCGGCCAGGTCAACCTGGCGACCCAGCAGCAGGCCGAGGGCAGCGGGCAGATCGTGCAAGCCGTCGAGCAGATGAACCGCATGACCCAGGAGGTCTCGCACGACACCGCGGACCAAAAACGCGGCGGCGAGCAGGTGATGGCGGCCATGGATCGCATCTCGGCCAGCGCGCGGGACAACCTGGCCACCGTCGAAGAGCTGTCGCGCGCCGCCGTACACCTGGCGAATCAGGCCGAGAGCCTGACCACGCTGATCTCCGCCTTTCGGGTGGAGGGCCGCGCCGTCAGCGGGCCCGCAAGCCCCCGGTAGCGGGCTCGACCGGCACCGCCACCGCCCCGGTCAGGGGCGTGCGCCGTGGCGCCGGTCCTTCTCCTCGTACATCCGCTTGTCGGCCAGGCGGATCAGGGCCTCTTTGCTGCGGACCTCGGTGGGATAGGTGGCGACGCCAAACGACGCTCCCAGCTTGGCGTTGATGCCCTCCTCTTGCAGGAAGGTGTGGCCCTCGATCAGGGTGCGCAGCTTGCCCCCCAGGGTCTCGGCCGCCACCCGCTCGGTCTGCGGCAGGATGACCACGAACTCGTCGCCCCCGTAACGGGCCGGGTAATCGGTCTCCCGGACCGCCGCCCGCAGCAAGAAGCCCACCTCGCGTAGCACCCGGCTGCCGCGCAGATGGCCGTACTGGTCGTTGATGGGCTTGAAGCGATCGAGGTCGAGGAAGATCAGCGACAGCACCGAGCCATAGCGGTCCACCAGCTTCAACTCCCGGTCCAGGATCTGGTGGAAGAAGCGATGGTTGTACAGCGGCGTCACCTCATCGGTGATGGACAGCTCGCGGGTCTTCTGGAAGAGGCGCACGTTCTCCAGCGCCAGCGAGACCGAATCGGCCACCGGCTGCAGGCGGCCGAGCGTCGCCTCGTCGTAGGCCTCGCTCTTGGCCGAGCCCAGCGCCAGCGCCCCGATGGCGCGGCCCCGGGCGATGAGGGGCAAGAGCAGGTAGGCGCGGATACCCTCCTCCAAGAGCCGCATGTCCTCGATGAAGCGGTGGCTGTGGAGCAGGTCGGGCTGCAGGATGGCCCGGTTGTCGAGCACCACCGAACCCGGCCCGCTGCCCACCACCGGGATCACGTTGCCCAGGCCCCAGGTGGCGTCCTCGGGATGGCCCACCACCTCGATGTAGTCCCCCGAGTCGCTGACGAAGCCAAGGGCCAGCCGGTCGAAGCCCTCGATCAGGGAGATCTCCCGAGCGAAGGGGGCGATCGCCGCCCGCAGGTCCTGGCTCGAGGCCAGGGTGGCGGTAATGCGGTTCAGGACCTCGGTGCGCTCGGAGGATGCCTGAAGCGCGGCGTAGAGGCGAGCGTTCTCGAGGCCGGTGCCGAGCTGCTTGCCCAGGGCCTGGAGCAGCTCCAGGTCGGGCGCCAGGCCGTTCGGCCGCAGCTCCAACAGGGTCAGCACACCTAACGTTTCCCGGCGGGCTACCAGGGGGGTGGCCGCCCACCAGCCGGCCCCTTCCAGTTCCTGCACCCCGGGCCGGCCCCTCTCGATCGCCTGGCGCCCCAGCGCCTCCGCCTCCTCCACCTCGGTCACCGAGGCTTGGAAAGTGGCGGCGTCGGCCAGCCGGCCATCGGGCTGGAGCAGGAAGGTCACCCCCGCCGACAGCTCGAGCACGTTCACCAGCCGCTCCAGGCTGGCGTGCAGCAGGCCCTCCTCGTCGCGGCCCACGGTCAGTTCCTCCACCAGGGACATCAGAGCCCGGACCGTGCGGTCCTGGCTCAATGCGGGCTGCTGAGGATCCGGGAAGCTCACCTTGCCCGACATTCTAGCGGAGCTTGGCCCTGGCCGCCGCAGGGGTCGCTCGATACCGGTCCTTCGAGCCCGGGCCGCCGGCGATCGCGGGTCGGGGCCCTACGACTTCCGTTCCTCGTGTCTTTGTGGCGAATCCGGTCGTTTGCGCCCGGCGCTCTGTGCCTCCGTGCCTCTGTGGTTTCCCGTCCGTTCGCAGCGGCCCTTGCGCGAGGCCGACCCTCCTCCTACAGTGAGCGCATGGCACACATCACACGAAGCGTGGCCCTCGTTCTATCCCTGGCCCCGACCATCGCCTGCACGCGCGAGCCGGCCGCCAGCGCCAAACGTTACCCCATCACGGGCCAGGTGCTGGCGGTCGATATCGGAGAGCGCAAGGTCACCATCGCCCACCAGGACATCCCCGGCTTCATGCCGGCCATGACCATGCCTTTCGTGGTGCTGGAGAAGGACCAGGCGATCCTCAAGGCCATCGCGCCCGGCGATCGGATCACGGCCACCCTGGTTGCCCCCGACAGCCGGTACTGGATCGAGGAGATCGTGGTGGTCAGGAAGGGCACGCCGGACCCAGGGGCGACGGTGCCGCCTCAGGCCCGCGAGCCGCAGCCAGGCGATCTGGTCCCCGACGTGGCTCTGGTCGACCAGGACGGCAACACCCTTCACCTGGCCGACTACCGCGGGAGGGCGGTGGCCGTCACCTTCATCTTCACCCGCTGTCCATTGCCCGACTTCTGCCCCCTCATGATGAAGAACTTCGCTCAGGCGCATGCGACCCTGGCGGCCGACGCGGCCCTCATGGCGCGCACGCACCTGCTCGCGGTCAGCTTCGATGCCCGCCACGACAAGCCGGCGGTGCTCCGCGCCTACGGTATGCCGTACCAGCGGACCGCTCCCCCGTTCGTGCACTGGCGGCTTGCGAGCGGCAGCGAGCCGGAGATCCGGCGCCTGGGCGAGGCGTTCGGCCTTGACTACTCCGAGGAGGCGGGTGGCTTCACCCACAACCTGCGTACGGTCGTGATCGACAGCCAGGGCAGGCTCTTTCGCATCTGCAACGGCAACGAGTGGAAGCCGGCCGAATTGGTCGCCGCTCTCACAGCCGCAAGCGGCTGACCGCCGGCCCGCCGAACGAGTGCAGGCGGCGGGTCCTTGACGGCCTTCCCGAGCCGGGGTAGTGTCTCGGCACCCGATCGCCAACGCGACGGAGGAACCCGCCTGGAGGGCCCTCATGCGCCTGACCGCCGTCTCTTCCCTGGTCTTGATTGGAATCGCCGCCGCCGGCGCGCCGTGCCTGTCCCAGGAACCTCTGGACGCGCGACGCCTCCAGGCCCTCGAGGAGCGCGCCTTCTTTCGCACCATCGAGGAGCAGGGCGGGTGCTCGCACGCCTCTGGAGATCGCCCCGAGCTGGGCCCGGTCCTGCTCGACCCCGCGCCCTCCTTCGCCCCCCAGATCCTCCGCGTCGGCATCACGCCTAGCTCGTTCGACGCCGGCGGCAACCTGGTGTCGGAGTACCTGACCTCGGCCGCCCACAACCACACCGTGGTGGAAATCACAGGCACCGGGTTCTTCGACCTCCTGGACCCCGCGACCGGGGCCCTGCTGGCCGTCGGCTGGCCGGGACAGGGCCTCGCCTTCGCCCGAGCCTCGTTGGGCGGGCCGATCGCCATCACGCTCAAGGGGGTGAGCCTGGGCAGCCATCCCGGTCCCTTGCGGGTGCGCGCGGCGGACGACTCGCTCCTGGTCGTCAACTCGATCAGAAGGCTGAACCGGCTGCTGCCCCCCATCGGCGGCGTCTACCAGTACACGCCGGCTCCTTACCACGGGGAGCTGGCGGTCTACGCGAGCGAGGCGGACCCCGCCAAGCTACGCCTGGCCAATCTGGTGGACATCGAGAACTACGTCCCCGGCGTGGTCGTGAACGAGAGCCTGGGGTCCTTCCATCGGGAGGCGCTCAGGGCGCAGGCCATCACCGCTCGCGGCTATGCGTTGGCCAACATCGGCCGTTTCAACTCCCGGGGCTTCGACATCGACGACTCGACATCGTCGCAGGTCTACCGGGGCCAATCTTCGGAGACGGCGGTGGCCCTGGACGCCGCCAAGTCCACGAGCGGCCTGGTGATCACCAGAAACGACCGTCTGGTCTCCGCCCTCTACTCCTCGTCCATGGGCGGGCACACCGAGAGCAACGAGTACGTCTTTCCGGTTGGCGGCTATCCCGGTACCAACCCGGACCCGGCCCTGCGTGGCATTCACGACAGCGCCGATCCGCTGGCCGTCGACCTCAGCACGGACGCCGGCGTGTACACGTTCTACACCACCGTCTACCCGGGCTCTTCCGAGGTCAGCCCGGTGACCGGCAACCCGCTCACCTCTCTGCATCGTTGGACGCGCACCCGCACCGCCGCTGAGCTCTTGTCCCGACTCAAGGAGAGCTTTGGGGTTCCCTCGAGCGCGGCAGTGATCGACGACATCCAGATCACGCTGCGAGGAGCCTCCGGGCGCATGATGCGCGCGGCGATCGACGGCGACTGGGGGCAGACCACGGTCAGCGGCTGGTCCGATCTGCGCAGGCTGGCGACGCTCTCGGGCGTGACTCCCGGCGGCACCGCGGCCACTTCGGCCCCGAACAGCCCGTCGACCTTCGTGATCACGCGGGACGGCGCGAATCGCGTGGCCAGCCTGGTGTTCTACGGCGGCGGCTTCGGGCACAACGTGGGCATGAGCCAGTACGGCGCTCAAGGGCGGGCCCTCAGAGGGCAGACCGCGGAGCAGATCCTGCAGTCGTACTACAGCGGAGTGACCGTGGGGCCTGTGCCCTCGTTCGGCTCGACGGACGCTCGCTGAGCGACCGCCGCCCAGCGACGCAGGGAGAGCTCGGACCGGCCGGAGCGGACGTCACGGCCGGTCCGAGAGGCGCGCTAGCGGATCTCGATCTTCTGCAGTTCGACGGGCAGCACGTTGCCCTCGACGATGAACTTGAACCCCTGCTGTGTTCCCGTGCCGCCGTCGTTGGCAGTTCCCCACGTGCCGGCCAGGTTCTGGAGGGCGTTGCCGGTCGTGGTCTGGCCGAGGACGGTGAGCGGCGGCGCCCAGGGGCCTGAGGCGAGACTACCCCCCATTCGCCACTCCACCCAGTAGGTGCCAGGTGTCAGCGTGGTGGCGACGGTCGCGATCGCCGCCATGATGGGCCGCGAGTTGTTGCCGACGGTCGTTTCGCTATCGCGGTAGATGTTCGAGAAGCTGGTGCTGGCCAGCCGGTTGGTGGCCATGTCTCCCCAGATCACGGTGCCGCCACCGTTAGGCGGTCCGTTCCAGAGCCTCACCTGGACGGCGTTGATGGTGGAGGTGGTGGTGGATCCGGTCTGGTACCCGAAGAAGGTGATCTGGGTGAGGCCCCAGCCGGGGGCCGGCACTGTGAAGTCCTCGGCCACGCTGTTGTTGTTGGCGATCTGGTGGCCGAAGCCGAGCGTGGTCATGCTCAGGCTGGTGACCTGGAGCCGGCTGGCGTCGGCGCCTCCCGCACCGCCCCCGGGGTGCGTGATCAGGGGGCCGCTGTCATAGAGGATCGCCGCTGGCCGGTGCCAGACGCTCGACGGCGTGCTGGGGGGCACCGAAGGGTTGGGGGCGCTCGGGGCGTCCTCTCTGCTCTGGGCGTGGACCACCGTGGCCAGACATAGGATCGCGCCGAGGGTCGAGCCCCCGCGGAACAGTCGTGTCTTCATCTCTCGCTCCTTTCGCTCAGGTGACGCGACGTGAGGGCAGGATTATGCCTCTTTCGTGCTGCCAGGGCAGGGCGAAGCAGCCGATGGCGGTTGCCAGCCAGCCGGCCGAACCGGGCGATGGCTGCGCTTGCGCGGAGCCAACCTCTCGGGCATGCTGCTTGTCCAAGTACTCCAGAGAGCCCCGTGCCAGCGCCCGACACCCTCGGTCCCCGCGTCGCACTGCACCTGCTGAGCCGCGCAGGATACGGACCGCGTCCGGGCGAGATTGCCCGCGTGCTCGATCACGGTCTCACCAAGTGGATCGAGGAACAGCTCGACCCGCAGCCCGATTCGGAACTGAGCAGTCGCCTCTCCCGGTTCACGACCCTCGACTACACGACGGCGCGCATCCTGGCCCTCACCAATGCCGATCCCAGGGCCACCGGGGTGGTGCTGGATGAGCTGGCGAGTGCGAAGGTGATCCGGGCGGTCCACGGGAGGAATCAGCTCCAGGAGCTGCTCACCGACTTCTGGTTCAACCACTTCAACGTCTTCGTCAACGACGGCTTCGACCGCTACGCGATCACCGCCTACGAGCGGGACGCCATCCGGCCGCACGTGCTGGGCCGCTTCCGCGACCTGCTGGGTGCGGCCTCTCTCCACCCGGCCATGCTCTACTACCTCGACAACTACCTGAACACGCTGCCGCGCCGGGTGGGTGGGCGGGTGGTCGGCGGGATCAACGAGAACCAGGGCCGCGAGCTGCTCGAGCTGCACACGGTGGGCGTGGACGCCGGCTATGCGCAGGGGGACGTGGTCGAGGCCTCTCGGGTTCTGACCGGCCATGGCATCGACAATCTCACGACCAGCGGCGGCTATCTCTTCCGCTCGGGAAGCCACGACACCGGGGCCAAGCAGGTGTTTGGTCTCTCCCTGCCCTCGGGCGGCGGTGCCGAGGAGGTCGAGAAGCTCTTCGACCACCTAGCGATCCACCCGGCAACCGCCCGCTTCCTCTCGAAGAAGCTGGCCCAGCGTTTCGTGTCCGACGACCCGCCGGAGGCCCTGGTGGCGCGGGTGGCCGACGTCTTCCTCCGCAGCGGTGGCGACCTGGCACAAGTGGTCCGCGGCCTCTTCGGCAGCGCCGACTTTTGGGCCGAGGCCTTCGTCACCCGCAAACCCAAGACCCCTTTCGAGTACGTCGTGAGCGCCCTGCGGGCGGCGGGGGCCGAGGTGGCCAATCCGGCTGCGATTCGCCGGGCGTTGGCCGACATGGGTCAACCCCTGTACGCCTGCAACCCGCCTACCGGGTACAGCAATCGCGGGGCCGACTGGCTGAACCCGTCCTCCCAGCTTGCCCGCATGAACTTCGCGCTCGACCTGGCGTCGGGGGCCATGACCGGGGTCACCGCCAACGCGCGTTCCCTGGTCCGCGACGCCGGTGGCAACCCGGACGACCCGCGTTCCGCGGCCGAGACCATCAACCGTTTGGTCTTTGGCGGCACGCTCCGGGCGGAGACCCTGTCGGCCGCCGCCCGCGTCGGCTCGACGGGCAGCGTCCCGGTCGCGGCTCGGGTGGGTGGGCTGCTCCTCGCCAGCCCGGACATGCAGGTGAGGTGAGACCATGAGCTGGGACCCGTCTCGCCGCGTCTTCATTCGAGAGGCGGGCCTGGCTGCGGTGGGGATCGGCCTGGCGCCGTCCTCGCTCATGGTGCGCAGCGCTCGGGCCGCCGGAGCCGGCGAGCGAGTGCTGGTCAAGGTGTTTCTGCGGGGCGGCGCCGATGGCCTCAACCTCTGCGCACCTTACGCGGACTCCGAGTACTACAACCTGCGGGGCGCCATCGCCCTGCCCCGCCCTGGCTCCGCGGGGGGGGTGATCAACCTCGACGGCTACTTCGGCATGCACCCGGAGTTCTCGCCGCTCTTGCCCTTCTTCGACGACGGCCGGCTGGCCTTCGTGCACGCGGTCGGCAACCCTCAGGTCACGCGCTCGCACTTCGATGCCCAGGACTTCATGGAATCGGGCACCCCGGGCGACAAGGGGACGGCGACCGGCTGGCTCGACCGCGCCATCGCCAGGATTCCTGGCTCGCAGGTGACGCAGGCGGTCTCCTTCTCGTCGCAGCTTCCACGGTCGTTCCTGGGCCCCGAGCCGGTGCTGGTGGCCCAGACGCTGGCCGCTTTCGACCTGCGGGCTCGCAACTGGCGCGCCGAGGCGGAAACCCTGCTGCGCGTTATGTACGAAGCCGACCGTACCGCGGTCGGCGCTACCGGCCGGGAGACCTTCGAGGCCGTGAACGCCTTGCTCAGCGCACCCGCGTCGCCCCCGGCCAACGGGGCCGTTTACCCAAACGCGAGCGTGGGCAGCTCGCTCCGCCAGGCGGCCCAGCTCATCAAGGCGGGCCTGGGAACTCGCGCCATCTTCGTGAACGTGTCCGGTGGCTTCGACACCCACTCCAACCAGCTCCAGAACAACAGCAACGACTACCGCCCGCTCGGCCAGGCCCTGGCCGCCTTCGCCACCGATCTGGGCGGTCTGCTCGACACCGTGGCGCTTCTGGTGACCACCGAGTTCGGCCGCACCGCAGCCGTCAACGGCGCGGCCGGGACCGATCACGGCACTGGCTACTGCATGATGGTCCTGGGCGGCCGGGTTCGCGGAGGGCGGGTGCTGGGCCGCTGGCCCGGTCTTTCGCGGTCTCTGCTCTACCAGGAGCGCGACCTGGCGGCCACCGTCGACTGGCGCGACGTCTTCCAGGAGCTGGCGCGGGCCCAACTCGGCATCGCCGAATCGCTGTTCCCGGGGTACACGCCGGGGCCCGGTGTGGGCGTCACCACCTGATCGCGAAGGGAGGAACCGTGGACCGTCATCTGCGACGTGGGCTTCTCGCGTGTCTCGGCTTGGCTCTGTTAGGCGGTTCGGCCCGCGCCGCCGATCGCCTGGGGACCGACCTCTTCGCCGCCTACTCCTTGGCTCGCATCGATCGGGTCAGCCGTCACGGAGGTCAGGCTGGGATCGGCTTTGCGCTGACCGGCCGCCTCACCGGTTTCGTGGACCTGAGCGCCCACCGGGGCGAAGGCGCCGGGCTCGATCGCAGCGACCTCACGCTGATGGCCGGCCCCGGTCTGCGCCTGGGCAGGCCCGGCGGAACCGTCGTCTTCGTGCGCGCGCTGGCCGGACTGGTCCGGGAGCGGACCTCCATCGGCGTCCTCGACGTGGAGATCGCCGAGTCCGCGAACCGCTTGGGAGTGATGGGCGGCGGCGGGGTCGAGTTCAGGATCGGCGGGCGTTGGGCGGCCTTGCTGGCGGGTGACTATCTCTGGAACAACGACCGGGAGGGAGGGCAGAAGAGCGGCTTCCGGGCCTGCGCAGGCCTGGTGCATCGCCTGGGAGCGGTGAGGTGAGGACCAGTCGGCGGCAGTTCGTGGCGATGGCGACGGGGGCGACCGTGGCCGGCGGCTTCGCGGCCTGCGGCGGGAGCACGTCGCCTTCCTCTCCCACCCCCAGCCCGACGCCCAGCCCGCCTCCGGCGCTCGAGGTCCGCCTGCCGCTCATGGGCGTGGGCGAGACCGTGGCGGCGTCAGTCGTTCTCGTCAGTGGCCTCAGCACGCCAATCGCGGTGACGCGCATCTCGACCAGCGAGGTGGTCGCGGTATCGCGCGTCTGCACCCACCAGGGCTGCACAGTCGGACTGCCGGCGGTGGCCGGCGCGACCCTCGACTGCCCGTGCCACGGCTCACGCTTCACCGTCTCCGGTCAGGTCGTGAACGGCCCCGCTGCCCGCGCCCTCGCGTCCTTCCCCGCCGCCATCCGCGGCAGCGAGGTGGTGATCACGATCGGCGTCTGAGCTCGGGTGATCGGACTGCGCGGACGGCGCCAGCCGGCCCTCCGGTCCCGCCGGTGCCCCCCCCGTTGACGTGGCTCCGCGCCTGGGGGTAGCCTGCGCCCTCGTCAACGACGGGGGGGCGAATGAGAGCGGGCGACGACAGAGGCCGCACCGGCGGAGGGATGGAACGCCGGACTATGGACCCAACCACTCTCGGTTGTGTCCTGGGAGGGGCCGCCTCCCTCGCCAGCCTGGGCTGTGGCAGCGGCGCGTCGCCCGCCACTCCGGTAGCACCGACACCCCCGCCGGTGCGCCCCAACTTCGTCTTGGTGGTCGCCGACGACCTCGATGTCCCCACCACCGACCGCATGCCTCGACTTCAGGAGTTCGCCCGCGGGGGCTTGAGCTTCACCGGCGCCTACGTGGCGCAGCCCCTCTGTGGCCCTTCCCGCGCTTCCATCTTGACCGGGCAGTACGCCCACAACCACGGCGTCCTCTACAACGACCTGCCTGACGGAGGTTTCCCGGCCTTCCGCCGCAGCGAGGGCTCGACCCTCGCCACCTGGCTCAAGGCGGCCGGCTACCGCACCTCGCTCGTCGGCAAGTACCTGAACGCATACCCCCGGGGCGCAAGCGACGGCTACATCCCACCGGGTTGGGACGACTGGCACGGCCACCTTACGGCGATGGAGGACGGACGCTACTTCAACTATTGGGTGAACGAGAAC
Source organism: Vicinamibacteria bacterium (assembly GCA_035286745.1). GTDB lineage: Bacteria > Acidobacteriota > Vicinamibacteria > Fen-336 > Fen-336 > DATECU01. The sequence continues at coordinate 4,034 of DATECU010000032.1, read as the reverse complement.
GGCAACGTGGTTCGCTACGGCTCGAAGCCCGAGGACTACAGTGCCGACCGCGAAACCAGGCAGGCGGTCGCATTTATCCGCGGCCAGGCCGGGAGGCCGGAGCCGTTCTTCCTGTATCTGGCGCCGCAGGCGCCGCACCTCCCAGCCTGGTACGCGGAGCGCCACAGCGGGGAGTTTCGCCACGAGTTGGCTCCACGCGTTCCATCCTTCAACGAGGGCGACGTCCGGGAGAAGCCGGCCTGGGTGCGGATCCTCCCCCTCCTGACCGATGCAGACATCGACCGACTGGATGAGCTTCAGCGCTGGCGGATGCGCAGCCTGGCCGCGGTCGAGGACATGCTGGCCGCGGTGACCCAGGCCCTCGCGGAGAGCGGCCAGCTCGAGCGCACCTACGTCGTCTTCACCTCGGACAACGGCCTGCTCATGGGCCAGCACCGGGCGGTGGCCCGCAAGGAGAGCTTCTACGAGGAGTCGATCCGCGTCCCTCTCTACGTGCGGGGACCGGGGGTGCCGGTGGGGACCGCGGAACCGCTCACCCTGAACATCGACCTGGCGCCCACCCTGGTCGAGCTGGCCGGCCTTCCCGCGCCGGACAGCGTCGACGGCCGTTCGCTGGCTCCGTTCCTGCGCGGCAAGCCCCCCGCCGGTTGGCGCAGCGAGGCCTACCTCGAGAACTACGCTGGTCCGGCTCAGCAGTACGGCTTGAGGTCCGCCGACTGGCTCTACGCCGACTCCGACGAGGTCGAACTGTACGACATGCGCGCCGACCCCTACCAGCTCACGAATCTCCGCCGGCGGGTCGCCCCGGCCGATCTCGAGGCCTTCGCCCGGCGCGCCGCCGCCTTCGCCACCTGCCGCGCCGCCACCTGCTGGCGGCCGTAGAAACAGGGCGGCCCCGGAGGATTGACCTCCGGGGCCGGGTACGAAGGTCCGCTAGGCGGTGATTGCTAGAAGCCCAGCCGGAGGCCGAAGCGCAGAATGCGCGGGCTCACGTTCTGTGTGATCTGGTTGAAGGCCGTGGAGCCCTGGTTGCGCTGGCGGTTGATCGCGGTGTTGGTGTTGAGTACGTTGAACATGTCCGCCGCCAGCGTCAGGTGAACGCCCCCCGCCTTGAAGTTCTTCGCCAAACGCAAGTCGACGTTCCAGACGTCGTCGAACCGGAAGGTGTCCACCTCGGGCGAGACCAAGACACGGTTGGAACCGTCCTGACCCAGGGCTACGTTCTTGTAGATGGGAAAAGGCGTCCCTTGCTTGCCGAACACATTGGCCGCAATCTCGAAGCTCCAGGGAAGCTGGTAGAGAGCATAGACGTTGGCACTCCACTTGGCGTTGAGCGCTACGTCACCTGCGCCGCTGCCGCCGGTGATCTCGGCCACCTGACCGCCGTTGACGAGCGCGGCTCCGTCCAGACGGGTCAACTGGCCTCCGCCGGTGCGGGCTGTTCCATCGAAGTGCTCGGTGTGGTCGTTGTAGCCGGCGGCCAAGCGGAACATCCACTTGTTGGCAAGTCGTTTGGTGATGGCCAGATCGAGGCCGCCGAACTGCTGGCTGTAGCCCTCGCGGTTGGTCAAGAGACGTCCACCACCGGCCGCGGTCACCTTGGTGGCGTTCGGGATGAAGGTGGGGATGCCGTAGGGCGTACCATCCGGCAGGGTGCCGGTGACCGCCGTTCCGGGTGCGTAGTCGGCATCCGTGAAGTTGAGGCGGGGCGTGGCCGAGAACCGGGTGTAGCGCCGGTAGGCGTAGGCGACTGACACCCCGAGGTTGGGCGCCAGCTCGCGATCGAAGCCCACCACGAACTCGGTCGTGATGGGGGCCTTGAAGTCGGCGTCAAACCGGTTTGGTGAGGTCACCGCCGTGGGGCTCGCGGGGTTGAAGCCGCCACCGAAGGTGATGGGAGGGACGCCGGTATTGACCTCGCTCGGCTGGGCGAAGTGATCGCCGTTGGCGTCGGTCCAGCGGTAGTCGGCGAAGCCCACGCTGCCGGCGGTGTTCAGATAGGCGGCCTCGGTACCCAGTTGGCCCGCGTACCGGGCGAAGTTGGCGCGCACCACGGTCTTGCGGCTCTGGTCGAGGGCCAGCGTGAAGCCGGCGCGGGGGGAGACGTCGCTCCAGGTGAAGGGTGCGTCGTAGCCTGCGAAGTCGATGCCCGGCACCAGGTTGGAGAAGGCGGTGTTGCCCTCGATGGCGCTCGGCAGGGCCTTGCCCGACTGGCGATCGTAGCGGACGCCGACGTTCAGGGTCAGCCGGCCGCGCTCGAAGGTGTCGCCCAGGTAGAGGCTCCAGTAGCTGTTCTGGTCCTTGCCCAGGCCGTCGCGATAGAGCCGCGCCCGCTTGTCGGTTGCGGAGTTCTCGTAGCCCACGACCTTGTCCCCCGGCCAGACGGTGAAGGCCTCCTGGCTGGTCCGGCGGTAGCCGACGCCGAACTTGACCTCGTGGGTTCCGCCAAACGCGTTCCGGAAGTAGTTGCCGTCGAGGTTGGCCGTGTGCTGCGGCCGCAGGTAGTAGACGCTGCGGGTGGAGCCGAAGGTCTGACCCTGGAGGGCGCTGATGCCGGCCTGCTGGTCCATGGGGCCGGAGGACTCCAGCTTGAAGCCGGTTCCGTAGTAGGCGTACTTGGTGGTCACGAACAGGCTGGGGCTGAAGACGTGGTCGTCCTGGATCTTCCAAAGGCCGGGAGGCGCGCCCTCGGGGTAGTTGTCGTCCTGGTTCCAGACGGCGGTGGCGGCCTCGACTTGGGCGGCACCGGTGGCGCGGCCGAACTTCTGCTTGGCCCCGCGGAACCATAAGACGCTGATCATGTCCTTGCTGCTGGCCTGCCAGTTCAGCTTGATGTTGGTGTCGATGAGCAGGGTCTTGTCGATGATCGACCCTGCGCTCCGGACCAGGCGGATGTCCTGCTTGCCGTACGATCCCCAGAACCAGATCTTGTCCTTGAGAATGGGACCGCCCAAGTCGACGCCGTAGTCGGCGATCTGGCGGTTGTGGTCGGCGGTCGCTGGCGTGACCGGTGGCGTCCGCGCCGCCAGCTCGCCGGGGACGTTGGACCACTCCAGGTCGTCATGGGTGAAGTAGCCACGCACCGTGCCGTGGAAGCTGTTGCTGCCGCGCTTGCTGACCAGGTTGATGCCCACGCCGGAGGTGGGCTGGCGGATGTCGTTGCCGCTGGTCGAGATCTGGATCTCCTCGAAGGCGTCGTAGTCGAAGTAGGTGGGGGCGGCACCGGTGGCCGCCATGTCCGTGATGTTCACGCCGTCCAGGTTCCACACGCCATCCGCGCCTCGTGCTCCCTTGGCGCGGTAGGCGGACTGCTGGCCGCTCTCGTTGCCGGCGATGTTGACGCGGTCGAGGACCATGCCGGGGACGGTGCGCAGCAGGGCCCAGGGGTCGCGGGAGTTGGGCACCTTGAGCAGCTCGTCCTGGCTGAAGGTGGTGCTGGTTCCGACCCGCTTGCTGTCCACCACCGGGGTCTCCGCGGTCACCACCAGGTTCTCCTCGATGTTCCCGACCTTCAGGGCCAGCGAGAGGGTCACGCTGGATCCGGTGCTGACCAGCACCTCGCGACTCACCGTCGTGAAGCCAGTCAGGCTCACCACCAGCTTGTAGGTCCCGGGGTGCAGCTCGAGGAAGCGGAAATCCCCCTGGGTCCCGGCGATGGTCGAGCGGGCACCGATGGTGGTGCCGGTGAGGGTGATCGTAGCTCCGGCCATCGCGGCCCCCGACTCGTCGAGGACGCGGCCGTAGATGTTGCCGCTGGCAAGCTGCGCCAGGGCGCCAGGGGATGAGCCCACCAGCAGGGCGACGGCGAGCAGCAAGACTCGTCTCATTTCTCCTCCTCAAGAAAACAACGGGACGGAACCCAGGTCAGGGCAACGGCTGGAGACGTTGCCGCCTTGGCCTGCAAGCTGAATGCCAGAGCGAGCGCATGGCCAACGCGCTGATTCCAAACGGGTTAGTGACGGCGCTGTCTTGGCCGAATCCAATGGAATGGATGCCCAAGGGGCCTGGGATTCAATGCCCCGAATCGGCCCGCC